>JBGUIU010000243.1:0-65961 GCA_045113275.1 Paludibacteraceae bacterium
GCTAAATTCCAAAGCTTTATTAGTCAGGCTCAGAAGGAGATTATATTGATAGACAATTATGTGGACCTATCTGTGCTTGAAAGACTGACGACCAAAAACAGCGGCGTGGATGTCACCATCTACACCTTGCCCAACACAAGACTGACCGCACAGGATATTCGTAGCTTCAACGCCCAGTACCCTACACTTACGGTAAGGCACACCACTTCGATGCATGACCGCTTTCTGATCATCGACAGCAGCATCCTCTACCACCTTGGCGCCTCGATCAAAGACCTTGGCAAGAAATGTTTCGCCTTCGAACTGTTTGATGCGGGTTTCATACCTGATATTCTGGCGAAGGTGATATGATCAATTGAAAAATATCTTTGTATGGAAAAGAAAAATATAGCAATACACAATGTAGATGATTTCAAGGGAAAAATCTACACGATTTGAGGAGTCCAAGAGATGCTCGACAGTGACGTGGCAGAGATTTGTGTCCTTCCTATTCCATCATATAGTGTCTTGGTGTCATGCCCGTATGAGCCTTGAAGTATTTGCCAAAGAAACTCGGATTGGGGAAGTTGAGGATGCCCGAAATCTGCTGAACATTGTAACATCTGCTTTTCAACAACGCCTTAGCCTCCAATATGACATAATCCGCTATCCAATCCAGCGCACTTTTCCCCGAAGCCTTCACAACAACCTGCCCAAGATACTTCGTGCTAAGGCATAGCTTGTCGGCATAAAAAGGAATCGCCCTTTCAGTACGGTAGTTCTGTTTGACAAGCTCGATGAAATTGTTGTATATCCGTTGGATATTATTACTATTACCTGACATGTTTTCTGGGTTTCTGTAATAGTTCACGATCCATTGACAGGCATCGGCCAACATGATCTGAAGGTATCCCTTCACCGCTATCTCCTTAAACTCATAGTCCTCCCTCCCGAGGAGTTGTTTGATCTGTCCATACATATCCAAAAAGCGGGCAAATAGACTTTTGCTTGAATTTACAGTGAAGGAAGAGGTGAAAAAACGATTGAACAGCGTCAAGCACTCCGGGCTCAACTCGTGGATAGGCCAAAACTCGGGTTCGAAATAAATGATCGCGACCTGCACGTCCTCCGACATCGATACCAACTGTCCAATCGTATTAGGCATTATGACGACAAGCTCACCTTTCCTTGCTGTATTCCTTCCCAAGTTAACATCATAGACCATTTCACCCTCCAGAATAGCGATAATAATGCATTTCATTATCTTACAAGGATCTCCGGTCAGGTTCATTGCCACATCGGAATGGTTGACCGGATAACCGAGATTATCCGTGAGCAATATGGATTTGCCTAAAGCCGAATATGAGTTCTCCCATTGCCGACTTTGCTGGAATATATCAAGGTGTTTGTATTTATGCTTAGCCATTTTTTATGCAAATATATAAAAAAGAACTCTTTTTGACCGCAAAAGGAGCAATTATCACCATAAAATAGGAAATATAGAACAGAATCGAGTTAAAAAAAGTTCCAATTTTGTGCCACATTTATTAGAAAGGAAAATGAGCAGGAATTATTGTGTTATAGCCGCTGTTTGCATGTTAGTATGCGGTTGTCAAGTTAAGCAGGAAGACGGGAATCTTGTCCGTAGTGTGATCACAACCTCCCCCATAACCGCCGAGAAAGAGGCAGTCAAGCGTTTTTCAGGCATAGTGAACGAAGGAAGGGAAATAGCAGTAGGATTCAAGACTCCGGGGCAGATCCAAAAGATTTACACCCACGAGGGGGACTATGTGAAGGAAGGGCAACTGTTAGCCGTACTCGATGACAAAGATTACATGATAGGAGTGCAAGCAGTTGAGATACAGTACAAGCAATTACAGAACGAGGTCTCCCGTATCCGGAAGCTATACGAAGCGCAGAGCGTTTCAGGCAATGATTACGAAAAGGCGGTCGCAGGGCTTGAACAACTTCAGATGCAGCTCCAGGCCAACAAGAACAAACTGGAATACACCAAGCTATATGCTCCTTCGAGTGGTTATATACAAAAGTCCAACTTCGAGAACTCTGAGATGGTGGATGCGGGAACACCCGTCTTCACCCTGTTGGACACCAAAAACATGGAGGTCACACTGAACGTCCCGTCCGATGTATACCTCAAAAAGGAGAACATATCGGAGATAACCTGCCGCACGAACGTCCAACCCGACAAGAGCTACCGCATGAGGATCATCTCGGTCTCACCTAAGGCCGACGGGAACCAACTCTATCAGATGAGGCTAGGCTTCGTGAAACCTGTGGCATCCCTCCCCTCCGGCATCAATGTGGAGGTCCTCATGAAACTAGACAAGAACAAGAAAATCCACCAATATTCCCTGCCGCTGAAATCGGTATTCAACCATGACGGGAAGGCCTTCGTATATGTACTGGACAATGATACCATCGTGAGGGAAAAGGAGATTAACCTTTTGGGTGTTGATAGCGAAGGAAACGCTCTTACCGACACGCCTTTCGAGACATCCGACAAGATTGTCAGGTCTGGTGTAAACGCTCTCCATAACGGGGAGAAAGTGAAGATTGTAAATGAGAAGTCGAAAACCAATGTGGGAGATTTGATGTAAAACCTTATCGTTATGAAACTGAAATTTGCAGAATTTTTCATCAAGCGGCCAACGATATTCTGGTCGTTTGTGGTAGCAATAATAGTAGCGGGTGTGTTGGCATTCTCGGCGATGCCTAAGCTTGAAGACCCTGCGGTGGCAGGCAAGCAAGCGATGGTGGTGGTGCCTTATCCAGGAGCAACAGCCCATGAGGTGGAACTCAAAGTGGCTCTTCTGATGGAGACGAAATTGCGTGAACTGCCAAACGTGCGACGCATAAAGACCGAATGTCGTCCTTCTATGGCAATGTTTACGGTAGAGTTCGAGATGTCTGTGCTGATGCGTGACATAGAACAATATTTTGATTTTGTGCGCCGCAAGGTTGATGATGTAAAAGCACAACTGCCACAGGATTGCTACGATCCGATTGTTATCGATGACATGATGGATGTTTACGGTATCTTCTATTCACTTACAGGTGATGGTTATACCTATCCAGAACTTGATAAGTATGCGAAGTTCATACGGCGGGAGCTCCAAAAGGTGAAGGGGGTCAAGCGTGTGATTGTTTCGGGTGCGCCACAAGAGACCATCGACATCATTATCAGCAAAGAGAAATTATCCCGTAATGGTCTGATACCTACACAAATAATGATGAGCCTCAACAATGCTGGCAAAACTGTCAGTGGAGGCAATTTCGCCACTGATGATACCGAGTATTCCATGCGTATCTCCGAAGCAATAGAGGATGAGGAGGATGTAAAAAATGTATTAATATCCACATCGGATGGTAAAACCATCCGCATCGGAGACATTGCAACCGTAAAACGCACATTCGCCGAACCGCAAAAGAATGGGTTCTATGTTAACAACAACCCTGCTATTGCCATCTGCATCGCCATGGAAAAAAATGCCGTTGTCCCCGATGTAGGCAAGGCGGTAGACCAGAAACTAGCAGAGGTGATGAAGAAAGTGCCTGTGGGAATCAAAACCGATAAGATATTCTTCCAACCTGATAAGGTGAGTGAGGCTATCTCAGGATTCATGGTCAACCTTTTGGAGTCTGTTCTCATTGTGATTTTGGTATTGATCTTCGCAATGGGTTTTCGAAGTGGATTGATTATTGGATTTGGACTAATCCTCACCATTTGCGTGTCATTTCCAATACTATATGGTGTAGGAACAACATTGCAGCGTATCTCGCTCGGAGCATTTATCGTAGCCATGGGTATGCTGGTTGACAACTCCATTGTCATCATGGATGGTATTCTGATTGATAAGCAGCGTGGCCTGGGACCAAAGACCTACCTCTATCGAATCGGGAAGAATACGGCTTTACCTCTCTTAGCCGCCACCATCATCGCCATTTCCACATTCTTAGGCGTTTACCTTTCGCCAGATTCCGCGGGAGAATACTGTAGAGATATGTTCATGGTATTGTGCGTCAGCCTTTTAGCAAGTTGGTTCTTAGCATTAGTACAAGTTCCGATGTGTGTGAAAACATGGATGTCACCTAAAGTAAAACCAGGGAAAGAACAGAAGAATCCTGAAAACGGCAAGATTCAAAAGGTTGTCAGGAAAATGGTCTCAAAACTCATCGACCATAAGAAGATCACGATATGTTGTGCGGTAGTCCTCTTAACTGTATGTGGCTTTGGAATGACAAAGGTGAAGAACCTCTTCTTCCCTGATTTCGACTACAATCAATTTGTGATTGAGTATTGGATGCCAGAACAGACGAGTCCTGATAAGGTAAAAAAAGATTTGACGGAGATCTCTGATACTCTTATGAAGACCCCCGACATTAAACGCGTCTCCTTCTGTATGTCAAGCGCCCCAGCGCATTATAGTCTAGTACGTCCAATGAACAATGGAGGGGATAGTTATGGCGAGTTAATTATTGATTGCGAGGATTTCAATACGGTAAAAAGAATAACACCTTCGCTGCAGAAGTTTCTGAGGGAAAACTATCCTGAGGCTTACATTCGATTTAGAAGATATAACTTCTCGATAGCCTCCTCGCATCCTATCGAAGTACAGTTTAGAGGACCCGACCCGGAGGTACTGAGATCACTTTCCGCCCAGGCAGAAGAAATTATGCGCGCATGTCCTTATGTGGACAAGTATTCTGTACAGAACAACTGGAGACCTATGGGGAAATCCTTGACTGCTGAATACATCCGTGAGAATGCAATTCGTTGTGGTATAGAACGTTCCGATATGGCCAATGCATTGGCAGCTGCCACATCAGGTCTGGCTGTTGGCGTAATCAACAACCAAGACAATATGGTGTTGATCAACATGAAGGTGAGGAACGCCGACATGACACCAATCACCAACCTCGACGAAATACCGGTCTGGAGCACGATGAACCTCCACTTCTCGGAGGCTGATCTGATGGAGTTGGCGCAGAACCCACACGCCGCCTCAAAGTTACAGGATAAGATCTTCAGCTGCGTTCCACTTTCAACGATTGCCAGGAATGTGAAGCCTGAATGGGAAGAGCAGTATATCTTCCGTGTCGACGGGGAACGTGCCATAGAGGCCGAGTGCGACCCTAACTTTGACCTATACGAAGGCACCCAAGCGAAGGTGATGTCCGAGATAAAGGAGAAGATCGAGAACATCGCATTGCCGGAGGGTTATAGCTTCGCCTGGATCGGAGAGGACGACATGGCAGGCGATGCGATAAAGAACATATTAGGCACCATTCCTATAATCCTGCTCCTCATTCTGGGCATCCTGCTGTTGCTCTTTAACTCCTGGCGCAAATTGTTGCTAGTATTGATTTGCTTCCCATTTGTAATCTGCGGCATCGTGCCAGTCCTGCTGTTGTTCAAAATACCATTTACATTTGTTGCCATCATAGGATTGATGGGGTTGATGGGTATGATGATAAAGAACTCCATCGTGCTGGTCGACGAAATCGGAAGACTGAAACGGGAGGAGGGCAAGTCTGACTACGAAGCGGTGGTAACTGCGGCGATAAGCCGAACCCGCCCCGTCGTAATGGCTTCGTTGACAACAATTCTAGGCATGCTACCGCTCATTACGGATGCCATGTACAGCTCCATGGCGGCGGCGATCATGTCGGGACTCGCTGTCGGGACCATCATAACACTCGTATTGTTGCCTGTCTTCTATGCGGCATTGTTTAAAGTCAGCAAACATTAACATATTAGATTATAAACGATGAAAAAAATATTATTGATATGGCTGCTTTTCGGTGTACTGGCCACTACTCATGCACAACGGACACTGACTCTGGATTCATGCAGGATATTAGCCCTACAGAATGCGGAGGAACTGACAAAGTCTGAGAACGCATGGAAGATCTCAGATTACGACCTCAAGAACGCCAAGATGTCGATGTTGCCTACCGTCAATGCGAGTGGCAATCTCCTATATGCCTTTCCAAACATAGAAGTGCTGGGTTCCGAAATGATCCTGAAAGGTGTCTATATGGCGGGTATATCGTTGACGCAACCGCTCTATGTCGGAGGGAAGATCACGAATGGCATAAAAATGGCGCGAACCGGCAAGGAATGTTCCGAAATCCAAATGCGGCAGACCAAGATGCAACTATACGCCAACGTCGACAACGCCTACTACACCTGCATCGCAGTTAACGAAAAGGTCAAGATGCTGGAAGCCTATAAGAAACAGATGGAACATCTCGAAAACGTGGTCAAGACAAGTATACAAGCTGAGATGTCGACCCAGCATGACCTCCTACGGATCACCTCCAAGAAGAGCGAGATAGAATATAATCTGAAGAAGGCCCAGAATGGCCTTTCCCTCTGTAGAATGGCTTTGGCCAACTACATCGGGGCAGATTTAGAGGATGTAATCATCCCTGCCGATTCAATCATCACGATCGATGTGCCAGAAGAACTTAGCGAAGACCTCTCCCTTCGTCCCGAAATTCAACTATTGGAAAAACAAATCGAGGTGAAAGAACGTCAGATCAAGATGGAACGTGCTGAAGCATTACCTGTCGTTGCTCTATCCGCTGGCTATAATTATTGCGGGAACATCAAAATGGAGGGTTACACACAAGCAGGAGATGGAAATTACTACCCTTATACCAATGAGTTTAACCAAGGACTCGGAATGATTATGTTGTCAGTTCAAATTCCTCTGTTGGATTGGGGAAAAACTATTCGCAACACGAAAAAAGCAAAAATACAACTTGAAAATTCACATCTTGATCTGCAGAAAAACAAGAAATTAATGCAGATTGAGGTAAGACAAGCCATTCAGAATCTCACGGATGGATATTCTTTGTATCTGACCGCTCAACTCGGATTCCAGGATGCAGATCAGAATCTCAATAAAATGACACAGAAGTACCAAAATCAGTTTTGTACACTCACCGACCTTTTGGATGCTCAAAGTCTATGGCAACAGTCGTATTCAAACCTGATTGAGGCGCAGACGCAATACAAGATCTACGAAACGGAATACCTTAGAGTGACTGGGCGGTTGGAATAAAAAAAAACAGGAGGAGAAAAGACTCGCGAACTAAATCTAGTTTGCGAGTTTGAAAGTAATAACTCGAATTAATAGGCAAAGTACAAATCAGCCTGAAAGGCTGCAACATATATAGCCTAGGGCAACGCCCTGTGGTTCCCAGAACAACGCCATTATGGCTCATGAAGTCATATATCAGTTTTTGAGGTCACAAATTGTGACCTCAAGTTGGAATGACATAGGAACTGCTCAAAGGTTTTATAGCAAAAGTTTTCAGTAGGAGCTTGTCCTATCAAAGCAGCTTTATTTGTCCCGTATATATATTCTCTTTCGTCACCCACTTATCTATGGCAAACAGGATTAGGTTGACGATAAGCAGTGTGATGAACCCAGCCACGCCTAGCAGTCCGCCCAGCAGGTCGTTGAATCCGTCGATGTACATCATCGATAGCCCCACACCGGCATTGATTGCCCCATGGAAGATGGCTGCGGGAATCATAGAATGGGCCTTGATGCGGATGTATTGCATCACGGGCGTGATCATTATGCAGAACAACACCATCATCGCTGCTCCTGCTGCAGGGTGTTGAGGATAGTTGTGTCCCATCAGAATGATTGGTGCGTGCCAGATGCCCCAGATGACACCGATCACCAGTGCTGCCTTCAGGAAGCTGACGCCTTCGAACTGTTTAAGCGACCAGCCCCGCCATGCTATTTCCTCGCCAAAGGCAACAACAGCATTGATCGTAAGGCTTGAGAAGAGTCCAGACAGAAGGGTGATGCCCAGTAGTCCGTAAGCGTTAATTCCCGGAATCTGTTCCGACATTTTCTCTAACGCATTTTGTAAGATGGGTGTCTCGGTGGAAAAGTGCATCGAAGGGAATGCTGCCGACACCGCTAATGCTACGAGGTTGATGGCTATAGGCAACAATGCCGCCACCACAAACCATCGGTTGAATCGGAAGGAGATGCCAAGATCCTTCAGAATAGGTTCGTGGAAAATGAATTGCGTGATGATCACCGAGAGCAGGGGAATGAACATTAGTCCTGTGCAGAAGGCGATACCGCTGATATCTTGCATGTCACCGCCGAGCAAATAGAACACCGCCGAAGCGATCCATGAGATGATACAAACTATTAGGATAAAAAGTAGAGTCTTATTTTTCATGATTCTTTATTTTGTTTTTACAAAGATACGAAAGAACATATCTCCCCGGAAGAATTGCATGAACAAAATTTTTGTCCTTTTTGTTATAAAAAGGTATATCTTTGTAGCGTTAAACACAATCAACGAAAATAGAATGGCGAAAATTTTTAGTTTCATCAATCATATTAAACAGACCATTGATAATATAGTTAATTGGGGAATCAAACATTACAATAAATGTTTGAATTTTGATTACAACTGCTTTCGTCAGACTAAGTTCTCATGGAAGAAGATCCCTCTGATTTTCCTCCATTCTTTCATAGACCATAATGCATCCACAAAAGCATCGGCTCTTACTTTTCTGACATTTACATCGACAATTCCTTTCTTGGCACTGATGTTGTGCGTATTGCAGGGTTTCATCAATTCGGATGTTATCATTTCTGCACTTACGGGGATGTTCCCCTACATGAACAAGGCTATCGAAGACGTATTCTCACTGGCAGGTGATTATATTAAAGAGTCATCTTGGCGGGGGAATGTAGTTGTGTTGGGCATTATGTTATGGTGTACGTATAGTTTGTTTTATAGTATCAATCATAATCTAAACCAGATATGGGGGGCGCAAGATCGTTCTATAGCGGAACGATTGCGTTTCTACACCATCATATTCGTTATCATTGGTGTCTCGCTGCCTGTGTCATTACCCATACTCAACTACATACACAATCCATTGATTATAAAGTTGGTTTTATATAGTTTGACGTTCTTCGCCTTCTTAGCGGTTTTCAAGTTCTTCCCTCATACCAATGTCAGTATGGCAAGTGCCTTTACTTCCACCTTCTTCTTTATGATTCTTTTGTGGATATTGAATACAGGCTATATGATCTTGTTCGACACCATAGAGGGCTCTTATCTGAAGAACTACGGCTCTACCTTCGCTATCATCTTCATCACCATGGCATGGGTTCACTTCATGTGGATCATATTTCTGCTGAGTGCTTCCATGGGAAGTTCCATCGACAGACAAGGTAACTATACATTCGTGAAAGAGGTGAAAGAACTGACTCCTCAATACATGCATTTTTTAATGGTTGCCATCGCATCCATCATCTACAAGAAGTGGCATGAACAAAAGATGGAGACACAACCCGACGAGATTGTGAAGACATTGAATATTCCATATCCTCTTTTTCAAGATATTATCAATCAGCTTGTTGCGGCTAAGGTGATTAAGCCACATGAGGAGGCTGAGAACAATATTTATCGGTCATGGATTATCGGTCGCCCAGAGGATCATACCATTCGTGCGTTGCTCGATGATGTTGACAATCATGGAATTGACCACCTGCTAGCCTTCAACTACAAGCAAAACATCCAAGTGAATGGGACTCCTTTATGGCCCGAATTTCACACAGCTTATCAAACGTTCTATCAGACCACCTTGGATACCAAGCTATATGATATTGAGGTGAAGCAGGAGGACGTGGAGTGAGGCTCGTTAAGGAAGGTGTCCTCAGTGTTAAAATAGAAGTGGATTTGTAGTGTTCAATAGTATATGCACTATTGATATAAAAGATATATCTTTGTTGGGTATTAATTAAGTTTTCGTATGCATCTTTTGATGATTCGCCTTTGTCTGGTCGTTGCGATCTTGTTTGGATTGCAGGATGCTCAGTTGAGTGTCGAATCTGTTTGTCATATAACAGACAGACTGACGAAGGATTGTGTTGTCGATTCGTATGATGAGCTTGATTATGGTATTCAGAAAGATGGATTGCAACTGCCATCTGGGTATTTGCTGAATGATGAAGACTCACAGCGATTGGAGAACTCTCGGTCGGGTCGGACATACTCTTCAGGAGGAGGTAAGCCTGGCCGTTTGTCAAATCATTGGGAGGCTCATTGTATATCTTGTTTTATTTATCTTCCATGTTTGTTTTTCCTTCGTGCCGGTTCGTGGGTGCGGAGGAGAGGTGCGTCTCCACGTTATTATTTTGTTATTGCGTTGAGACGCATTCTTTGTTAGGTGCTTTCTTTATTCATTAGTAAGAAAAAAGTATTTATTCCTAACAAAAAAAAATCACAAAATGGCAAATATAAAAAGTTTACGGATGTGGAATGACATCTGTGCTGATAGTCGTGTTTATATCAGCAAATCGTGGCTGGGTCTTAAGACCATAGTAAAGAGTGTATCAACAGGAAGTGTTATCGTTGCGAAGAAAATAGAACTGAGTCTGCAGGATGGTGACTCCCTACGGCGTGTTTTACAGTCATCGGACGAGACGATGTTGAAGTCTCTTGAGACCTTCCATTTGAAGGAAACACCGAATGGTAATTATATGTTGGAGGCATGTGTTTCGAGAGATGAAACGTATGTCGCACTGCTGTTATTACAGTACAAGCAGTTGGATTATGTGCCGGTGACCAATGTCCTGGTGTATGAGGGCGAGAATGCTCGAATCATCAGTCGAATGTTCTAATAACTAAAGAGGGTATGTCATTGGGATATGCCCTCTTTCAACGATAGAGTAGGAGCGTCGAAAAGGAGAACAATATACGATTGATATCAAATTTCTGTATTTTTGATAAACGATTCTATTGACATTCTCCATAAAAAGCATATCTTTGTCATGAGACAAGAGATAAGACGACTCTCATTTTGATTCATTCATCTAAAAAAATAGACAGATATGGCAACTCAAAAATTTGAATTGATGTCGCTTCCTTACGCTGCGAATGCGTTGGAACCAGTTATTAGCCAGCAGACCATTAGTTTTCACCATGGAAAGCATTTGCAGGCATATGTGAATAATCTTAATGCTCTATTGCCTGGTTCGGGTTTTGAAGACCTATCACTCGTGGAAATTGTTAAGAAAGCAGACGGGGGCATCTTTAATAATGCAGGACAGATATTGAATCACGAACTTTATTTCGGACAGTTCCGTTCCCCTAAGGCTGACAATCAACCTGCGGGACGAATTGCTGATGCCATCGCAAGAGATTTTGGTTCGTTCGATGCTTTCAAAGAGGAATTCCAGAAAAAAGGAGGCTCTTTGTTCGGATCTGGATGGGTTTGGCTCTCTGCCGATGCTGATGGGAAACTTCTTATCTCCCAAGAACCTAATGCAGCAAACCCTGCACAACGTGGACTTACTCCATTGCTGACATTTGATGTGTGGGAACATGCTTATTATCTAGATTATCAGAACCGTCGTCCTGATCATCTTGCTGCATTATGGTCAATCATTGATTGGCAGGTGGTAGAGAAAAGATATACAGCAAAGTAGATCTTAGAGGTAGTGAAAAACGTCCTGAACGAAATAAATACATAGCAACAAAGGACGTTTGTCGAAGCTGCCTACACAATATAGGGTTGAGTTGGTAACCTTTTTGAGGTCAACTCAGCCCTTTTCTTTTAAAGGATAGATTTTGCATTAAGAATTAATTTTTTATCTTTGTTTGAGTTTGAACGATTACCATTGATGCGTTTGACAATGTTATTATCATTACAATCAGTGAGTTGTGGTGTGTTTCAACCTTTTTAGTAAGTGAAATAATATAATTGCCTATGGAAAAGAAGACGATTTTTACCAAAATAATAGTGGCACTGTCGGTTATCATGGCATGCAACATCCTGTCTGTATGGTCGGCAAAGACAGTCCGTGTGGATAATGCGGGTTCGTTATCCTCTCTATTCCCTTCCGGTGATGAAGATGTGAAGATTACGGGTTTCATCAATGGGACGGATGTCAAGTTTCTCCGTCAACAAATAGATGATGGGGCACTCTCTTCGTTGGACCTGTCGGAGGTGACGATTGTGAGTGGAGGAGAATCCTATGATGGAACACATTATACATCGAATGATACTATCGGGGAAGATATGTTCGCCAACTTTTTGCAGTTGAAACATATTGAACTGCCTAATTCGGTGGTATATATAGCTTCTAATGCTTTTTCGCGTTCCGGACTGAAGAAGGTGGTGATTCCGAATAGTGTCAGAGAGGTTGGAATGGATGCCTTTGCTTATTGCCGTTCATTGGATACGGTTCTTGTCGGTAGCAAGGTGAAAAGCTTGGGACAGGGTGTTTTCTATAGTTCGTCTGTCAAGGTAGCTTACATCTTAGCGACAGGTATTCCGCAGATTACCTACTATCTCTTCTCATCTACTCCAGATATCATCGTCTATTCAGAGATGGAAAACGATTATAAGGATTCAAGTTGGGGAGATTTCGGTACCATTAAAGGAGGCTTGGAAGAGTACTATCCACATGAACAGGATCCTGCTACTCTCTTGCGTACGAAGTTTGTTGCCTACTTCAATGATGATGCCTGCACGGAACTGAAGGATGAGTATAAGGCGATGAATGATAATGTTCTCTTTATGACGATGCAGAATGATGAGCTGACAGACGACCTTATTGCAATTGCCTTGAAAATCAAGAATGATGAATGGAGCAAGTATGAAAAAGATTTTAGAATACATGAGTATTCAGCCTATAGTGATGCCAACTATTGGAATAAACTGCTTATGAGCACGGGTGGTTCGTATATGGGTAATCCGACGGGTATTTATTCGACGGATAATGCACCCATCTATGTCTTCGTGGATCAAGATACCCCAAGTGATGCTACACTCTACTTCACAGGATGTGTTGAGAATAATCTTATATCAAATGCAAAGACGGGTACGAAACTTTCTAAGGGCTTGAATATTATTGACGGAGAGAAAAATGCTTTGTATTACGTTATCTATACTGCTGATACTCGGTCGATGACAAAGAAACTTAGTGAGTGGCCCGCTATTAAGATCCATGTCGAAGGCGGTGTGGTGAATGGTTACTATGACCTGTCACGTCATAGTGATGAGGCGTATGTGGAATTGTTGGCAAATGCTACACACGAACTGTTTACGGTTAAGGGTGCGGAGACATTGCTTAACTTCAGAACAACATCTTATCGAAAAGCATTCCCTACAACGATAGATAAGGATGTCATCTGGTTTGATAGCCTTACTGTGTGGGAGAAGGAACTGATGGGTATCTGCGAGTCAGTCGTCAATGGAGAACGCGCTAATGCACCATATAACCTGACAGGTGGTGAGGCTTATTTCCCAATCTACTATAATAATCCAAACTTTGCCATCGAGGGGGATGAAACGGATGATGGCTATGCAAACTCTACTGATTATCGTACGTCATATAATTCATTTGATTGTATCTCAAAATCATTTGACGTGAGCCGAGATGATCAGGATGATTGGTGCGCAGGACATGAGTGCGGACATAACAACCAAAAGACCATTAACCTGGAAGGATGTACGGAGGTCTCAAATAACTTGTTCTCCAATGTGATATGTTTCCTTGATGGACGTACCACATCCAAGGGATTATCCCTATCTTCCACAATGAATGATTATGCACATCATGTGCCTTATTTTACGAGAAACGTATCCAGCATGATGAGAATGTATTATCAACTCTATTTATATTATCATCAGGCACGTAAAAACACAGCTTTCTATCCAACTCTTTTCCAAGAGTTACGAAAGGATCCGTTGGCTCTTTGGGATAATACGAACAATAGTTCGCTGAAGTTCGTCAGAAAAGTGTGTGAAGTGGCTCAGGAAGATTTGACCGACTTCTTTGCTGCTTGGGGATTCTTCGAACCTTGTAACCTAACCATTGATGACTATGGCGTACGATCATTGAAAGTGCTACAGGACGATATTGATAAGACATTGGAAGAAATCTCAAAATATCCGAAGAAGAATAGAGAGATCCTCTTCGTGGAAGACCGTGCGGATTATGTGTTGACGACAGATTTCTTGACAACAGGAGGAGAGAAACGTTTGGGCTCGGAGACGGTTGGCTTATATGCTAATTTGGGACAATATACAGATTTCATGTCAACTACGGTAGAACCTTCGGAATATACATATATGCAAGCCGATTCATTCTATGCTATGATAGGTACGGGTGGTGTTGGCTTCTTGGTGCAGGATAAAGAAGGAAAGATGCTGTATGCCTCTAATACGTTAAGTTTCTGTATTCCTTCCTGTGTTGGAAAAGAGTTTACGATTTACTCTGTTGATGCAGATGGTTCGTTACATGAAGTACATAAGCAAGAGGGTGGAATGGAGATCGTTCACCTGACTGAACCTGGAACTTTGTCGGATTCTCTTACGAGTCAAGCAGTGAAGGCCATTATCTCAGGACCATTGAATGGTACGGACATTCAATATCTTCGTACGTTGATCAACGAGGGTAAATTGCAGGCATTGGATCTGTCAGGCGCTACGATTGTGAGTGGGGGAGATGCGTATTACGAAGGACAGGTGACAAGCCAGGATATGATAGGAAACGACTTCTTCTATGAATGTGCGAGATTAGTGTCTGTTGTTCTTCCTCAGTCTGTTACCTCTATTGGTCAGCAGGCATTTTCTCATACTGGTTTGCGAGTTGCTGTGATACCAGATAGTGTCACCACGATAGGATTTGATGCGTTTGCTTATTGCGATCAGTTATCAAAGGTGGTGATTGGCTCTGATGTGAAACGGTTGCAGCAGGGTGCGTTCTATGAATCTACGGTGAAGGATGTTTATGTTAAGCCGACGACTCCACCATACATAGCTAATTATCTCTTCTCGTCTAAGCCAACCATCCATGTTTATGCTAGCGCATTGGCTGATTATGAGGCTTCTGGCTGGGCTGAGTATGGTACGTTGGTGGGTGATTTGGATGAGTATGATTTCAGTGAGCCTACGCAGTTGTTACAACCATTGAGTGAAGAACCAACTGTGTCGGAAGAAACGATCCTTTATGACCTCTTTGGTCGTAGAATTGCGAATAAGCAATCTTCCACTATATATGTACAGAAAGGAAAGAAGGTGATTTTTATGAAATAAAAAAAACTGTAGGGGCGAATTTTCGTCCCTACAGATTATCACTTGAAAAAGTTCTATTTCAATTGTTCCCCATCATGAAAGGCTTGTCCTACTTTCTTGCCTAATTGAATATATCCGTGATGAATTGGGTCATAGCTGATGATACCCATCTTCTCAATGTCTGGCAGACCATCGGCGGATAAGAAATCCTCCTGACATACAATATTGACAATTTCACCAATAAGCATATAGCCCGATTGGTCTCGATTGAGTGTCTCTTTCACCTTACATTCCAATGTCAAAGGAAAATTGGTGAAGATTGGTGCGTTCACATGATCAGATTTCACCACATTCCACCCTGTCTTTGCTATTTTGTTGGGTTCCTTCTTTGCACTGACGATTCCTACATAATCGGAAGCTACAAGCGTATCAACAGTGGCAAATGCAAGTGTGAAGGCACCTTGCAAATCAAGGTTTTCCGTTGTGGCATGAGCACCAAGGGAAATCATCACTTCGTTGGTGTCCCATGTGCCACCCCATGCAGCATTCATGGCATTGGGTTTGCCTTCTTTATCGTACGTGCCAAGAATCAGCACGGGTTGTGGAAGAGTCCACGGTTTAGGAGAAAAACTTTTCATATCTATAAAAATTATAATATATTAGCAAATATTGCGTCTCTACAAAGGAAACGAAATAATTTCAAAAATCCACGAAATGAATTTATAAAACCCACCAAAATTTATTAAATTTCAAACCAAAGAGATAACAATAAAGATGGAAAAGATAGAATCAGCTTATTTGAACAGAGAGAATATAGAAAGATCAACAGAGGAGGCGGAGTATCATCCGCTTAAGCCATTTCTTCCGGCAACAACGAAAGTTTTGTTCTTAGGAAGTTTTCCTCCTCAACGTAAGCGATGGTGCATGAATTTCTATTATCCAAATTTCATCAATGATCATTGGCGAATCATGGGTTCTATATTTTTCAATGATAAAAACCATTTTGTTGATAGCAAGGAGAAAAAGTTTCGGTTGGGACCCATTGTGGAATTCTTACAGCAAAAAGGCATTGGATATTTTGATACGGCCACATCGATAAAACGGTTGGCGGATAATGCATCCGACAAGTTCCTTGAGGTGTTGGAATATACCGACATTGATTCATTGTTAAGAATGATCCCCCAATGTAAGGTTATTGTCACCACAGGAGAAAAAGCCACGCAAAACGTGATGAATCAGTATTCTTTGTTATCTTTGCCTTCGGTGGGTAGTTTTGTCCCTTTAAATGATGATGTGGTATTATACCGATTGCCTTCATCCTCGCGAGCCTATCCATTGAGTTTAGATAAAAAGGTAGAAGCATATCGCAAATTGTTTGGATTTGCGGGGATTGGGGGATTGTGAATAGACCTTAACAAGAACCAACCATTACCGTCCCTCAAAGATTTCTTTCCTCACACTACCATCACTCATCTTCACGAGGTTAACACCCTGTTGCATGGAAGGAATTTGTATGCCTAAAATTGAATAGTAGGCAATAGGATGGATATCTTCGGATGAATATGCCAGTATGTTTGTGGCTTCCTCTTTTAGCTCATATCCTGTGCGGTCGGATGTGATATGGATATTAAACACGAAGGTGGCCACCGCTGTCTTGCCTCCCTTTTGATACTTGATGGCTTGACGGATCGTATAGTTGGAACCGTTCGCCACCTTGCCTGGATATTGTCCAAGTGAGAATGTAAGACTGCTGGCATCGAATTCGCTGAAGACGTAGCCGGAGGCATAATCGCAACGGTTGCCGGAGGCGGAGAACCAATGTCCGTAGCCATTCGCCGAGGAGGCGGAGTTGTTAATCACTCCGTTGGCATCGACTGCATAGAACATGGCTTGCCCATCGTTTGGTCCCGAACTTGTCCATTGTGTGAGGAGTGAGCCCACTGCCGAAACTTGCATCTGGAAGGCTGTTCCAAGACTGGAGGCAGCCGATCCTTCCACTTTCAGGGTTATACCTTGGTAAACGCTTGACGAGGCAGGGAAATAGACGTCGTAGGTAAGCTCCACGTCCTTGATATCCTCCGTGTCGGAGATGTTAGCCGCACCCCAGATGTTAGTGCCTTTGAACTCAACGGTATAGGGCCATTGATCATCGTTCGTGATGTTCTCGTCCCACTTATGCTGGATGTATGTGGAAGGCGACGGTGAAACGACTAGAAACAGTTTCTTCACACCCTCGGGTACCACGCAACTTGCCACTCCTTTCACCTCCGCGTTGGTATCGGAACTGGTGCAATAGACCTCATCATCATAAAAGTACTTCCTTGAACCATCATTCATAAGTGCCACATAGCCCAGGTGAAAACCCCGGGAGGTGTATTGGTTGAACGTATTATAAGTTGATACATTAGCCGTCACAAAACGTTCTCCGTTAAAATACTGTTTGGCATCTCCCTTGGGAAGAGATGCACCCTTCGCAAGTGATGTGAAATCGACGGAGATTTCCGTACCAGCCTTCGGTACATTGAGCTGGATGATATTGAAACCGGTGCTTTGAGGACAACTGCTGTACGTCACCTGATACTTTGTCGCCCCAAGCGCAATGTAATCATATCGAAGTGTACCGATGTAATCATCTGCTTCATCCCGCACATTATCTATGTCCATCGTAGCCATCTTCATGGCATAAAGGAAATACTCCATATACAGGTCAGAGGTATCCATGTTCATCATCTTCATAAAGCTCTCGTTCGGGTCTGCACCATAACCAGGGTTGAAGCGCCACAGTTCACCGATGACATCGATACCATATTTCTCCGTGAGGTAGTAGTGCCACCAATAGGACTGGTACCTGTGCCACTCGTGCGTCATCGCATAATTGTGCGTATTCATAAATAGATTCCAGCTCTGCTCCCACTTCAGTGCGGGATACGACTGGTTGGCCTGCCATTGTGCGGTCTGCTCCCAGAAGGTAGAACCAGTGCCGATGGCGGTTCGGAAGCCTGAATAGCCTTTCAGGTCGGAATATACCTGATATTGGAAAGAGTGGCCAACCTCATGAGCAACAGAATGGCCGACAGGCTTGCTGGTACTTGGACTGAGCCACAGGGCGCCGATGACATCATCATATCCACCACCATAGCATACCCATTCGGTGGTATGGTTCAGTAGCACCATCATCTTATATTTCGATACATTGGAGTTGTTCTCATCACAGAAAGCAAGCATACCAACGTTCATCGCATAAAAGCCTTCGCATTTTTTCAGTAAGTCGTCGATATCCACTCGGTAGGAGGAGGGGGCATTCGAAGGATTCGTATTGCCATAATATTTATCCCAGTAAACAATGAAGTTATCGCTTTCTTTCGAACGTGATTTAGACCATGTATATTGATTGTTGGGATCGTTTTCACTATAGATCAACGTATCCGTTCGATTCTTCCATTCACGAGGAATGTAAAGACTCTTTTGTGCGGAAAGAGATGTCAAAAAAAGCAAGGACATCCCAATGAGTAGAGTTAATGTGCGTGATTTCATGGTATATTGTTTTGTGGGATTCGATTAAAGTATGCTGTATTAAGAGAATGTTATGTAAAGAATCTCTGAAAGCCTAATCATCTCCTTCTTTTCACATGTTTTGTGTGTTCAAACATGTGTTTATTTCTTCAGCAAATCAGGTCTTAGTGCTTTGGTGCGTTCTATCGCTTGTTCATATTCCCACTCTTTGATCTTAGCTTCATTCCCAGAGAGAAGGATATCAGGCACTCTCCACCCTTTGTATTCTGCAGGTCTGGAATAGACAGGAGGAGCCAGAAGATTGTCTTGAAAACAATCGGATAGTGCAGACTGTTCGTCGCTCATTGCACCAGGAATCAGGCGGACGATCGCATCGGTCATGATGCAAGCGGCTAGTTCGCCACCCGTAAGAACAAAATCACCAACAGAGACCTCTTTTGTGATAAGATGCTCTCGGATACGATGGTCTATGCCTTTATAATGTCCGCAGAGAATTATGACGTTGCCTAACAGAGACATGGAATTGGCCATTTTCTGGTCAAACATCTCTCCGTCAGGAGAAGTATAGATGACTTCGTCATAATCACGTTGTTCCTTTAAATGTGTTATCAGTCGATCGATAGGTTCTATCTGCATCACCATACCTGAACTAAAACCGAAAGCATAATCGTCAATCTTCTTGTGCTTGTCTAAAGTATAGTCGCGTATGTTGTGAACAACGATCTCAGCTAATCCTTTAGCTTGAGCACGTTTAAGTATGGAGTGGTTTAGTGGACTCTCCAACAGTTCTGGTACGGCCGATAGAATATCTATTCTCATGGTGTCTTGTGATTAGAATTCAGAAGAGAAATGGAAACGTATCTTAGGGAAATCTGTTTGGGCCATTTGTAGGATATACCCCGAATCAGCTAAAAATACATCTCTGTCTTCCATGTCTTTAGCCATGTATTGGTATTTACGTTTTTTGAAATTGTCTAACGCTTCAGCATCGTCGCTTTCTATCCAACAAGCTTTATACAGATTGATGGGCTCCCATCTACATTTCGCATTGTATTCATGCAACAGACGATATTGAATGACTTCAAACTGAAGTTGACCCACGGTACCGATGATTTTTCGTCCGTTGAATTGATTGGTAAAGACTTGTGCAACACCTTCACCCATCAGTTGCTCGATTCCTTTGGCCAACTGTTTCGCCTTCATCGGGTCGTCATTCTCTATGTATTTGAACATTTCAGGAGAGAAGCTAGGAAGTCCTTTGAAGTGAATATCTTCTCCTGATGTGAGTGTGTCACCAATTTTGAAAGTTCCACCAGAATCAGGTAATCCGACAATATCGCCTGGCCATGCTTCGTCCACCGTCTCTTTCTTCTGCGCCATGAAACAGGTAGGTGCGGAAAATTTTAGTATCTTGTTGAGACGCACATGCTTGTAATTGACATTGCGTTCGAATTTTCCAGAACATATTTTGACAAAGGCAATACAGCTTCTGTGATTAGGGTCCATATTGGCATGAATCTTAAACACAAATCCAGAAAAGGCGCTCTCTTCAGGTTTCACTGTACGCTCAACTGTTTGTGTAGGCTGCGGACTTGGTGCGATTTGGCAGAAACAATCCAGCAACTCTTTTACTCCAAAGTTGTTTAAGGCACTACCGAAAAAGACTGGTGCAACTTGACCCGCTAAATATTCGTTTACGTCAAGATCGGAATAGACACCATTGATGAGGTCGATGTCATCCCTTAGCTGTTGTGCATCTTCTTCTCCGATATGTTTCTCTAACTCCGGACTGTTGATGTCTTGGAATTCTATGTTTTCAGTAACTGTTTGTTTGCTTGGTGTATAAAGATTGAGTTTGTGCTCATATAAGTTATATACACCTTTGAACTTATCACCTTGATTGATAGGCCAGGAGAGAGGACGAACATGAATGTTGAGTTCTTTTTCCAGTTCATCCATCAAATCAAACGGATTGTTTCCGTTGCGGTCCATCTTGTTGACAAATACAATTACGGGCGTATTTCTCATGCGACACACATTCATCAGCTTGCGTGTTTGCGCCTCTACACCTTTTGCACAGTCAACAACAATGATAACGCTATCGACAGCCGTTAATGTTCGGAAGGTATCTTCTTGGAAATCTTGGTGACCAGGGGTGTCAAGGATGTTGATTTTAAATCCATTGTAGTCAAAAGCCATGACAGACGTTGCAACAGAGATACCACGTTGCTTTTCGATTTCCATCCAGTCGGATGTGGCAGTTTTCTTTATCTTGTTCGATTTGACAGCTCCTGCGATATGAATAGCACCTCCAAATAACAAGAGTTTTTCTGTCAATGTTGTTTTTCCCGCATCTGGGTGACTAATAATTGCAAAGGTTCTTCTCCTTTTTATCTCTTCTGATAAGCCCATATTGTTGATTTTCAAATTTGAGAGTGCAAAGTTAGTAAAAAAAAGCATACGCGCGCAGATATGAGTCTGCATAATTGTATCCGTATGTGATAATAAGGGGAGTTGCTGAGGCGAAATTTTTTCTATAACGCAAAAAAAAAGAAGTCATGAAAATGACTTCTCGTTCGTGGGCCCAACAGGACTTGAACCTGTGACCCCCTGATTATGAGTCAGGTGCTACTAACCAACTGAGCTATGGGCCCTGCTTGCATTTGGTAAAAAAAATCACTACCTTTGCAAAACGATTGCAAAATTAGAATTTTTTTGTGATATACAAAACTTTTACGGCTTATTTTTTGAAAGTATTGTAGTGAAATTTGTTAGGAATATAGATGAGATGCCACAGGAAAATGTGGTTTTAACGATTGGATTCTTTGACGGAGTACATTGTGGTCATCGTTATTTGATCGATTATGTGCGGAAAATAGCTTCAGAGAATCAGTTGAAGTCTGCCATATTAACGTTTTGGCCTCATCCGCGAATGGTGCTTCATGAGAAATATCAGCCTAAATTACTCAATACAAATGATGAGAAGATCGGCTTGATAGAGACACTTCCAATTGATTATTGTATTCAGATACCGTTTACACAATTGCTCTCTTCCTTGTCGGCTTACGAGTTTATGTCTGTTCTTAAAACGAAACTACATGTGTGTCAACTCATCATTGGCTATGATCATCGTTTCGGACACAATCGTGAAGAAGGCTTCGAACAGTATTGCGAGTATGGTAAATTATTGCATATAAATGTTGTAAAGGCGCCTGTGTACGAAGAAGATGGACGTAGCATCAGTTCGTCTTATATTCGAAGTTTGATATTATCCTCGGAGATAAAAAAAGCGAATTCCTTTTTAGGGTATGAATATGTGTTGACGGGTAGAGTAGGGTGCGGAAAAAGATTGGGACGAACTCTCGGATTTCCAACGGCTAACCTAATACCGGATTCTGAATATAAGATTATACCAGCAGCAGGCGTTTATGCTGTGCGTGTTGAATATGAAGGTAAAATCTATCAAGGTGTGACATGTGTCGGGAATTGTCCGACATTAGGTTCTGATAATAGAACCACGATAGAGACGAATCTTTTTGATTTTGATGAGGTGTTGTATGGAAGAGAGATCAGCCTCCGCTTCGTTGATTATATTCGTCCGTTACAGAAATTCCCCACATTGGAAGATTTGCGTTGCGCAATGATAAAGGATGTGGAACAGGCAAAAAAGAGATTGACATAATAAGATCGGAATAAAACAGGAAAGAGGGGGTGATTTCATGAGAAACACCCCCTCTCTTGGTTTAGAATAGTTTTATTGTTTAATCAGTTTCGCTGCAATTTTACCTTCTGGTGTTTGCATCATTAAAATGTACATGCCTTTTCTCAAGTCACTTACATTGATGCTTTGATTGTTCCTGATGCTAAAATCTTTAATGATCTGTCCTGACATCGTTATGATGACTGCCTCGATCTCATCCTCCCAAGGGAGAGAGAAGAAGAGTTCGTCTTCAACTGGATTAGGATAGATTTGAGCTATGTTGTTTTGAATGGTGACAGTAGGATTGTCCAATATTACTGCATAGATATTACGTTTCTCGTATGTAGGGAGACCTGTTATCTTCCATTGCTTGCCGATGGTTGTGTAATCGCCAAATCTTGCGTAAGACTCATTCTCCTTGTGCATTCTGTATTCCACTGAGTCGATGATGGTAAAGACAGTGTCTTTTCCATTGATTTTTGCGGAAGAAAGAATCAACGTAGTAGTTGTTGTAACAGGCAACTTGAAGTTGGTATGTAAGACACCTTGCTCAGGGTCATTGTCTGCCCAGAAGCTCTTGTAACCCTTTGCTTTGATGATGCAAGAGTCGGATGAAGGTATCTGATACTTTCCTAAGTTGTTTTTGTCAACAGATAAGAATAAACCGCTGAGGTCGAAATCTTTGTTTCCGTTGTTGTATAATTCAAACCAGTCATCAGCTTCGCGATATTCATCTACGAATAGTGAATTGGAAGCACAAAGCTCGTTGAAGAATATTTGAGGAGCATTTGGATTGAAGTCAGCATCTTCTGTATAGACAGCTTTAATGCTCATGCTGTTTGCAAAGGTATCAGCGAATGCGATGCTGTAAACCTTGTTGGTTTCGTTTGTAGCCTTGTTCGTTACTTCCCAATGAGAGAATTTATACCCTGCAGGTTCGTTAGCAGAAAGGTTGCAATTGGTTTGCGTGAAGAAGTATCCTCTGAAATCAGAAAGACGGATAGGCTCCTGATTGATGGTGAAAGAGGCATCTTTGACATCAGAATAGATGTGGAATGCGATTGTATCTATTTTGAAGTTGCTCTTAATGTTCTTGTACATCACATCAACTCTTTCGTTTGCGAATGAACGGATGTCGTTAATGTCTTGTGAAAAATCCTTCTCCAAATATCTCGATTCATTCAACTTGTTGTAGTAACGTTCTACGTCAGGTTGAATGTTGTTTATCAAGCTGTCAAGTATGTGGTTGACACGTTTTGATTCAAATGTAGTAGCTAGATGAACACAAAATTTAGCCAACATCATCTCTCTGATCTTGTCATTTTTCATCAGAGGATTGAAGAGCTTGTGTTCTTTCGCCTTGCTAAAACAGTTTGTCTTCACTGTATTGTTGTACAAAGAGTAACTGAACTCTGTATCGTATAATATCCATCTCCATTTACCATTGATTTTGGCACTTGCATCACCTTTTGCTTTCCAGCATTTGATGTTTCCACCAGGCCAGTCGGTGTTACCACAGTACATCTCAATCATCATGTAGTTTAAGTATTCGTTGATGTCCATGCGGTAGTCAAGACCTTCGAATACTTCCTTCTTGTTCATGTCGGGTTGCTCGCAAATGGCAATTAGCTCATTATAACCACTTTCCCAGTAGTTGCTGTCGTTGTTCTTGTCGTTTGATTTGTTTCCTTCGACAACATAAAACTCATCTTCACTCAATCCATAGTTTGAGTAGATGAAGTCTTTGTTGGTACGTTCACGAATATTCAACATTGCATAGAACTCACCATTGATAAAGACCATAGAAGGTTGATAAGCTTGATGATCGATATCTGCTTGACCGATTAGTAAGGATTGAATAAATCCATCACGAAGATAGGAACGACCATAGTCGTTACCTGCGTTTCTTAATACGATGCTCTTCCATTTTAAATTAGGCTTCTCCTCGAAGATTGGATAATCTAATTGGTTGTTGCCATAGATTTTACCTGTGTTGACTTTGATGGATTTGATCGGTTTGGTACGTGAACATGCACCAAATGCTCCAACTTTAACCTCTTGATTTAAACGTTCTTTTTTGTTCGCATCAAATAACTCAAAGTTACAAGGACGGTCCCAGTCTCTCATGTAGTTTGCTCTTGATTCACCAAAACGAGGACTACATCCACTGTTTACTTTTCCTCCATTGACTCCGATTGCTAAGAATCCTAATGAATCACCAAAGATGTATTTATCGTCGATGACAAGAGAGACAATCGGAAGTTTGTTGACGTTTTCATTTATAAAATAGGTGGCAGTTGTTACATCACTGCTCATTTCACCTT
Organism: Paludibacteraceae bacterium; assembly: GCA_045113275.1. Taxonomy (GTDB): domain Bacteria; phylum Bacteroidota; class Bacteroidia; order Bacteroidales; family Paludibacteraceae; genus UBA1181. Next base: position 24,620 of record JBGUIU010000243.1, read on the forward strand.
TTGTGACGGCGATAGCTCTAAGTGGTGTATTCTTGTTGATGGTAATGTTTCCATTGTAGAGATTGCTCTTGCTTGTTGGCTCCGTTCCGTCAGTGGTGTAGTAAATCTTGGCATTAGGATCTTTCGCTGAGATAGAAACACTTTGTTCGCCGTTGTAGAAACCAGGAACCAAAGAGAAACGAGGTGCATTGGTCTGTTTTGTGGCAACACTTTCCGATGCGTTAGGAGCTTTTGGCGTTGGTTGTGTGAAAAAGCCAAGTTTCTCTCCACCATCTACGATACGACCATAAGAGACGTTTCTATATGTGGTGTCGTAAGCCATTTGGTCAACTATGTTACCACTTTCATTAAAAAGATAGAGACATCCTCTTTTGGCAGGCAACTTGAAGTTGGCGTGACAAGCATACGTGAGGTCAAATCCCATGGCACTTTTTATCTTCTCTCTTTCGTTTATATCCGTTTCGTCGAAATAAACAAGAGCAAATTCGCCCGGTTGTAGTACTAAATCATTTCCGTCTGTGAACATTTGCCATTGATCTTTGTTGGCAATGTCGTCTGAAAAGAAGTAGAGTGAGATGTCCTCTGCTGATGCTCCATTATTATATAATTCAGCCCATCCTGAGAATTGAAGATTCTCGTCTGTTTGGAAAGAAACATTTTTGGGCATTAATTCATTGATGACGATTGATGCATTTGCATATAAGCATCCTGCCATCATCATAGAGATTAAAAAACTTTTTTTCATAAATTTACTTTTTTAGAAACATTTATACTGGGTTTTATATTCGTGTTCTTTATAAAAGTGGTGGCAAATTTAAATCATTTTTATATAAAATCAAATGTTTTCAAAGGGAAAAATGGTCGAATGAGACGATAGTATAGTTTCTTTCCACAAACGTGCGTTGTCTTTCTATAAACGTGTTTTATTTCCCTATGAATGCTCGTTTTTATTCCTTTCAAAAGGGATATTGCCTTTGTGAAATAGCATGTTAGTCTGTGCTTATAAATCTGTCAATATGTTAAATATGCGATTTTGAAGTGCGATTTTTGATGTATAATTCGTTTTAATTGTTTTATTTTATAATTTTGCAGACAATTTTAGTTGGATATACAACTTGTTATGATTTTATTTTTGTAAAAATTAGGAGAAATGAGTTCTTTCAAACGAATTTACGTTTTTTTGATTTTATTAATAGGGTTTTCGTTCACAAATGTATTAGCCCAGGGCGTCTTGATATTTGAAATTTCAGATTCACAGAACAAACCAGTTGCAGGATTGAATGTTGAGGTGACGGGGGACGAAGTTTCATATAAGTACACCACCGATAGTAATGGTCGTATAGTTGACATGAGTATGCCAGCAGGTCATTATACGTATAATTTTACGTTTGGTGATTTGCATACGGATACGTTCTCCATTGAAGATGCAGGATATAACTGGATCAATCTGGATTATCGTATATTGAATGTCACATTTTTGACTGAAGATGGCTTGCCTTTGGAAGGAAAGAAAGTGACAATCTATAAGGTGCAGTCTGACAATAGTGAGACGTATGTGTGTGAAAGACAATCTGATAAAGATGGAAATACACAGTTTTTGTTGCCAGAAGGCGATTATCGCTTTGACACATTCAGAGGTACAGAGTACATCAGATTGGATGATGAGAATGTCAATACGAAGGTGGAGATGACCAGTGGTTTGGTGACTCATCAAACGCATTTCGGATTTAAAAAAGGAACGGACACAATACGGGTATATGCAAAAGATGTAAATGTACTATCTGTGGTCGATGGTGTTGAAAAACCATTTGGTTCTGTTGTGGCTTCTTCTACTTCTGGAAAATATATGGGGTTCTATCAATATTCAGTGACCCAAGAGTATGTTTCATGTTCGGAGGGTGACTATAAAGCCACTGTATCCACAAAGGATTATGGTAATCTGACTTGTAATTTTTCAATAGATGATAATGCTCCATTGATTAATCATGTTGTATTTTTTGAATTGCCTGATTTGCCAAAGGACACAACACCTCATGAACCCAAAGATCCAGGTAAAGGGGATGATGTGCTTCATGCAGACAAAGAAGATACCACAGAAGTCCTTCCATTTATATTGGAAGTGACAATTATTTCAGAATTAGATAGTGTTACACCACTGCCTTCGGTATTGGTTAACCTTAGTGCTACCTATAATCCTTCTGCACACTCACACCAGTTTACGAGTTCATATGGTAGAGCATTGTGGATGGTTACAGAGGGTGACTTCGACTTGGTTGCTCACTATAAATCAATGCATTTGTATATAACTGGGGATACTGCAGTAACCATGTATGTGGATCCGAATAAAATGAAGAAAGTCTATTTCGATTTCTATTACGGAGATGAAAAATTTGATCCCGTCTCGGTTCCGTACATTAATGTGTGGATGAGTGATGATGTGGATTGTAGTACATTCCTTGAAGGCGAATATTCAAAAGATAAAAAAGCTTACGAATACAATAACCCTATTTATCCTGGCGCGGGTCCTTATTCTTTTTCTTTTTACATTAGAGAAAAGGATTATGATCAACGTATTATGGGGAATTTTTATGTTGATGAGAAGGATACGGTGGTCCGCGTGCCGATTAATCTGCCACGATTCTATAGTGTGAAGGTTGTCATGTTTGATGCGAATGGTGATACGATTAGATCAAGACAGTATTTGAGGATATCGTCTAGTTTATTGAATAAGAATGTTGTGACAGACAGCTTGGGTATTTATGAAACTAAAATGGAACAAGGCGATTATCGTTTTATTGCCTTGGGTGATACTCAACTTGTTCAATTAAGTAATGATACAGTGTTGTATTTCCAACTTCCTACAAAGGTAACGCAGCGTGTGAAATTCCAGTTCTTGCACGATGGTATCCCTGTTTATCCTCAGATCTTGAGTATGGATGTTTATAAGGATTCTGTTCTTTATTCTAAGATGCTCTCATCTTATTACGAAAATTATGAGGGAAAAGGAGAGGCTTGGGTATTCCATGAATCAACCGTGTGTGAAGAAGGCGATTATTATGTGGAATATGTCCTGAAGGATTATCAGTATAATGGAACATACCAATATAAATATACTATTGCAAATCCTGTTCAACCAGACACGATGATGTATATTGTAGTGCCTGTAAAACGTACAGTGACAATCACTGTCAAAGATGCCAATCTGGATTTGGTAAAAGGTGTGTTTGCTACAATCTATAAGTATGATGAGAACGATTCGTTGTTGTCAACTACCTACTATGATGATGCTCTTCACTCAGGTATAAAAACGAATTCCAATGGTAATGTGATTGATCACTTGGTTCCAGGACGTTATCAAATACAGATATTGGATATCGTGAGAGATTTTATTGTGAAGGATTATGACTTGAATTTTGAAATCATATCAGGTGTTAAATTATATGATGTGAAATATGTGGTTCAATATAAGAGCACGAAGAAGCCAGGTCAGAATCTTTTGCTGGATGTGGAAAAAGATAATGCCTTTTATAATTCATCCTATACGAATGAAAAAGGTGTAGTTGAACTGTTCTGTGAGAAAGGTAATTATTCTTATTTCTTACATTATGGAAAAGATCATCGTGCATCATATAAAATAACGGCAGATACTACCATTTATATCTTTATAGAAGATCCAGTTTTGATTGATTCAATGCGTATTCTAAACTGTGTATGTTTAAGTCATAAGGATACGGTGGAACTTGACTTGCGAATCATGCCATCAGATGCCACAATGCAAGAAGTTGAATGGAGTGTGGATAATCCATGGTTGGCTCATGTCACAACAGATGGAAAATTGATTACCCATGATGTGAAAACAGATGGCTTTGTAACGGTTACAGCAACAAGTATTGATGGAAGTACACAGGCTGCGTCTCGTAAATTTTTTGTAGGAGATGGAAAATGTGGAGCTGATTATACATTATCGTTTGCTAATATCGAAGCAACTGAGATACCTTTAATCTCGGATACGGTAATCGGTTTGTCAATTAAGGCGCTTGCAGAGGATGGTTTGGATCGTTATTATTTGTATCAGATGTCTTACGATTCATTGAAGTGGAAAACATTATATGGTCCAACGAATTTGGCTGAGGTTGAGGCTCAATTAAGTGATGTGAATAAAGATATTTATATCAGAGCATTGGTGTCAAGTTCAATCCAGGAGGTGACTGAATTGGCAAAAAGCGGAACACTTCGTTGTCCTACGGAAGTAATTACCAATAAGCTAACTATTCGATATAATAGTTTGAAACCAGTGAATTGGACAGACTCTATCTGTTCTACGCAAGATGCGCTTACTTTCGTGGTGGATAGAACTGCATTGGGTACGTTGACCCCAGGTTATGAGTTGGTTTGGTATATGCGTACCAATAAGAATGACGAACCTACTCGTCTGGATGAGTGGACAGGAAAGGACACTGCAATTATTGAATTGCATGAGACCTCTTATATAATGGCTTCAATTCAAAATGAAGAATCATCCATTCTTTCTTATGAAGGAGAAGTCTTCGTGGAGACACTCCCTGTGTTTGATATCGTATCATCAAAAGATACATTATGTGTAGAAGATGAGGTAACCTTGGCGGTCGTTGTTTCTCAAGGCGGAATCGATACCTACAATTGGGTTGGAGAGGATAAGAGTGATTCAGCGATTGTAGTTCCAGCTCAGAATAAACCGTATGTGGTGGAAATGACATCTCGCTACCATGTATGTCCTTCGCAGAGTGATACAATCAATTTGGTGATTGATTATCCTATTGATATAGATATCTATACAGATAAAGTAAAGATGTGTGAGACAGATAAGGAAGGTGCCCTCATCCGTATTGATAGTTTAGGAACAACTATCGGTTCGATCGTATGGTCGGATAGCTCTCAAGCTGATACGTTACGTGTTGTTCCTTCTGAGACAACTACATATTCAGTGACGGCTCATTCGTGGTATGATAAATGTCCGACAGTAGAAAAGAGCATGAAGATAATCGTAAACGATATTCCTTCTGTTTCTTTGAGTGTTGATAACGAAGAGATTTGTCAGTATGGTTCTGATAGTGTAACCTTGACTGCTACGGTAGTTACGGGTGAAGTTGAACGCTATATATGGTGGGATGGTAAGGAGACAAAAGATCCATCTCGAACCTTACTCTTTACAGAGACGGAGGATGTATATGTGTCTATCAGTGACGGAATCTGTGCTGATTCGGAAAAAGATTCTATAAAGGTACAAGTGGCAAGACCAGCAGAGTCAAAGATTGCTACCACGACAACGGTGTTTGAATATGGTGGTGAAATTGACTTGAACACATCGACGACAGATGCTGTTTGGGGACCATACACTTGGCACTCGGTTGATGTAAATGGAGAGGATCAGATTCTATCTGTCACAGATGAACCTAGATACACAGATATGCCGAATGGCGATGTTATTTATTATGTTACAGTTGAAAATGGTCCATGTCCAGTGATTACGAGTGATATCATCGCTGTTGCATTGGTAGATAATATAACGATTCCGACAGTCTTTACTCCACATGTTGTTGATGGACAAAATGATGACTTCATGCCAGGTTATCCTACTATCATTTATGATCGATATGGAAATATAATATCTAACTCAGATAATGGATGGGATGGACAGTACAGGGGCGCAGTGGCTGATCCAGGTGTTTATATGTATGTGATTAGATTAAAAGATAATCGTGAGGTGAAAGGTACAATAGAAATATTTAGAAAATAATAAGGAAAGATAAATAAAATGAAAGGATATATTATTGTATTAGCTTTCTTGTTTTTAGGTTCGACTATGACGAATGTGTATTCATTGCCGTCTTCTAATTTCGTCGGCTCTAAAAACGTTGGGGAGGAAAACTTAGTCTCAAAATATAAAGACGGACTTGTTTTATATGAGCGCAATGATAGTTTTTTCGTTGCGAAGTTAGACAAGGATGGTAAGATTCAAAGCCTTGAGTACACCTCCGATTTTAATGATATTATGCCAGAGGGACAGGTGAGTTATGGTGAAAAGTCTGGAAAGTTGTATTATGCAAAAGCAGGAAAAATATTTACAGCTAAGCAGAAAAAGAGTGGCAAGTGGAAAAATGAAGAGTATATTCAAATTGCAGGTACAGAATCGCAACGAGACAATTATAAAGGTTCTGTATTAGCCTATGCAACATGGCGATATAAACCGAAAGACTCTATTGTCGTTTTGAATCCAGTCGTAAATGCGGATGAAACGGTGATGTACTTTGCTTCTAATTTGAATGGCTCTGATAATCTGGATATCTGGAAGGTTGAGAAAGATCAAGACGGAGAGTGGAGTAAGCCTCAACGATTGAGTCCTCAGGTCAATTCTTCGAATGACGAGAATTACCCCTATGTAAGAGAAGATGGTACGTTGCAGTTCGCCTCTAATCGTACAATGAAGAAAGAGGATCGTGAGAGTGGAAAATACAATCTGTATGTTGCCGATCTAACAACAAAAGATGCTCCGAAGCCGCTTGATATTGTACAGAAGCAGGATCGTGAAAAAGAGATTCTGTTAGCTAAGAATGACATCACGACAGAGGAGAAAGTGACGGATAGTTTCGATAAGCTAAAGAACATAGGAAAAATTGACACAGCATCGACGATTTCTTCTCAAGTTGGTAAAGATAGCTTGAGCCGTGGTGGCGAGGGAGAGAAACAGATTGGTGGAAAAGAACTTATTGCAGTAAATGACTCCAAGGATTCGAAGGATGATTCGATGAAGGAGATGACGCCAGAACAGAAGAAAGAACAGATCCGATATGAGCAAGTGAAAAAAGTGGATGCTCAGTTGGAGTCGAATCCTGATGCTGTCATAAAGGTGTCTGATAATGTCATGGCAACACATCAAATGCGTATTTTCTATTTCGAGTTTGACAAGGATATACCGAATGGTACATATAAAGAGGATTTACTTATCTTGCTTGATTTTATCAATGCATATCCAGAAAGTCGTTTCTTGTTAGTCGGACATACGGATGAACGTGGATCGGACGAATACAATGATGCCTTGTCGTTGAAACGCGCAGAGTGGGTGTATTTCAATTTGTTGTTGAAAGATGTGAAAGTTAATCGCTTGGAAATAAGAGGCGATGGAGAAAAACACCCTATATATAAAAATGCTAAAACAGAAGAAGAACACCAAAAGAATCGTCGTGTGGAGGTGATAAGATTAAATTGATATGGATATGAAAGAATATAAGAGGAGAAAAATAGGAAACATGGGTAAGTTTGTAATATTATCATGCCTTTTTTTGTTGTGCGGAACTACGTTGAGGGCACAACAAGACTTGCTATTGTCACAGCAGTTCTTTTCTCGTATTAATGTAAATCCAGCAGGAACAGGTAATAATGAGAGAATGGATCTGTTCTTCCTAGGAAGATATCAGTGGGCGGGTGTGAAGAATAGTCCTAAAACACTATTACTTAACTTCTCCGGATATAGCGAACGCTTGAGATCAAGTTTGGGTCTTACCTTTAATTATGATAATGTCGGCGTTGCTCATAGTACGACAAATGCTCAATTAGTATATTCCTATCATTTAGATATCACTGAGAAATACATTTTGTCTTTGGGTCTTTCTGGTGGAATAAATCTCGGACACTTCGATCCGATGGATAATATCATACGAGACGAAAAAGAATACAACAGTGATTCGTATGTGAAAGAAAAGGTAAATAAAGTTTCTCCTGATTTGAATTTTGGTGCGGAGTTTACATCTATGCACTGGATGGTCGGAGCTTCTTGTACCCATTTGTTAAATGATTCTTCTACAACATTTAAATCTGGACGACACTTCTATTTTTATGGTAGGGGATTCATTCCTTTATCAGATAGATTTGATATCGCACCTGCATTGGTCTATATGCATAAATATAAAACCAATGTGATGGAAGTGAATGCTATGTTGTTCTACGAAAGATTTATATGGGCGGGCGTGACATGGTGTCCAAACTTAGCTAATCCGACAGAAATGTCCATGTTGGCAATCACAGCTGGTTTTGAATTGAAGAATCGCTTCCGCTTTGGATATACGTATGATTTGAATCTGGGTAAATATAATAATTTGCCATCGAATACGCATGAGATCATGTTCTCAGTGCAGTTCTAAGGTATTAATGATTATGGTTTTTGTAAAGAATCTCTATTGTGTAGAGATTCTTTTTTGTATTCTTCCCTACGGTTGGCCCTCTCGACCCATGGTTCGATTGGATTAGGACTTGCCCATAACCCTATCTTTTTTTCGCGTGCCTCTTGCTCAAGTTGTGCTAAATCATCATCTTGATTGTATTGAAGATAGTGCCAAGCGTATCCTGCACGAATCATTTCATGACTGGCTTCCCGTCCGTCTGATAAGTATGTGAACGCCAATAGACGTCCGTAACGGTCTGTGCTTTCGAACTGTATGGTTACCGTTTGATTGTATAGAAGAGACTTAAGATAATCAGTTGCTTTTCGATGAAAGTCTTGTCCTTTCTCGGGTGCGTCAATCCCCAACATTCTAACCCTGTGGGTGATGTTGCCTTCTGTGAGTATATCATAGGTGTCACCGTCGCTTATATGAATAACTTTTCCTGAGATTGTTTGGGTGTGTCTTGTGTGTGTTTCCGCACAACTGGTTTTTCCCCAAGAAGCCATTACGGTTAAGAAGAGTGTGATAACTATGTAAATGTTCTTCGCTATGTAGTCGTTTTTTGTTAGTCTCATTCGATTGAAGTATTTTAGGTGAGACAAAGGTAAACAATTAAGCATAATTATGGAAGATAGAAGGGAGGCGAAAAATATTATTTTGTGATGTGCTTTGAAAAGTGTAAATTTGTCGTTCTTTGATATCGGAGGTATTGACTTATGATGAATAAAGACTTACAGAGCGTTAAACAACGGTTTGGAATTATAGGATCTGACCCTATGTTGAACCATGCAATTCATGTGGCAGTACAGGTTGCAAATACGGATTTGTCTGTGTTGATTACTGGAGAGAGTGGTGTGGGAAAGGAACGGATTCCTCAAATCATTCATGAATATAGTTCACGTAAACATTCTCAGTATATTGCGGTGAACTGTGGAGCAATACCGGAAGGAACTATTGACTCGGAACTTTTTGGACATGAAAAAGGCTCCTTTACCGGCGCTATTTCGGATAGAAAAGGTTATTTTGAGGTGGCAGACAAAGGGACCATCTTTTTGGATGAGGTTGGAGAACTACCTTTGACGACGCAAGTGCGGTTGTTGCGTGTGTTGGAGACGGGCGAGTTTATTAAGGTTGGTTCCTCCAAAGTACAAAAATGTGATGTGAGGGTGGTGGCTGCAACAAACATGAACATGCAGGAGGCCATCGCAGAAGGAAAATTCAGAGAAGATCTTTATTATAGATTGAATTCGGTGCCTATTGCAGTGCCACCGTTAAGAAACAGAGGAACAGATATTTATCTGTTGTTCCGTAAGTTCGCTGTTGATTTTGCGGAAAAATATAAGATGCCGTCAATCTCCTTGAATGATGAGGCGCGTCAATTATTGCTTCATTACCAGTGGCCAGGAAATGTTCGTCAGCTGAAAAATATTACGGAACAGATTTCTGTATTGGAAGAGAAGCGAGAGATCACCAAGGAGGTGTTGCAGGGGTATCTTCCAAGTCAACGTGATAATTTGCCAGCTATTGCGGGACTCTCTTCTGGAGATAAATCGTTTAGCAATGAAAGAGAGATTCTGTATCAGGTGTTGTTTGACATGAAGAAGGATATGAATGATCTGAAGAAACTTGTGAATGATATCATTCAAAGTGGCAGCGTTGATATCTCACATCTGTCTGGCTCTGATCTTCAAGTGATGCAGAATGTATATTCAAAAACGTATACTGATCATGACTCTCCTGTTGTGGAGACATCATTGAACACACCATCTTCTCCTTCAAAAATTCGAGAGCAAAAGGATATTCAGGAGGTGGATGTGGAAGAAAGTTTGTCGTTGGAAGATGCAGAAAAAGAACTGATACGGAAAGCCTTAGAGAAAAACAATAATAAAAGAAAGTATGCGGCACAGGATTTAAATATATCGGAGCGTACTTTGTATCGTAAAATAAAAGAGTATGGCTTGGAGTAAAATATATAAAGGATGGATAACGTTGCCAATCTTGTTACTTGTTATTCTCTCTTCCTGTAGAATCAGTTACAAGTTTAATGGTTCGTCTATTGATTATACAAAGATCAAAACCATTACGGTTCGTGATTTCCCTAATAGGGCCGCTTTGGTGTATGCAACCTTAGCTACGGACTTTACCGAAAATCTTAAGGATGAGTTCTCATCTAAAACTAGTTTGGTAATGGTGGAGAGTGACGGTGATTTGCAGATTTCAGGTGAGATTACGAATTATAATGTGATTTCTTCTGGCGTTAATTCAACAGGTCAAGCGGCAGAATCACGTTTGCAGATGTCTGTTTCTGTAAAGTTCGTTAATAAAGTGGTGCCAGCAGAGAGTTTTGAAAGAACGTTCTCTGCTTATCAGGTCTTCTCCAATGAATATACAATCGATCAAGTACAGGCAGAACTGAATGAACAATTGATGGATGATATTATCAATCAAATCTTTAATGCTACTGTAGCTAATTGGTAGTTATGACACAAGCAGACCTTATAGAGATGTTACGTAAGCCTGAGTGCATCAGTGCGGAAAAAACGACAGAACTTTTGTCTTTTCTGCGCATGTATCCTTATGCCCAGACACTTCGTATCCTTTATCTAAAAGGACTCAAGAATATAGGGGATGTGAGATATGATGTTGAATTGCCGATAACGTCATTGTATGTTTCAAATCGTCGCGTTTTGTTTGATTTGGTATATAAGAAAAACTTCACGATAGAGGAGACAAAAGAGACTGCACAACAAAATTGCGAACAAAAGCAATTAAAAAATCCTGAAACAACTCCTTCTGTTCCGTCCATGTCGATGCCAATTGTGGATGTAATGGCTCAATTGGAACAAATGAAACCAATTGAATCGGCGCAAGTGCAAAAAAATGTTAACAGCCGAAGACGTGATTTAATTGACAATTTTTTGGCAGAAAGCGAGAAGAAAGATATGACTATTAGCGTTAGAGAAGATGCTGATAATCAAGATAATGAAGATAAAATCATTCGACAAGGCTCTACGGAATTTTACACAGAAACATTGGCAAAAATATACATTAAACAGAGGAAGTTTGACCAGGCGATAAAAATATTTAGGAGATTGAGTTTGAAAAATCCAGAAAAAAGTGTTTACTTTGCAGACCAAATCAGATTTTTTGAAAAACTAATAGAGAATTTATAACCAATTTTAAAAGATATGTTTACAATTATTACGATTATCGTTGTGATAGCATCCATTTTATTGGTGGGTATTGTGTTAGTTCAAAACTCTAAGGGTGGAGGATTGGCTTCCAGCTTCCAAACACAGAACCAAATTATGGGAGTAAAAAAGACAACAGATTTCGTTGAAAAAGCAACATGGGTATTGGTACTTATTGTGGTACTGTTTAGTATTGCTTCAGCTGCGTTTTATCCAAGAACGTCAGCAATTGAAGAATCACAGTTGAAAACTCAGGTGGAAGAAATGTTACCATCTGCTCCAGCTGCTGATCAAGAATGATAAAAAAGAATTGGGGAGTAGCCCTATAATTTATGAAGGTCTGAATAGAAATGTTCAGACCTTTTTCTTTTTATGTCGAAGACGAATTTGTTAGCGAAGTAAATAATAAAACGATTGATGACTAATATTAGTTAAAATCATCTATATTTGTAGTATGAAAAAGACCATAGTAAACATATTGTTTTTGCTTTGCTCGATGACGATATGGGCAGGAAGTTACACTGCATACAACGTTCCGATGGTGCATCTGCAGGATGCCAATCGTTACGTGTGTGATCCTGATGGTATGTTGAATTCGGATTCGGTCGCCGTGATGGATGCGTTGTTGGCTGAGTTAGAGCAATCAACAGGAATAGAAGTGGTGGTCGTGGCTGTGGATAAGATTGAGGATGGGGATTGTTTTAATTTTGCTTTCAATATAGGACGAAAATATGGTGTGGGGAAAAAGAAATCTGACAATGGTTTGGTGATTGTGCTTTCGAAAGAAGATAGATGTGTTCAGTTTGCCACTGGATATGGTTTGGAAGCAATCTTGCCTGATGCTATATCTTACAGGATTCAGTCCCAACAGATGAATCCCCATTTTTCAAAAGGAGAATGGTCGGAAGGTATGACCGCAGGAATTCGATATGTGTGTGGAATTTTAGATGGCACTATGGAAGCTGAGTATGAGGATGAATATGATTTGTCAGATTGGCCTCCTATTCTGATTATGTTTTTGTTTATATTGATAATCTCCTTTATTGTATCGTGGCATAATAATGCGTGCCCGTATTGCGGAAAACATAAATTGGTACTGATTAAAACAAAAGAGTTAAAGTCCTCTTCATTCTTCATAGAAAGATTTTTGACATATCGTTGTGAGCATTGCGGAAAACTGGTGATAAAAAAGGAATCTGAATCAATGAGCTCATCTTCCGGAGGCTATGGTGGTGGTTATCATGGTGGCTTTGGTGGCGGACATGGAGGTTTCTCAGGCGGAAGCTTCGGCGGTGGAAGTTTTGGTGGAGGAGGAGCAGGCTCACGGTTTTAATAAATAAGAAATACAATCAAATAAAAATAATACTATCATGAGTAAAAAAACTATTATTGTAATTGCAGCGTTGGTACTGATTGGTGCCTATCTTTTCCATGCGTATAATTCATTAGTTACAGCTGATGAGGGTGTGACATCAGAGTGGAAAAATGTTGAAGCTGCTTATCAACGAAGAGCGGATTTGATTCCTAATCTAGTTGCTACGGTGAAAGGATATGCACAACATGAGTCGCAAACACTGAAAGAGGTCATCGAAGCAAGAAGTAAAGCAACTTCTATTACGATTGATCCTAGTAACATTACACCAGAGCAATTAGCAGAGTATCAAAAAGCACAGAGCGGAGTCTCTTCAGCTTTAGGAAAATTGTTGGCTGTGGCAGAGAGCTATCCAGATTTGAAGGCTAATCAGAATTTCTTGGAATTGCAAGCACAGTTGGAAGGTACGGAAAACCGTATTGCTGTTGCTCGTAAGAATTATAATGATGTGGCTAAGGAATTTAATGCCTCTATTCGCCGCGTTCCTAATAATTTCATAGCCTCATTTGCAGGATTGGAGAAACATTCATATTTTGAGGCTGAGGCAGGTGCTGAAAAGGCTCCTAAGGTGGAATTCTAATTTGATATTTGGGAACAGGTTGCTGTTTCTTGGTGCCAATAATACTTGGATGGAGAAAAATTGAATGCTTCAGAATGCATAGAATAAAAAATGTCATCGTAGCTTTTACGATGACATTTTTTTTTGTGACTTATTTAAGACTTATTATTTAGTCTATGCCAAAACAACTAACGATAATTTGTTTTTCATCTTTCGTGTTAGGGTTTGTTACAATGATTCCGTATTCGCCTGGTTTAAGATTCTCTATAGAAAGAAGATAGGAACTCTCACCGTATTTTTTTGCTTCAAAGTCAATGTAATCCATGTCGTTTCCTGTTGAACCGCTAAATGTGCCAGCAGAAGCGACTTCGGCTCTTCTGTATTTTTTCTTTTCTTCAAATTTGAAGATGCTGATGATGCTCATTGGATCGGAAAGATTATCTACAGCCTTCACAATGAGTTTGATATTGCTTCCTTTGATTCGTGTATTTGATTTGGGAGTTTCGATATGAATCTCGGTTTTTACTTTTCCTATTCCTGCAATGAATATACCTGCGTTCGCTTTTGTTCTTGCAACTGTTCTTGACTTTTCTAGTTTCATCGTTGAACCGTCGTTCTTTAAGTAAAAACATTCTCCAACGAAATCTGGCTCTGGAGCTGTCTCTTGTGCGTGTATACTACCACATAGTAAACATGCGAATAAAAATAGTAAAGTTGTAATCTTTTTCATGTTGTAATAATTTTTAAAATGATTTTGTAGGTTCTATAATATAGTTTCAATAATCGCAAGAACCTATTGGACGATTGTTGAAAAGTCATTCGCTCTGATTGACTTTCCAAAGGTAGAGAAAATTTATTTCGATTTATATTTTTCTATTTATTATTTTTATTTGATTATTGTCAAATAAATGTTTTGTTGCGTCATGTAATCATGGAAAAGAATGGAAATAAGACATTCAGCGTTGTGTGTTTCCCTCTTTTCGTATCCTATTTTAAGAGAAAGATAACGCCGCAGACAGCAATGTATCCGTAGATGATTCTTTTTAGGATGGTTGTTGAGATGCGATTGAAAACGATGGAGCCGATATAGGTTCCTACAATTACTCCGAATATGGCAATTGTCCAAGATTTAGCCACATCGATCGTGAGGAATCCGTTTTGTGCGCGGAAGAACGTCATGAATATATTCCCAATAACGAAATAAACCTGAGTTTGTGCTGCGTAATGATTCTTGTCGGGCTCGGATTCTACATAGTAGAGGACTGCAGGGGGACCTTGCATCCCGAAGAAACCACCCATTACACCGCTAATGCTACCCATGAGAAGTTGCATGGGAACAGATTGCCGGATGTGGATTTTTGTAGAAAAGAATAGAAAATAGATACTTAATAATATCAATGTGATGCCTAATATGATTGTGAGGGTGTGCGTGTCGGTTGATGCCACAACGCCGATGCATAAGTAGGAGAAGACTAAAAAGACGAAAAGCATGGGGAGAATTCTCTTCCAAACAATATATTTCCGTACACAACAAGCTACATAAAAGGATTGCGTAAGTGCTAACATGCCAGAAAGAGTCGTGGCTTCTCCGTAAGAAGGAAGAATAAAAGGAAGAACAGTCATGATACAGATTCCAAATCCAAATCCGCTCACCCGTTGAATGAAAGCAGCAATGGTGGCGAAAAAGAATAGAAATAGTATAATGTTCAATGAAAATTCCATGTTGTTATAATTCCCTGCAAAATTAGAAAATTTATACTAGGTAAAGGGGCTCTGAACCTGTTTTTTTGTCATAGGAAAATCGTGTTTTTTTTTGGGATGCTCTATTTTTATTCCCTCAAAAATATTTTTTTCTGTTTTCTTTACTATCTTTGCGGTTGTGAGTGGAACCATAAAATGACAAGTATATCGTAAACTATAAAAACCAACACTTTATATCATGAAAAAAAATTATTTATTTCTTATTGCTATCTTAATTAGCATATTTAGCGCGTCTGCCGCTAAGCAAAACGGATTGAAAAGTATTAATACGGGCGGAAAAAACCGTCAATACTTTTTGTATGTGCCTGATTGTATTACTGACAATCGACCTTTGATCATCTCATGCCATGGAATGAATCAAGACTACCAGTATCAAAAAGAGCAAACCCAATGGCCTTCGCTCGCCGATACTGCCAACTTCGTCGTTGTGTATCCCGTCGGAATCGCAGGCGCTGCTTGGGGGTTGGATTTCCAGACAGGATGGGACCTTGATGGAATGTCCGATGTGAATTTTATGTTGGATATCATTTCTGAAATGAAACAGCAATACAACATCGACGAGACTCGCGTTTATCTATCTGGATTCTCTCTGGGTGGCGCATTCACCTACTATATGATGAACAAGGCGGCAGACAGGATTGCTGCTTTTGGTCCTATTTCTGGTTACAATTTGATGAATGCCAACACTTCGACTTCCCGTCCTGTGCCTATCTGTCATGTCCATGGAGATGCCGATGGAACTATGGCTTACAGCGGAATAGAAAGTTACATAAAGAAATATGCACAGGCAATGAATTGTAACATGACACCAGAAGAGACTAGAAATAATGTTTCTAGGACAACCCGTTACAAGGATGGAGATTGTGAGACTGAGGTTGTTCTTCATACTGTTTTCAATCGTAATCATGAACCATCTAACAATGGTTTCCACACCTCTAATGCTTTATGGGCTTTCTTCAAACAATATACTAATGCGTGTGGAAAGGCTTCTTCTGCTGGTGTTTCTCTTTCATTCACACCTAATGTAGGTGAGTCTCCAGCTGAAGTTACGCTTACAGCTAAGACTACAGTGCCAAAGGAGACAAGTGTGAAGTCTGTTTCCTTCTATCAAGGAAAAGAGTTGATCAAGACATTGACTGATGAGCCATACGAGGTAAATTTGGATGGTTTGATAGTTGGCAAGTATGATTTCTCTGTTACCATGACGGATAGCAACGGAAAGGTTTATACGGCTAAAAAGACATTTGAAGTGAAAGCTCCTCAGGCTCCTTATAAAGGCGTGGCTCAAGAACTTCCTGGTACTGTCGAAATGGAATTCTATGACGAGGGTGGCGAAGGAATGGCTTTCCATGATAGTGATGACTTGGATGAAGGTAAAAAGTTCCGTACAGAAGATGGCATCGACATCGAGGAGTACGAAACGGGTAAATATGCTCTTGGTTGGACTGCAAAAGGTGAATGGGTTGAATATACGTTGGATGTGAAATATACAGATACCTATACGTGGACTGCCTACGCAGCTTCTGGTAGCGACGGTTCTGCGTTCAAACTTTACATCGATGATAAAGCAATCTCTGAAACGGTCAAGGTGAAAAACTCAGGAGACTGGAAAACATTCAAAGAATACGAAGGAAAGACTTCAGAATTAGAAGCTGGAAAACATATTCTGAAAATAGGAATTGAAGCTGATTTTGTTAATATCGACAAGGTTGTATTTAAAGCAGTAAACGATCATCCAGTAGATGTTGAGGAGACAGCTTCGGCTTTGGCAGAGACAACGTATGATATCCTTTCTTTACAAGGTGTTTGGTTGGGCAAGGTTTATTGTTCAGAGATCGGACTTGCTTCTGCTGTTAAACAATTAGGATTGCCTGAGGGTGTGTATGTTGCGAGAAATAGTGGAAAAGCTAAGATGATCATTTTGAAGAAGTAAAAATCAGAAATAAATCACAAGGAGCTTGTTGTAAAGCTTCTGAATATGTGAATTTTAGTCGTTTAAGGGAAGAGTGAAATGTGATTTCGCTCTTCCCTTTTTGCGAAAAACACATTGCGTTATTTTGTTTATCAGAAAAAATAGTCCTATTTTTACATTTAGAAACCAAAGATTGTTTTATATGGAGAAAAATTCGATAAAGGGTAATTCTGTCGTTAAAAGTGTAGATATGTTGATACGTAGCGTGCAATCTACGTGCGATTGCTTGTCATTTGATGCTAAACGAATTAAACCGTGCATAGAATCTCTTCAAAACAAACCTATGGCTGATTCTCCCAATGTGGTTATGGCAACAAAGGATTTGGTGAATCGGTTGACTGTGGCGGATGAGAAGTTGGCAGAGGCAATGTGCTTGATACAGGATGCACTCTCATCTGTTTCTATAGGAATGAAAAACTATAAGGAGGTGAAGTAACTATTTTTGTTCTTCTTCACTCTCTTCGTTTTCGTCTGCGTAATCTAATTGTTCTGCTCTTTTTTTCCAGAGAGCTTTTGCAAAAGCTTGCATGTCTGTCTGGTTGTCTGATTCGTCTGTGATTTCAAGCCCCAAGATGGTTTCGATGACATCTTCCAACGTGATGATGCCGTCCATTCCTCCATATTCATCAATCACTAGTGCGATTTGCTCTTTCCGGGCAACCATTAAATCATAAAATTTTGTAATGGAGGTGTTCTCGTAGCAAACCATGATGTCTCTTTTTATCTCTTTTAATTTGATTTGGGTCTCATTGTTTGCTAGATGAAAAAGAATGTCTGTTTTGAGGACGAATCCTGTGATGTCGTCAATGTCTTCCGTGTATATTGGTATTCTGGAATAGGTGAGGAATTTTTTGTCTTTGAAGAATTCCTCTAAGGTCATATCCTCTTGTGCCGCCAAGACGACTGTTCTTGGTGTCATGATGGAGTGAACTTTTACTTTCTCCATTTTGACAAGATTATTGATGATCAAGCTCTCATTTTTTTTGAATACGCCCTCTCTTTCTCCAATATTTGTAAGTGCGGCAACTTCTTCACGGCTGACGGTTTGAGTATGCTTTCGTGTGAACAAACGGGTAAGAAAGCGAGACATGACAACGAGCGGGAAGCAGAGGAAATAAATGCCTCGTATGATGAATCCAGCAGGGATACAAAGCTCTCTCCAGTAGTTAGAACCGATTGTCTTGGGAATGATTTCGGAACAAATCAAAACCAAGATAGTGAGCACGGCTGAGCAGATACCAAAATAAGCATTGCCAAATACCTCTACGGCTTGTGCACCTACCGCTGCAGCACCTGCAGTGTTGGCTATTGTGTTGAGTGATAGAATAGCGGCTATAGGGTTTTCTATGTTCGTTTTTAAATCCTTTAAATTCTCAACCCCTTTCTTTCCTGTGGGTAGAGACTCTATGTAGGATGACGTGGTCGAGTATAATGTTGCTTCTAGCAGGGAACACAAAAAAGAGATACCAAGTGTGAATAATACCGATAATATGAGTAATGTCATGTGTGGAACTATTTAGATAATACAAAAAAAGCGATCAAGAAATTCCCTTGATCGCTTTGGTGAGCCAGTTGGGGCTCGAACCCAAGACCCCATCCTTAAAAGGGATGTGCTCTACCTGCTGAGCTACTAGCTCTCCCTCAATTGCTTTATTTCTCAAAAGCGTTGCAAAGGTACGCATTATTTTTGTATCTCCAAATTTTTAAAAAGAAATTTTTTCGAAAAAGCGATATAAAAGGTTAACTTTGTCCCATAAAAGGGAATAGAATGGTTAAATTAGCGGAATTATTCAAGATATTTTTTCAAATAGGTGCCTTCACATTAGGAGGTGGATATGCGATGTTGTCGATGGTGGAGATCTCCATTGTGGAGAAAAAACGCTATTTGACAAAAGATGAGTTTTGGGATTTGATCGCTGTGGTTCAAACCTTGCCGGGCGTCTTTGCCGTAAATACAGCTTTGTATGTTGGCTATAAGCTCAGAGGTAAGTCGGGGGCTTTTTGTTCGGCAGTGGGTGCGGCGTTACCATCGTTTATGGCGATTATATTGATTGCTATCTTTTTTAAGGAGATAAAAGATAATCAGGTTGTCGAAAGTGCATTCAGAGGTATTCGTCCCTGCGTCGTTGCATTGATTTTAGTGCCAGCGGTGAAGTTAATGAAACAAACGTGTTCGTTGAAAACAATATGGATTCCTCTGTCTGTGGCATTCGTGATTTGGATGTTTAAGGTGTCGCCAATCTTGATTGTCATGATGGTGTTCCTTTTCGTGTTTGTTCAAATGGCTGTAACTTACTTTAAAATAAGAAAATAAATATGATTTATTTGAAGTTGTTATATGTATTCCTGAAAATTGGATTGATGGGGTTCGGTGGTGGATATGCCATGCTCTCCTTGATTCAATTTGAAACGGTGGACCATTTCGGTTGGCTTACCTTGATGGAGTATTCTGATATGTTGGCTATTTCGCAGATGACGCCAGGCCCTGTTTCGATAAATATGGCGACATATGTTGGCTATACGTTGGCGGGTTTGCCGGGTGCAGTCGTGGCGACTGTTTCGCTTTGCCTTCCTTCTGTTGCACTGATGTTTTTGGTGATCCGTTTTTTGATGGGGAACAAAGATAATAAGTTTGTCAAGTATGCAATGGCAGGCTTGCGACCTGTTTTGGGAGGTCTAATCTTGGCGGCTGCTTTGATGTTGTTGAACAGAGAAAGCTTTGTGGACTTTGGAGTGGGAAACTACAATATATCTGTATTGATATTCGTCGCTAGTTTCGTGGCATTGTATTATTTCAAGATAAATCCTATGTTGCTGATTGCACTGTCTGGCATAATCGGCGTTGTGGCAATGGCATAAAACAATCTTAGTGGATCACGGGATAAGCAATGAACTGTCACCGTAGCTTAAGAATCGGAAATCGTTGCTTAATGCATAGTTGTATATCTCTTTCCATGCATCACCTACAAATGCAGAGATGAGAAGCAAGAGTGTGCTTTGTGGTTGATGAAAATTGGTGATGATAGCCTTGACTAGGTGGAATGTGTAACCGGGAACAATGATGATTTGTGTACTGGCACTGATGTTCTCCAAATCATGCTTCTCCATATAACGAAGGATCGCTTCTAAACTTTCTTGCGTACTATATTGATACCCTTTTTCGTAAGGCATCCATTGCGGAACAGAAATCTCAGTTTCGGGTATATCGCTGTTTTCAATAATCTGACAACCAATGTAATATAGACTCTCTAATGTTCGAACAGACGTGGTTCCTACGGCAACTACTTTGCCTGCTTTGTAAATCTTTTCAATGATCTGTTTCTTGACGGAGATCCATTCTGCATGCATTTTATGCTCTCCGATGGTGTTGGATTTGACAGGTTGAAAGGTGCCGGCTCCAACATGTAGGGTTACCTCTTCGTGTTCGATGCCTTTCTGCTGAAGAGCCTCAAACACTTCTGGTGTGAAATGTAGTCCTGCAGTAGGGGCAGCAACGGAACCTTTGATCTTAGAGTAAACGGTTTGATATGTGATTTTGTCACGATCGATTGTCTCTCTGTGTAAGTAAGGCGGAATAGGAAGGATGCCAAACGCATCAAGGATCGATGCAAAATTGATGTCTGCGTTGTCCCAGAAGAAACGAACAATATAGGCATTTCCACAGGCTTCTCTTTTTTCTGCTTTGAAAAGGATTTCCTTTCCGTTGATGTTTACGGATTTTGACAGAAAGCCACTTTTCCATTTGCTTGCATTGCCCACCATGCATTTCCATACACATTCTTTTGTGGCTTGAAATGTGAGGATATAGTCGTTGGGTTCTACTGGTTCAAGACAAAAGATCTCGATATGGGCGCCAGTCTCTTTCTGAAAAAGAAGTCGAGCTTGAATTACACGAGTGTTATTGCAAATTAATAAATCACCAGCGTTTAGGTAATCGGGAAGATATTTGAATGTTGAGTGTGCTATCTTGCCATGTTGATAGAGTAATAGTTTTGACTCGTCTCTTTTCTCAATGGGGAACTTAGCTATTCGCTCGTCTGGAAGATTATAATTGAAATCTTCTATGGTGATATCTTGTGGATTCTGCATGATTTAAAAATTTTACAATGCAAAAGTACTTAAAAAATGTGTTATGGATGATTAGAGAAGGGTGATTTATTCTAATAATATTCTTAATTTTGTGGCACGGATGTATTCTATATATGTGTAGTGTATAGAATCAGAAATGATAAATAGGAATTAAATGTGTTCGTATATGGTGAAAGTTGGCGATAGAGTACGTTTCTTGAATGCAATAGGCGGGGGCGTAGTAAGTAAAATAATCAATAGAGAAATGGTGATGGTAACAGATGAGGATGGCTTTGATGTTCCAACACTGGTACGTGAATGTGTTGTGGTGGAGACAGATACAACGATACATACACAAGAGAAGAAGAAGGAGAAAGAGATCGAAACATTGGATGACTTTATTGAAAAAGAAACGAATGATACTCTCTCTTATAAGCCACAAGAGGAAACACCAGAAGGTGAAGTCATGAATGTCATGTTGGCATTCCTGCCGCAGAACGAAAAGATGCTTTCTTCTACGAACTTTGATGCATATCTGATCAATGACAGCAATTACTATTTAGCATATAATGTAGCCTCACTTATCGGTACAAAGTTTATATCGAAAGCTGTTGGTTTTATTCAACCCAATACAAAGATCTTGTTGCAAGAAGTGGAACGTAATGATTTGAATGATTGGGAACAATTGCGTGTTCAGATCATGGCATTGAAGCAGAAACGCACCTATACATTGAAACCTGTTTATGATGTGCAACTTAAGCTGAATGCTGTGAAGTTCTATAAGCTCCATAGCTTTGTGGAAAATGATTATTTTGATGAGCAAGCATTGATTTTCCCTGTCGTTGAAAATGACCTTCCTTATTCGATCGGCGTGACGGAGGATGATTTGGATCGAATCTTGCGACAGAAGGAAACAGTTTTCCCCGCAAAAATGTCAGTGAAAGGGAAAACTCCAGAATTGATTGTGAAGGATTTACATGCGAATCAGTTGATTGATAACACCCATGGACTTTCACCTAATGATATCTTTCAGTATCAGTTGGATACGTTTAATCAAATCATGCAGGAGAATATAAAAAAGAAAGGACAGAAGATTGTCTTCATTCATGGCAAAGGGAATGGCGTGTTACGTAAGGAACTTTTGAAACAATTAAAAACTAAATATCCTACTTGTTATGTTCAGGATGCTTCATTCCAAGAATATGGATATGGTGCATCTATGGTTACAATTCGATAAATATAGTTGTCGTATGGCTGATAATTTTTTAGAGAGACATCAGGAAGAATATGAAGCGAAAAAGAAGGCTTGGGAGAAGAAAAAGTACATTTTGAAACTTAAAGCGCTAAATCAAAAGTCTCGCCAAGAAAAAAAACAGGCATGATTTCTTGAATGGATTGAACTTGGTATGGATTGAACTGCCAGTTTGTCAATAAATTATTCATTTATAATTTATTATGATTCCGTTTTGTCAGTGCGGAGAATAATATGTTTGATTTTATGGTCTTTTTTCGTACCTTTGCACGGTTGTGAAATTTTGATTATTTGTTTATAAAATAGGATGATGAAACGATTGAAGTTGTTTTTTGCTGTGTGTGTATCTGCAATTTCCTTATTTGCACAGGATGATGTAGCCACAGAACCTAGTTCTACCTCGGAAGATGACGTGTTGGATGAAGACGTGTCATCGTTGGATATGGATTCAGCTGGAGTGAAAAGTTATACCTCATTAAGTCTTCCAGTTGATTCTTTGAAGGATAGTGTCCTTGTTAGTTTATATAGAAACGGGTGGGATAGTACTCGTGTGAATCCGTATCGTTTCCCAATTGATTCTATAAAGGATACATTCGTAGTGGATTGTCGTGGCTTTTATCCGCCTAATATCAATGTGGTGACTTCTGAGTGTGGTGAACGCTGGGGCCGATTCCATGCGGGTACGGACATGCGATTGGCAATTGGTGATTCTGTTCATGCTGCGTTTTACGGCAAGGTGCGTATAGCACGGGTCGGTTCAAAGAAGAAAGGTTATGGTTACTTTGTTTTGTTACAACATGCAAATGGGTTGGAGACTTTGTACGGCCATTTGTCAAAAGTGTTGGTTTCTACAAATCAAGATGTGAAGGCTGGTGATGTTATTGGTTTGGGCGGTAACACAGGTCGTTCAACGGGACCTCATCTTCATTTTGAATTCCGCTTTTTAGGTAATCCTATCAATGCTAGAAACTTATTGGAGATCACGCCTGATACGATGTATATGAAGTCGGATACATATACAATCAGTAAGAAAGGATCATTCAAGGAGTTTTATGCTTATCTGCATAGTCCTGCTCAATATTATAAAATACGTCAGGGGGATAATTTAGGTAAGATCGCAAGAAAGTATCATACGACTGTCGCTAAATTATGTAAATTGAACCGTATAAAGAGCACCACCATCTTGCGTGTGGGACGAAAGATCCGTGTTCGATAATTTTTTTGATTGATTTCCGTATTTATCAGCGGTTGCTTTTTAAAATCATGTGACGAATACGTTCGTTGAACTCCTCTTTTTTCATTAAATCTTCAAGAGAGATGTGCATCCTGTATTTCCAATAGTTATTGGGATTACTAGGGTCGTTGATGCGTTCTTTGTATGTCTCATCCCATCGTATGTTTCCATCGGTTGCCATCCAGTCTTGAATGGGTAAAATCACCCAGATAGCTGGCGCGTTTAGATGATTCTCTATGATCTGTTGACAAATCCAAGGTTCACAGAAGAGAGGCGCTTTCCCATATTGATGAAGTTCATTGCTGAAATAGCGTTGTGTGCTTTCTGGGTCTTCTTCCCACCATTGACGCATGGTACTCATGTCGTGTGTTGATGTGGTGCAGACTGATTCTCTAGGAATATGACTTAAACAACCGAACTCAACGAACATCTCTTTCGGCATTCGTTGTATCTCCAGACTTAATATTTCTAATTCTTGCATCACAGAAGGTACACATTGAGGAACCATACCTAAATCTTCTCCACAAACCATCATGTTTGTTGATTCGATAAGAGGCGTCAGCTTCTTCATTGCTTCTGCTTTCCAAAATTCATTATGTCTATGATAGTAAAAATCTTCGTATATCTCCTTCATCGCTTTTTGCAATGCTGGATTTAGTGTTGCATAGGCGTAACTCTGTTCTATACTGATCCTTGGGTGGTATTTCCCTTTCTCTTTGTAATCTTCAATGAACAACACCTGACAACATAGATAATATAATCCAGTTTTCAATGCTTGATGTTCTGCGGAATCATCAATTGCTTTGTCAATCTTTTCGTGTGTGTTGAAATCCTTTTTTAGACGGTATGTATCACTATCTGTCTGCTCAAGGTATTTATCTTTGACGATTGATTTATTCTCTCCAAAGATTTTTGTCAGCACCTCCTCGTTAATGATAGGTTGGGTGAGTTTATCTTTGTCGAATGGTATATTGAAGGATTCAATTTCTTCTTTTGAAAGAGGCAACGCAGGAGAAAATTGTCCGAGTAATCCCATCTTTGCTGTTGTGGGAGTGCGGAAAATGCGGAAGAAACCTAGTATATGATCGATTCTATATGCATCGAAATAGCAAGAAAGACTCTGAAATCTTTTCTTCCACCATGCATAATGATCTTTTGCCATCTCGTCCCAGTTGTATATAGGGAATCCCCAGATCTGTCCTGTCTTTGAGAAATAATCGGGTGGTGCACCAGCACTTCCTTCACGATCGAATAGTGTTGGGTTCATCCATACATCGACACTGTTTCGGTTAACACCGATAGGAATATCTCCTTTTAGTGCAATTCCTTTGGCGTGTGCGTATTGCACGGCATTGCATAGTTGTCTGTGAAGATGATATTGCACAAAAAAATGGATGGCTACATCGTCGTACTCTTTGTTTTCTTTGGGATCGCAATAGGAATCGATTCGTGAAGTGTTGTATTTCCCATCTTTTCCCCATTGACAGAATTCTGATGTGCCATGTTTGTATCGTAGGTAACTGAAGACAGCGTATGCTTTCAGCCAGGATTGGTTCTCTTTGAAAAAGAGCTTGAATTCAGGAGAATTGAATGTCTCTTCTCCGTACTGCTTGTATTGTTCGTGTATGAAACGCCACTTGTGTAGGTTGACAGCCTCATAATCCACGTCAACCTCATCGTTCAGTTTCTTTTGCAGTGCTTTGTATTCTTTGCTGTTTTTCAAGGCTCCTATCTCTTCTATGTTCAGATACATAGGATGGAGAGCATATACAGAGATGGCACTATAGGGATAAGAATCTCTCCAATTGCCCATGACGGTGGTGTCGTTGATGGGTAGTGTTTGGATGATTCGTTGTCCGGTCATGGCTGCCCAGTCTGCCAATAGTTTTATATCATTGAATTCTCCGCATCCAAAACTTTTTTTCGTCCGGATAGAGAAAACAGGAATAGCCGTTCCTGCCCCCTTAAAATCTGGCAGGTTGAATTTAGGACAAGGGTCATTGACAATGATAAGATCTATGGCTGGCGTTAAAATAGAAGGTAACTGATGGTTATAACCTTCTTCCCAGCATATAATAGCGTTTTGTTTTGGATCTGTAATGACGTACTTGTATTCTAAAGGGAAGGATAGCTTATTTGCATCCAGTGTCTTTTTGAAATGAGGATACGAAAGAGCATCCATCTCTTTTGTGTCGCTTTCTGTCCATGTTCCCAGTGCGGAACAATTCCCTATAATTGATAGTCTGTGATTGAAGTTCACATTGGTTGACCATGTTTTGAAAACAATAGGGACTTTTATGTTTCGGCTCTTTTTTGTTTCAATTTCATGTCGCCGAATCACCTTGGAAAAAACAGCCGATTGAAAGATCCGAGATGGAGTGGCATTTGACACGATATTGTCGTAAATGAGAATCGTTTTGTACTCTTTGGATAGGGGACCAAACTCATGAGAAAATTTCTCTTCGCTTAGTATGATGTGTTTATCCTTTTGAATATAAAAACTGTAATGGAAGTTTTTTTCTTCTGTGTAAAAGGAGATACGCCATCCGTTTTCCGTGTATTCAAGAGGTAAGCCTGCCTCACCTTTGCCATGAAGCGCTTTGATGTCCCCCTGAATGAAAATCTCTTCTCCAAAGGATGTCTGATGACGTAAGTACAGCGTTATTTTCATTTTCTGAATGTTTATTTTGGAATTTCTTCCCCTTTTCTATAGTAATAGATTAATCCGTATTCTCGACAACTATTAAGCTTGTCTTGAGGAGAAAGAGCCTCATATTTCTTTTCTACTTCATTCCAAATGTTGACAATAAGTTTGTCAACTTCATCGTTGAGGCTTGTAATATTTTCAATGCTTCTATATGTGTTGTTTTGTAATATCTTCTGGTTATTGTAGTTCTCCAAGAAAATATCGTAGTGGACTCTCACCTTGGCGATAGCTGGATTATAGATGGGGGTTCCACCTTTGGATAATCGTTTTTGTTCGCCTTCGATAATTCGTTTTCCCCATTCGATAAGGCCATCATCGGTATTGAGGTCGGGAACGGTGTAGTTGTCGGGGTCAAGTCCATATAGTTCTTTATACTCGGCTTTGATCTCGTTACGTTGTACACACATATTGAGGACTTGTATGAAATGAGAGACATAAAGTCTAGCGATTTTAGCTTCTTCTTGAAGCTTCTTGCTGGCTTTGAACTGCGTATCACTGCATTGTCTTCCTTCTTGCATGGCACGCTCATAACGAGCTAATAGCACTTTAGCTTCCTCCCAGTGCTTGTAGGAAAAGGCGAGGTCGTACATGTCAACGAAGTCACCCATGTTAACTGCAGTCTGAAGGGAACGCAATCTTGCTTGATTTGTATTAGGTAATCTTCTATACGGCATTTTCTTATATCTTAACTGATTCTGTACATTAAATGTTTAGCCAATTGATAGAAGCTCTCTTTCTCAGATTCGCTTCTGTTGATTTTGCGTAAAGCCTCTAACGCATTATCGTAATACTCCGTCATCTTACTCTCTGTAAGTTGTCGAAGGTGTAGCTTGTTATATATCTGAGTGACTGCCTCAATTTTTTCAGAACGGTTGAATTCTTTTTTGTTGATCCATTTTAGCAGTTCCTCATGGTCATTGTCTTTTGCTTGGTTTAAAGCATTAATCAGTAAGAATGTTTTCTTGTTGCAACAAATATCTCCTCCGATTTCTTTTCCGAAATCTTTTGTGTCCCCATAAACATCTAGTAAATCATCCTTCAATTGAAATGCTATGCCTATGCCTATACCAAATTCATATAGATATTGAGCGTCTTTTTCATCAGCGCCACCACAGAGCGCACCAATCTTTAGACTGGCAGCTAAGAGAACGGCGGTCTTGAGACGAATCATTTCAAGGTACTCGTTGACTGTTACATCCATACGATCTTCGAAATCCATGTCGTATTGTTGTCCATCACATACTTCAGCCGCTGTTTTGGAAAATAATTTGAGGATGGAAGGGTAGGATTGAGCATCACACTGTTCCAGAAGTTGATAAGCTTTGATAAGCATTGCATCACCAGACAGAATAGCTGTGTTATCGTTCCATTTGACGTGAACGGTAGGTTGGTTCCTTCGCATCTCTGCACGATCCATGATATCATCATGGAGAAGTGTGAAGTTATGAAAGACTTCCAGCGCCAATGCTGGTTTCATTGCTTTGGTTGCATCGCCACAAAAAAGTTGGCAAGCCATAAGCGCGGTCACAGGTCTGATTCTCTTGCCACCTAGTGATAGTACGTACGCAATAGGGGAATATAGATTTTTAGGATCGATATTCCAGTTTAAGTTTTTTAGCTCTTGTTCAAACAGAGCTTGTAATTCTTTCGTTTCCATAATTATCTTGCTTGTTCGTCTATTCCTCTTCTTGTTCGATTATAACTTCTGTAATTATCTAATTCTATTTCAACGTCGGGCTCAATAAATGATTCCCTCTTGCTTAATTTGAATTTGATGTATTTGATCGTCAATCCTCTTTCAATCCATTGTTGCTCATAGAATGTTTTAATAGAGAGTATTTTGTCGTCAGAAAAATCAGAGTGATATAAATCATCGTTCTGGAACAATACTTCGTAATGATTGGCTTTCACCATTTCGCATGTGTATTGGAACATAAAATTACTATCAGTTTTCAAATGAATAACCCCGTCGGGTTGCACAAAAGACTGATATAATTCCATGAAACGAGTAGAGGTGAGGCGTTTCCTCGTCTTTTTCATTTGAGGGTCGGGGAAGGTAAGCCATATCTCTGACACTTCGTTCTCTGCGAAAAAGGAGGAGATGATTTCTATGTTGGTTCGGATAAACGCAACATTCTTCATGTTCTTCTGAAAAGATTCCTTGGCACCTGTCCACATGCGTGCGCCTTTGATATCGACGCCTATGAAATTTTTATCAGGATAGAGCTCAGCTAATGCAACAGTGTATTCTCCTTTGCCGCATCCTAGTTCTAATACGATAGGGTTGTCGTTGCCAAAAAATGTATTCCATTTTCCTTTTAAATGGAAGTCTTCTCTCTGTTCTTGAAACGCTGAAAAAGTATATTGGAAAACGTGTGGAAACGTTTCCATGTCACTAAATTTAGCTAATTTATTCTTTCCCATTCGTTTGATGAATTATTGTTTCGCTTCTGCTTTTTCTATTCTGATTCCTATTTCATGTATGCCCTTCAAGGTATCCGAACGCATGCCTTGTATTAAATCAAAGTGATAAATTCCTTTTTGCGGAAATTTTGTGTTTGATAAGAATAAGACAGGAAGAGCGTACAATGATCCGGATGATTTGCCGATCCATCTTCCGTAGTTATCAGCTAAAACACATTCAAGGGTATCGGAATAATCGATTCCTTGAGGGGAAGTGGAGTGAACAAACAACCAAAAATTTTTGTAAGGATAATCTGCTTCGTTTCGTATGTCAATGATCACATTATACAATTCAGTTGTGTCTTGGGCATCATATTCAAATGATACGATGTCTTTTTTATACCATAACGATTCTGTAAGTGTTGCAGCATCTTGAAATACGATGTTGTTGTCACAGCTTGTCATGGCACAAAGCAGTGTGACCATAAGACATAATGTCTTGAATATGTTACTGTTCTTATTCATGATCATTCGAATTGTTAGGGGCTTGAGGTGCTGCATTTCTCTGTTCTGATGAGGCGTCTGCAGGTTTGTTACCCGTTCTGTCACCTTTCTTGTTCATGTCTCTTCTTCTGAAATCTCTGTTTCTGCGGTTACGGTGATCGTTGTTTTTATCACCTGAAGGTTGTGCCTCAGAATCATTATTGGAAGATGTAGGGGCATTGTTTGATTCAGAATCTTTACCTGACGCTTCTCTTCTTGAATTGTCGCGGTTTCTTCTGTCTTTCCTGTTATCCCTATTGTTTCTTCCTTGACGGTCATTGCCTCCTGGTTGTTGTGTTGAGTCATTCTGTTCAACAGGGGTTGCTTGTGAGTCGGACGTAGCATTTGCTTTTAGCTCTGCATTATTTTCTTGGTTGTTAGAAGAAGCCTCTGCATTATTGTTTGCTCCGTTGTTCCCTTTGTTCTTCTTTTTCTTTTTCTTTCTGTCGAATCGTGTCAAACTATCTTGACCCACAACATTTTCGTAGTCGATTATTCTTTCTTTCTCTGTGCTTTCCAATAAAGACTCTACTTTGATACCTTGTTTGTTTAGTGCAATGATCTCTTTCACACGTTCAACCGGTATTGATACGATGTTTGCAGCCATGGAAGGGGATGAGGAGTATTGCATGATGCCACCAAACACATCTGTTTTGAAATGGTAGAATACCCCATCCATTGTCTCCAACTGGATGTTGCGGTCAGGAATGTTTTTCTGAGCTTCAACGTATGCATCGATTTCAAAGTTGAGGCAACACTTTAGTTTTGCACATTGACCAGCCATCTTTTGCGGGTTGAGCGAGATCTCTTGGTAACGAGCCGAACTAGTGGCGACAGAACTGAACTTGGTCATCCAACTAGAACAGCAAAGCGCTCTTCCGCAAGGACCAATACCTCCGATACGTCCTGCTTCTTGTCTGGCACCAATTTGTTTCATCTCTATTCGAACATGGAACGTGTCAGCTAGAACTTTGATGAGCTCACGGAAATCGACACGATCGTCGGCTATGTAGTAGAAAATGGCTTTGTTGCCATCTCCTTGATATTCCACGTCGCCAATCTTCATGTTGAGTTTGAGATCTTCTGCAATTTTTCTTGCTTGTAGCATGGTCTCATGTTCTTTAGCCTTGGATTCTTCATATTTTTCCAAGTCGCTTGGACGCGCTTTGCGGTAAATTCGTTTGATCTCAGTACGAGTTTGGTCGATATGGTATTTTTTCATTTGGGCAAGAACCAGTTGACCCGTCATGGAAACGGTGCCGATGTCATGTCCTGGTGTGGCTTCTACCGCTACGATGTCGCCTTTCTCTAAGGTTAAATCGTTAGAATTTCGATAATATCCTTTTCTTGTATTTTTGAAAGTTATTTCGACTAAATCAGTGGCACTTGAAGATTCTGGAATGTCACATAACCAGTCAAATGTATCCAATTTTTGGTCTGTCTTTTTGCTGCACCCTTTACTATTCATTTGGCAGCCATTGTTTATACTCATATATTGTTTTTATTTGTATTTTATATTGTTTTGTATCATTTCATTTTTATGAGCATTGTTATTTTCAAGGCAAAATCAAAAAAAACGATTTTGGCTTGTACGTTTTGCTCAATGTGTCTCTCCGCTAGATCCAATTCAGAAAGGAACCCAGAAATGTTCTTTTCGTTTATGAAGGGAGAAAAACGCACGGAAAAGTTGTTCTCTTCTTGCGTTAAATAATTTAATTTGCTCTCGTGAAGATTGAGAATGAAGTTCTCTCGAATCATCGTTTGTGCATATCGAAGAAAGGCAATTTGCCTTTTTCTGCCTATTTTTGATATCTCGTCAGACCATGCTTTCATCCCTTGCGCGTCTCTTAAATAGCTTCGACGCATGATGTTGACAAAAAGATTGAAATATTCATTTTCTTCCTGAGAGGTCTCTATGAGATTGATTGCCTTTATCAGATTTCCATTGGCTATGTGCGAAATGTTTGATAGCTTGTCTGCCGGCAAATCGTATTTGTCACTTAAAGCCTTCGCAATAGCTGTTTCCGTCAGTGGGGGAACGAAGAATTTTTGAGTTCTGGAGAGAATCGTTGGAAGTATCTTCTCGACATCTTCGCTGACTAAAATGAATAATGTCTTTGTTGGAGGCTCCTCGATGATCTTTAATAGTTTGTTGGCACAATCCTCTTGCATTTTCTCAGGCATCCAGACAATCATTATTTTGTATTCGGACTCATACGATTTTGCACTCAATTTTTTTAAAATTTCGTTGCTCTCATTCGTATAGATAGTGCTTTGCTTATTGTCTCGGCTAATGGTCTTTTCCCATTCCTCTAAATTGAAATAGGGGAATTCTTGCAACTGATTTCTCCATTCGGGAAGAAAATTGTCGCATGTGGTTGAATCATTGGACCGAGTGATTGGAAATACAAAGTGTAAATCTGGATGTGCAATTTTGGCAAATTGCTTGCAAGACGGACATGTCCCACATGCTTCTCCGTCATGTTTGTTTTGACACTCTACGTATTGGGCAAGAGCAATGGCTAAAGCTAGTTTTCCTGTCCCTTGCGGACCGTATAGCAGAATTGCATGAGCTAATCTATTGCTACTCACTGCTTTTATAAAGGTTTGCTTGATAGAATCCTGTCCGTATATGTCTTTAAATAACATGAAATTAGAAGCGAAATTTAAAATTTCCCAAAGTTAATCTTTTTTGTTGAATTAATAAAGTAAATGGAAGAAAATGAGAATGATAAAATTCGAAAGGGAACTTGGTGCCATTCGCTTGATATTTATGTGTAAAAATCAGACGAGTGTTTTAATCTGTAGAATTAAAAAAAATAGCGTATTTTTGCAGAAAAAATTAGTATGATATCGGTTGATGGGTTGACTGTTGAGTTCGGTGGTACGACTCTTTTTGAAAATATATCGTTTCAAGTAAACGAAAGTGATCGAATTGCCCTCATGGGTAAAAATGGTGCGGGTAAATCAACGTTACTAAAAATCC
The DNA here is from genome assembly GCA_045113275.1 of Paludibacteraceae bacterium. Lineage (GTDB taxonomy): Bacteria > Bacteroidota > Bacteroidia > Bacteroidales > Paludibacteraceae > UBA1181. The sequence continues at coordinate 56,866 of JBGUIU010000243.1, forward strand.
TAGCTGGAATACAGACTCCTACCAGAGGTTCGGTGACCGTTCCCAAAGGTACGGTAGTGGCATATCTTCCTCAACATCTGATGACAGAAGATCATCGCACAGTTTTTGAAGAGGCTTCTTTAGCTTTCTCCGATCTGTTCGAGATGGAGAAGGAAATAGAGAGATTGAACAAAGAGTTGTCTGAACGAACTGATTATGAGAGTGATGACTATATGAATTTGATTGAACAAGTTTCTACATTAAGTGAGAAATATTATTCAATTGAAGAAATTAATTATGAGGCGGATGTTGAAAAAACATTGTTAGGGTTAGGTTTCGTTCGCGAGGATTTGAATAAGCCTACAAAGGAGTTTAGTGGGGGATGGCGCATGAGAATTGAATTGGCCAAGATCTTATTGCGGAAACCTGATGTTATTTTATTGGATGAACCTACTAATCACTTGGATATCGAGTCAATCCAATGGCTGGAAGATTTCTTGATTGAGAGTGCGAAAGCCGTGATTGTGATTTCTCATGACCGCGCTTTTGTTGACCATATCACTACTCGCACCATAGAGGTGACCATGGGTAGAATATACGATTACAAAGTGAATTATTCTCACTATCTGGAACTGCGGAAAGAACGTAGAGAACAACAGCAGAAAGCATACGATGAACAACAGAAGATGATTGCTGAAACCAAGGAGTTCATCGAACGTTTCAAGGGTACCTACTCTAAAACATTACAGGTACAGTCGCGTGTGAAGATGCTGGAGAAACTGGAGATCTTGGAGGTGGATGAAGAAGACACCTCGGCTCTTCGCCTGAAGTTCCCTCCTTCACCTCGTTCGGGTAGCTTCCCTGTGATTGCAGACCGTGTAGGGAAATCCTACGGAGATCATTTAGTTTTCAAAGATGCATCGTTTACTATTGCACGTGGAGAAAAAGTGGCTTTTGTCGGAAAGAATGGAGAAGGAAAATCTACCATGGTGAAATGCATCATGAACGAAATCGAACATGAAGGTAAATTGTCGCTGGGACACAATGTGATGATTGGTTATTTTGCTCAAAATCAAGCCTCTTTGTTGGATGGGGAACTGACTGTCTTCCAGACGATTGATGATGTGGCGAAGGGAGAGATACGTAATAAGATCAAGGACCTTTTGGGTGCGTTTATGTTTGGTGGCGAGAACTCAACAAAGAAAGTGAAGGTGCTTTCGGGTGGTGAACGTACGCGTTTGGCTATGATCAAGTTGTTACTTGAGCCTGTTAATTTGCTTATCTTGGATGAGCCGACGAATCACTTGGACATGAAGACAAAAGACATCTTGAAATCAGCCTTGAAGGATTTCGATGGTACGTTGATTGTGGTTTCACACGACCGTGACTTTCTGGATGGTTTGGTGACGAAGGTCTATGAGTTCGGACATAAAAAGGTGACGGAACATCTAGAGGGTATCTATGAGTTCCTGAAGAAAAAGAAGATGGAGAACCTTCGTGAGATAGAACGCAAGGATCGTTAATCGTTTCGCTTATTTCAATCCTTCTGTGCCGACGCATACACCGTTGGCGAAGAATCCTATGTGTTTATCACTTAGCTCTGTGATGGTGTAGAATGGTTGCTTTTCTTTCCCCTTCTCAATGGCGATAACTTGATCGTCGGAACCATCTGATTGTAGGATGTACGTGCCGATTTTTATTGTCCCCACATTACTAAATCCTTTATATAATTTGCTTTTTTCAGGATCACATGATACCCAGCCGAATTTAGGACTGAAGAGGGGATGATCCAACGTACAGGTGAGGCTTCTTCCACTTTTGAATCTGTAGGTGACAAAGTCGGTGTGACTCTTTTCCGCTACAGCCTTCACGGCGCTTTTGCCCGTTGTGTTACTGGTGGTGTAGGATAATACTTCGTCCCCCTCTCTTATCTCTTCGATGTTCTTCACGGAACCATCTGCCATCGTTATCTTTGTCCCTTTGGCGAGGCAGTGTACATCTAATCCATCGAAATAGATTTCGGATAGTGCGGTGTCATCGTATTTGTCACCCTTATAAACCTCCATGATTTCGAACTTCAGTTTCCAGTCGGGTGACCCCGATGTGTGATCTCCAAGTGTGCCGATATTGAATCGTTGCTCTCCCATGATATCCTTCAAATCCAGTATGGCAATAGGTTTGCCGTCTTTGTACACTTTCAATTTTTTCACCCGACTATTCTCCTTGAAGGCTTTTTTACTTTTCACATAACCATTCACAACGATGATGGTGGTTATTCTAGGAGAGCCTCCTTCGAACGTGTAGGTTAGGTATTCTCCGATTCCGTAGCCCTCTACGCCCTCCACCCAGGCAGTCCTGTAGTTTAGGTCGTGTGCGTTCCCTGCTTTGTAGTTGACGGAGCCCTGAGACTTCAATTGGCTGGATGCGGTGACTGATTTGGGACCTCCGGCACAGTACCAACTACATCCTGCGCCGATAACATCCCAATAACTCTCCTTGGTTTCATCGAATATGCTTTGTTCCTCCTTGGTAAGCTCGTCGTAGTTGAAGTCTGTCTGTGAGGCTCTTTTCGTTATTTCATTGAATATCTTATTGTTTTTCTCAAAATCTATTTCTTTGACAGAAACAGGTTGGTACACAGTTGTTTGCGCTAGTGCGCATAGGATATAGCTCCAAAATGTTAAAATGAGTAGAATGCTCTTTTTCATGTGTTATCCTCCTCTAATTTTATGTTTATAAGCTCGGTAAACTCATACCGTTGATTTTACGATAAAGATCCAATGCGTAGATGTCGGTCATGCCCGAAATATAATCTAATACAGCCATGATGCGTCTGTAAGGGTCTTCGTATTCAATCTCGTACTGTCCTGGAATGCGAGCTAATAATTGTTTGGAATAAGCTTTATCTGCATTGAATACCGCATCAATCTCTTTCTCTATTAACGTGTATATGATGTTGTAACCTGCTATTTCTATGTCAACAACATCTTTGGAATGGTATATTTTTTTGTAGGAAATCTTTTGGCATTTTTCGTATGCCGCTTTTATTTGATTGTCTATGCTTTCAATTAATGTAGAAGAGAAAACGCCGGAAAGAATTGCCTCTTCGTTTTCAATAAACACACGAGAACACTCCTTTACCAATACGCCGATGACGGAAGAACGGAGGTAGGCAATCTGTTCATTTTCATCGTTTATGGTGGACATGTGTTTCTTTTTATGTGTTATCTGTTCCTCATTGAAAAATGACATTAACAGATCTTTCGCTTCTTCAAAACTGATAAGTTTCAGTTTGTGCGCATCTTCGATATCCATGATTTCATAACAGATATCATCGGCAGCCTCTACTAGGTATACGAGGGGATGGCGTACATATTTATCTTCGGCTAGACAAATCAGACCTAAGTCGTCTGCAATTTTTTTGAAATCCTCTTTCTCGCTTTGAAAGAAGCCGAATTTCTTCTTTTTGTCTGTTATATAGTCTGATTTATACGGATATTTTACGATGGATGCTATCGTAGAGTAGGTGAGTACAAACCCACCTTTTCGTCGGCCATCAAACTGATGGGTGAGTAGTCTGAAAGCATTGGCATTTCCCTCGAAGTGGATGATGTCATTCCACTGACTATCTGTGAGTTGGTATTTGTCTTTTAGCTTTTGTCCGTTTCCCTCAGAGAAGTAGGACGAGATGGCTGTTTCTCCTGAATGACCGAATGGAGGATTCCCCATATCGTGAGCCAGACAAGCAGCGGAAACGATGGCGCCAATTTCATTGAGATTCTCTTCGGATGCCTGTCCGTATTTCTGCCGTAATGCTTTGGATACAGCATTGCCTAACGATCTTCCCACGCATGAAACTTCGAGGCTATGAGTTAATCGGTTGTGGACAAAGATACTTCCGGGGAGCGGAAAAACCTGTGTTTTGTTCTGTAACCTTCTGAATGGAGAAGAGAATATGAGTCGATCGAAATCCCGTTGAAACTCGGTTCGATCTTGTTCGTTGACATTATGATAATCCTCCAGTCCAAATCTTTTGGTGGTGATGAGCTTATTCCAATCCATTCTTTCCAATCCGGTAAAATCCATGTTTGTAATGATAAATTTTTACAAAAATAAGAAAAGGGAAGACGTGTTGGTAATATTTTCTGTTAATTAATGATTAAAAAGTGCGGAATAAAATAATAAAAATTTATATTTGTGCGGGAAAAAATAACATAGAATTAACAATAGTGCGTGTGCGTTCTTACGTTAGAATGAAAAAGATTATATATACATTGCTTTTTATCTACGCTTGTGCCTTTTCGTGTGCGATGGCTGCAAATGATGCAGCGAGTAGCGCGAAAAGCAAGTCGGTTGCACAGCAAATGATAGAAACCATCAATGTACCCAATAGTCTTGAATTGGGATTGAACGGGAAGGTGAAACACTACACATTGTTTAATTCTACAGAGTATAATGATTCTACAGAAAGTGAAGTTTTCTTTGTGTGTCGGATGAGTTTTGATGTAGAAGGGAATATCATCCGGACATATAGTGGGGAGGACACCTCAGCTTGTGCATATTGTACGTATCAATACGATGAATATGGTGATTTGATCGAGTTGTGTGTGTATGCTAGAAATCAGATGATGAAGAAAAAAATGATTTGTCACTATAATGAGAGCCGAGGATTGTCTTATCTGGAGATTCAAGAATATGATTGTTATTACACAGGGAAGATGACAGCTCGGTATAGTTCTGTTTTTGATCGAAGTGGTGCGGAAAAAAGAGGTGAAATCACCTTCTATGATGTTGATGGGAATGTGAAGAAGAGGGAAGTGTACAAGTACAGCGGTTCGGATATCGTGGAGGTGAGTCTGTATGATCAGAAAGGAAAACTAGTATCCAAGAAACCTGCCAAGATGTCGGGTAATTATGATATTGTGAAAAATGACGTCAGTTTCTTTGTCTTAGGGAAAAGTCATGGTTTTGATCGCGCAGAGTACGATGAACTGGGGAACATGACGGAACGTGTTCGCTACTATATTGATCGAAAAGTCAAATATAGTTGTCAGATAGAGTATTATTAAAAGTTGATTGAGTTAATTATTCACCAGCCATTTCGCTAGTTCGGTTATAGATAGGCCTCTTCTTTTTGCATAATCTTCTTTTTGGTCTGCACCGATTTTTCCAATCATGAAATAAGAAGCTTCTGGATGTGAGATGTGTAATCCACAGATGGTGGCATTCGGTTTCATGGCACCATTCTCGGAAATAAATATTCCAATATCCTTCAAGTGCAGTAATTTATTAGCCTCAAATAGGAGCGAAAGATCGGGCAGGGAAGGATAGCCGAAAGCAGGTCTGATGCCTTCTGCACCAGTTATTTTTGCATAGCCCCAATAGTTTGATCGTATCTCTTCGTGAAGCCATTCTGCAGTTGCTTCAGCTAGTCTGTCAGCCACACTTTTAATGAGTAGGGAGGTGTAATCATCTCCTTCTAACCTTGCACGTTCTGCCCATTCGTCGCCCCCATGTACAGTGACGGCGAAGAGTCCGATGAAATCCTCCTTAGGAGAGATGAAGTCGGTCATTGAAAGACAATAGCCATTTCGTTCACTGGGGTGTTGTTGCCGAAGCATGGGGAGATAGAGTTCCTTCCCCTCTTCGTTGGTGATTAGTATTCCATCCTCCGTACTGTGTGCTTGTGCAAAAAGAAGTATAGCGGATATATCAAAAATCTTTTCGACGATTCCTTTTCGAAGAATCTCTTTCGCATCCTTCAGTAGTTGGTACGCCTCGTTTGCCTTCTCTTTTTCTTCAGGACTGAAGCGCAAGAGCCATTGTACTTTGCAGGCTTCGCAGTCACATAATGTCTCGAGTCCCTTATAATTGCCAGTTAATCGCCAAGCATAGAAGAAGTAGCGCCAATCGATTCTTTGCAGAACGGGCAAGAAATCGATGTGCGAGAGAATCTTCCTCCCTAGGAATTGAGGTGTGATAGGTTTGTACATGATAAAATAAAGAAGGGCAGACGTTGGTCCGCCCTTATACTAGAAGCATTAACTTAGTTAATTGCTACAGAACTTTCTGATTTTCTGCGCTCGCCAAGTGTGTTGGTGATTTCGTCCATTTTCTCTTGGCTCAGAGGGTACATTGCCATGACCGCCGCACCGATGATAGCGATGGCGGCTGGGATGATACTCATCAGGTTGATGATGCCCGGTATGGCACCTTGGATGGCTACAGAGTTTTGTCCGTCGTAGTTATACATACCAAGAACTAATCCGATGATGGCACCAGCTATACCACCACCAAATTTTGTAGCAAATGAGCCAGCTGAATAGACTAGACCTGTGGCGCGACGGTGGTTGACATATTCGGAGTAGTCTGCCGCATCACCCAACATAGTAAAGAACAAGGTTGGAAGGACAGCTGCAGCGCATTCAGAAAGAGCACCGATGCAGAAGATAGCCATGGTGTCTTGCGCACTACAGAAATGAAGCAGTGAGTTGATGATAGCTGTGACGAAGAGAGCGCCAATGAACAGGTTCTTTTTCCCGAACATTTTACTCAAAGGTGTTGTGATGGCTGCACCTGCGATAGAGGCGAGCATCAATACGGTCATGTATCCACCTGCCATCAGTTGATTGTGAATGTAGTGGGTGAAGTAGATGACGGTGATACCTTGTTTCATGTTGTTGTAGATGTTGAAGATAAGACCAACCACCAAAAGAATGATCCATGGTTTGTTACGAACCAAGTCTTTGAAATCATTGGTGATGTCTGTCTTTTGAGAAGCAGGAGGAGTAACACGTTCTTTTGTGAAATAGAAAGTGATGAAAAGACAAAGAATCAGCACAATAGAAAGGGTTGCGATAGCTTTGCTATATCCTTGACGTTGATTGATGATGGTGAAACTATCAGCTGTGATGTTTTCTTCACCCTCTACCTTGAAAACGGTAGGGACACCAGCCTGTATGGAGAAGCTCTTTCCGACAGTAAGGGAGTCTTTTGCGTCCCCCACCATTAAGAATTGTGCGATTCCGTTTTCTGTTTGAATACGGGCGTTTTGCACATCATTGGGTGCTGAAACTGTGATTTGGTATTTGTCCGACTCCAATTGTTGAACGTCGATGGTTGGGTTTACGTTACCGAAATATGCCACCAAGAATAGAAGGGAGCCTTGCACAAGCATACCACCAGCGAAAGCACCCACCATACGGAAGGAACCGATGCTGGTACGCTCACGATCATCGCCGGTCATGACAGCCATCAAGGCACCATACGGAATGTTGTTGGCCGTGTAGATCAGGGTGAATAAGATATAGGTTACGTATGCGTAGGCAATCTTCATGTTTGTGGACCAACTCTCCGGACAGATGTAGAGTAGGGAGAGAATGACACCCAGCGGAATGGCTGTCCATAAGATCCAAGGGCGGAATTTACCATATTTAGATTTGGTTCGGTCTCCGACGACGCCCATTAGAACATCAGAAACACCATCACTGGTTCTTGCCACCAACATCAGTGTGGCAACGATTCCAGGAGCTAAACCAAACACATCTGTGTAGAAAATAATCAGGAATGCAGAGACACCCCTCCATGCAATATTTGCGGATGCGTCGCCTAAAGCGTACGCAATTTTCTCTTTTAGAGATACTTTCTCAGCCATCTTTACTTTAATTAATTTAGTACTGTGTCTTTCTTTTTAATTAATTTAGGACATCACAAAGGTAGAAAAAATATTGATATTGCAAATATACCTATAAATGCACGGTGATGTGAAAATAGGAAACCATAACTCGAAATCGCCAAGCAACAAGAGGAGTATAGAAAAGAATTTTTTATAAAAAGAATTCTTTTCCCCTTCTTTCCGAATTAGGACAAAGAACAAGATGTTTAAAACAATAGAACTCAGCATGGACAAATAGAGGAAGCTGGTCACACGTTCTGTTCCAGCAAATAAATAGACAAAGGTAATTATGCCAAGTAGGAGGTTTGCAAATCCGATTACGTATAGCATAGTGATGTGTCTTTAGAATCTGTTTAAATTTAATCACTTTAGTCGCAACACCTCATCCGTCAGTTGCAATGTGCAGTGAACGTCAACATTCTCCTGATGCTCGATCAACCAATATTGTTGATGAAAGACGGCGGAAGAGTCATTCCAATTGTCGAGGGCGTCGCTAGATAATTGTTGAAGTGCATTGAATGAGCAAGTTCATGACATCATTGAAAATTAATTGCTAGTTCTCCTTTCTCATCTGATTTTTCCCCATCAACTAACACAATACAAATAGATGATGAAATTTTAATGAAAAAGAAACAGATGTTTTTTCAAGTGATTGACAAATCACCTCGCCTCTCATTTTGAATTTTTATTGAATATTTACACGTTTTTGTGAATAATTATGTAAAAATGATAGTGGTCTCTATTTTATAATTCGATTATAAATTGTAATTTTGCACCGTTTTTCAAAAGAGTGTATTTCTCTGTTGGAAAAAAGCTGGAAAGAAAAGTTAATTACATAAATATAAGTAAAATAGAAAGATGGCATTTAATTTTATTACGGCTGAAGAGGCAGCATCTTACATCAAACATAATGATGTAATAGGTATAGGAGGATTTTCATCAGTAGGTACTGTAAAGGCAACCACCGCAGCATTGGCAGTGAAAGCAGAAGCTGAGCATGCGAAAGGAAATGAGTTTAAGGTGGGCTTGATTACAGGTGGTTCGACTGGAGATCAGATTGATGGAGCTCTTTCACGTGCTAAAGCGGTGAAATTCCGTACTCCTTTTCAATCGAGTAAAGATATGCGTAACGCTATCAATAAGTGTGAAGTGCAATACTTTGACATGCACTTGTCTCATGTAGCGCAGGATCTTCGCTATGGATTCCTCGGACATCTTGATTATGCTTTAATCGAAGCTGCAGATATCACAGATAAGGGCGAAGTTGTGTTGACTACCTCTGTTGGTATTACTCCTACTTTGGTGGAGAAGGCCGATAAGGTGATCATTGAGTTAAATGCACATCATCCAGCTAAAATCAATGGAATGCATGATTTGTATGAGCCGATTAATCCTCCTCATCGTCGTGAAATTCCAATCTATACTCCATCCGACCGTGCAGG
>JBGUIU010000244.1:0-1529 GCA_045113275.1 Paludibacteraceae bacterium
TTGACAATCCGATATACTTTCTTATTTATTATCGAACTAGCTAACTCCGGACAATGAGCAGACTGCTGTTGTTGCTGTTGCTCCTGCTGTTGTTGCTGTTCTTGTTGCTGTTGTTCCTGTTGTTGTTGTTCTTGTTGTTGCTGTTCCTGTTGTTGTTGTTCTTGTTGCTGATTTCCACAAGCCGTGTAACTCATTCTATTCGTTACGATTAGCTCTTTTATCAGCTTTCCGGAGTCAGTTAAATCATTCCAATTTTTAGAATTGCATGCGCCTGTCTTTAATGCAGCAGACACTTCTGCTTTGTCTGCGAAGCTCCAATTAATCCAGCTAATCTTGTTTTGATTAGCCCAGTTAATCCATGTTTTTGTTGCATCGGGACTATAATTTCCATCACCTGATGCATGGCTTGTACCAAACTCAGTGATAAACAAAGCACAGCCGTTCCCCATCGCTTTTTCAGCTTTTTTGCGTAAATCCTCGCCATGAGTACCTGCATAAAAATGGAGAGTGTACATCACATTAGAATAGTTCAATTTATTTGTTGATGCAGCATCCACATCCTGACTCCAGGTAGGGGTACCAACAATCACAACTGTCTCATCTTTATTCTGATCACGAATAATCTTCAAGATATCTTCTGCATATCCTTTCACAACTGACCAGTCAACATTACCACCATTGGGTTCGTTGCAGATCTCAAACAACACATGCTTTTTGGAGCCATGTTTATTAGACATATAATTCCAAAAATCCTTTGCATCATCGATGTTCGCATTAGGGTTTCCAGGATTCAACACATGCCAGTCAATCAAACAATAGATACCACGATTGGCACACTCATCTACGTATGTGTCAATAAAATTCTTCCATTTAGTTGGACCCGTCACATATCCTTGCTCCTGCACATACATTGCGATACGGAAGACATCAATCTTCCAATTATCTACCAAGACATCCAACATTTCTGGACAAATACAATTTCCAAACCATTGAGGACCATGTGTACTCATACCCCGTAATTGTATAGGGTTGCCACACTCATTAACCAACTGTGTACCTGAGACTTTCAATTTACCATTCAAAGCCACAGGAGAACCTGCAGGGTAATCCGCCGAAAAAGACAGAAAATAACCCCCGAAAAGCAGAATACTAGCCAGTATCCACTTCGACATAACATTCAGTTTAACCATGTCTCATTCAATTAATAACCACTTTACACTAAAAAACATTTATACTTATATATACACTTTTCTATATTCTCAGAAAAATGTTCAGTCGCGACAAAAGTATAATTATTTTTTTAAATACCAAACAGTCATAATGAATTAAGAGTTAAGAATTTTTCGGGCAGGTGTTTCTGTGGGGGTACGGTGGCGAATTGGTCGGAAAGACACGGGTTTACACCCGTGCCTGTGATATGTCGCCCCTACCGGGGCTGGGGGATTGCGTATTATGTAATGTGTTTTAATGGCTCACCATGGGGATTAAAAATCAAACGGTTGGTTGGAAAACGCAACATATCTCCGCAA
>JBGUIU010000245.1:0-2556 GCA_045113275.1 Paludibacteraceae bacterium
TTCTGCGGACAGTCTGCCAGGGGCAGTTCAATCTCCATTGAGTAGTCATCGGCATCGGTGAAGATGCGGTTCTCCGATACATATTCTATCGAAGACCCCTTCTTCAGCGCTGCCTGTTTTCCGTTTATCGTCAGTATCATAAAAAATAGCGGTTGTTTACCACAAAGGTAGAACAACCGCGTATGCTGCGAAAAGACGTGCCGTTAGCTACTCTTCAGTAAATTCAATTGGCCTGTTCTCATAATCCTCTATCTCCGATAAAAGCTTAGTTTCTTCATCTTGAATAAAATCAATATGATTTGATTTGAGATATTCAGATACATACCCTGAGTTAATCATCTCTGGATGATCTGGAAGATTTGTCATTCGAATCAAGCTGTTAACAATATATTTACTATTCTCTGTTTCACACATCTGAAGCAAGTCAAACCCCTGATGTGCATTATTAAGGTGATAATAGTACATTTTCAGAAGTATTATGTAAATGAATCTAGTTTGACCTGTTTCAGATAAAATCAACTTATTCTCTCTTAGTCCATCAATCGTTTTATCTAAGACTGAATCTTTCTGAATTGATTCCGACAAACTGATCGACGTAGGCGTGAATGACAATGCTGTACTTATACATACAGAATCATTTCTTACTAGATCATCATTTCCCACAATCCCAATACTGTCCATTTCTGATTGTTTCTCTAAACTGCCTTTGTCAATGTTACAACTAGAAAAACTCAACAAATAAAATGCTATCGTAAATACAATTAATTTCATAATGCCATGATTTTTAGAGACACAAAGATAGCGAATATTTCGCTAAACACTCATTTTCTCTTAGATTTCGGTGATTTATTGTTCATGAGGCGCTGGTACTCGTCCTCGTTTTATCATTTTAGTATAAGTTCTTCAACAGCTTATGCTGGGAAAAGACGGGAAAGATAACAAATGATTAGGTCAGGAAATAAGCTATAATTCCAACAATAATTATAAGAAAAATACAACCATAACTTCGGTTAGCCATTTCATTCGTGAATATGTCCAACTCATTATCTTTGTCAATCTTTCCTTCTTGTGCTGGGTGTAGCAGTTCCTTAAAGCTCACATCTTTTCTTTTAATAAATCGTAAATATACGAATCTAATAAAAGTACCAAGATATAATACGAGTAGATTTCGAGACAAAAACATAGACATTGAGACTATATTTAGTATTAACTACATTTTATTCTTGCAAAGGTAGCAAAATTCTTTGCTAAACACTCACTTTCTCTTATTTTTCGGTGATTTATTGTTCATGAGGCGCTGGTACTCGTCCTGCGCCTGTTTTATGCCCTTGTCGCCGGTCACGGTTTTGACGGTGACGAAGGGCTCGTCCAATCGCTCGTTGAGACGAGCGATGATCTCTTTCAAGTCTTTACTCTCCTGGACTATCAATGTTTGGTAAGGTTAATGCTCATGCGCACCACGAATGAGAGTTGGTGGTCAAAGTGGCCGTTGGAACTGGATACAGTAGGTGCTGAAGTATTATCATCGTAATTGAAATTTGAACCCATAACGATGCGTGGTGAATACTCGATTCCAAAATAGGTGGTACTAGTGGCTCGCCAACCTGCCGTCATGAGAGGACCTAATGCATAGTGAATAGAATGGAAATCTTGTGTACCGTATTTTGGTGAGCTGTCGCCGTTTTCTACGTCAAAGGTAACTTTTCTCCTCTCAAACGATGGACCCACTCCCAGCACCCATCGCTTGGCATACCACATGTGCACCATCGATATAGTTGAGTTCCAGACTATACGCGTTGGCGGATATGGAGGGAAAGTTTCAGCAATAGAGAAATGATTATTGCCAATTATTCCCACATGTGCCATCAATCGCAGTGTGCGATTGTCACGATAAGCCATCTCAACACCAGAGCCAATGTTCAAAATACCCAAAGAAGATACGTCGGTTGTTTTAATGTTGGGTAAATAGGACCAGGCAATGTCATAGGCATTTAAATTGATTAGAACTCTCCATTGACCTTGGGAGACTGTCCAGCGAGTGCTATCTGTTTGTGCCACAACTGGCAAGAAAACCGATAAACACATTATAAGCAGCGATACTATTCGCCACTTGAAGAAAGCAATACCAATAGTTGTTTTCATCTCAGTAACAGTTAAAGTTTGACCCCAAAGTATTATTTTACAAAGTTACTGCTTATGGTTGTTTCGCACAAGAAATTCGGTAGTTTTTTGAGTTCATTTTACATTTTGTAAATAACTGAAATTCAAACATATAAAAAACAAAATATTCATTATGGGGAAAATGCAGTTAATTCGGCATTGTTTTGAGCCCAAAAAGCCGATAAAAATACCATGATTGCATTCTTCTATTTTCTTTTAGATTTCGGTGATTTATTGTTCATGAGGCGCTGGTACTCGTCCTGCGCCTGCTTTATGCCCTTGTCGCCGGTCACGGTGTTGACGGTGACAAAGGGCTCGTCCAATCGCTCGTTGAGACGGGCGATGATATCTTTCAAGTCTTTACTCTCCTGGACTATCACCTGCGGTTGGCTTTGC
>JBGUIU010000246.1:0-1535 GCA_045113275.1 Paludibacteraceae bacterium
TCCGCAAATCGGGGCATTAGCTCATCTGGTAGAGCGCAACACTGGCAGTGTTGAGGTAAGCGGTTCGAGTCCGCTATGCTCCACAACCCACAACTGCTTAATTGGCTATAAAACAGCGAATTAAGCAGTTTTATTTTCTCCAAAATCCAATCCGTTGTCATACTGTTGTCATAAAAACAAAACGATAAAAAGCAATGACAACAATGTCATGATAATGGAATGACAAAGTCTTCAGAGAGCAGTTCCACGACAGATGGCGACGAGATACTAAAAAGGCATAACACGCTTTAGCGGACAAGAATTCAACCCTCTCCTTCTCTCTCCTTACCGAAAAATAAGGTGTAATTTTCGAGTCGTTCAAACGAAGACATTTACAAAATTACGCGAAATTACGATTTGTAAAGGATTGAAATAATCAAATACTTGATTATCAATCATTAAAGGGTTGAAAAGGGAAATTATTCCCTTTGTTAGTGATACGTCTGTCAAGGCTTGACCGAAAAAATCCATCCTGGAAGGACTGGCCAAATTTTATGCGCAGCGTCAAAAATCGAGCAAGTCGAGAGCAGAGCCAAACTCGTTTGGTTTCTGCCGAGGCGCAGCCGATTTTATTAAAATTTTGTGGATTATTTCGAGGCAACTGTGCATGGCCTTGCAGTATCACGATGCCCGCTAGCTTTGCGGTGTAAAAGGTGGTAGCGACAGGACAATGTCAACATTTTGAATAACTTTGGCTGCGCCTCAGCCATTAGAGCCAGCTCTATGGCATTCGACTTGCACAAACTATGTTTCATCAATGCGGCTTCACGGTATCATTCCTCTCCCGACATGTAGAGAGGCAAATACAAAAACGAAGCAAGGAGGGATCGCCCATCACGGGCGTTTCCCTCCTATTCCTTGAAAAAACATTGAATAATGTAGAATATACTCTAAGAGTTATGTGTCTTACTTTAGGTTTAACTAGGAAACAGATGATTGTAGAGCCAGCCTTCAAGATCATATGGCACAATGACATATTTCATCAATAATACAGGAACTGCAATAAAAAATGCTGGAACTATTAACGCAACCGGTATGGTAAGCCAATAGATCGAAATCTGATTTAAAGCTTTGTATCGCTTGGGTGGTTTATAGGTTTGCATCTTCTTATCAAAACGATTGCTCAAATAAAGACCCATAATAACAAAAGGTAGGAATCCAAGCAACATCGTGATTTGGTTACTGCTCTTCATGAGAACCATAAACAAGAACGCAATGGCCAAACCATCAGGAAATGAACTATGCCAGAGAAATGGCCGGCTTCCCTTGAACCAACATTCTTCCGTTTCCCTTTTTCATGATGTTTACACAAGCGGTAATAGATATACTTAATCATTCTGCTCCTCTGTTTATGTTGGCAAAGTTAGATAGTTTCCTCATTCTGCAAATAGTTTGCCTCGCTTGAGGCTACTGCGAACGATGTAATAGCCTGCAGCGACGGTTGAGCCTAACATGGCAAGCGCCATGTCCTTGTGGGCATCCCAAAGGTCACCCTG
>JBGUIU010000247.1:0-25176 GCA_045113275.1 Paludibacteraceae bacterium
AGAGGTGCCATAATATTTCCTTTTATTTACTTTAATGATTAATTGTTAAGATCTACTTCTTTTAGCACTCTAGTTCTAGTTATTTGATTTACTCCTTGCTTAAAGATTTAAAGAAAACATCGTACCTATCTAGTAATTGAATAAGCTCCGTTTTTTCTCTTTCCAGTTCTTCAATTTTGAATTTCAGGCATTTTATTTCACTTTGCAGCCTTTTATTTTCACGGTCTATGTCGGTGTTTTTATATCTCTGTAACTTGTATTGAAGATCCGCCCTATCATTACAGACTGAAACATAATCGCACCTTAACCTTTCAATAAGTGGATTCGCTAAACTCCCTGACAAAATGCTGTTAATTTTCTTTTGGTGTTCTACTTCCTTTTCCCATGAGTTCTCTCTCATTTGGTGTAATTCTTCTTCTAGTTTTTGGTTTTCGGCTAACTGGTTATGATACAGTTCTTCATAATCACGTGCTTCACCGAACAAAAATTCTGTTATTTTACCCATCGTTTTCTCCTTGTTTGAACCTGTCGGAAAAACTGACAGGTTCAGATTCAATTGTTGTAAATTTTGCAACTGTTCGATATTTCCGAACAGTTAAAACGGCAGCGGATCGTTTCTTCCTACTTATTAAGGTGTCTCTGATAGAAAGAATTGCTTTCAATATCTTTTCTTAACCATTTACCATTATTTGTAGGTGGAAGATCGCCTGATTCAATATACTCAGATAAAGAAGTGATAGGTATGTTTAAGTTCTTTGCTAGTTCTTTTGGTCTAATGTAAAGAATATCATCTTGTAACTTCTGCTGCTTATTGATCTGTTCAGTCAAAGGAACTAGATTAGAACATGCTTTTTCAAGTGGCATATTCTGATAGATGTATCTTCTGGTGAAAGTATCAACAGAGATATTTCTTTCAATAAGAATATCAGCTATCTTCTTTCCGTTAAGTTCCTGCTGAAGAATTTCTTTTACATGCTTTTCTTGTTCGCCAGGAGCCATCTTGATTCTAGTCGGCTGAGTGCAGGCTCTTTCAAAAGTCCATCTTCTATCAAAATATCTCTTTGTGAATGTTTTAAGAGAGATGTTGTTCTTCTTGAGCTGTTCTTCTACTGTTAATCCGTTGACTACTTCCTGAAGAATTTTCTCAAGTTTCTGCTGTCTAGTCTCTGTAATGCCTTTCTTTTCAGCTTTAATTTTGTGAACAAAATCTTTTACCTGCTGAGAAACTTCTTTAAGTTCCTGAAGTTCTGCTTTAGGTTCGGTTTCTTTATGTTCCTGAAACTGAGAAAAGTTAGGAACAGGTGATAGTTCATCAATAATAGCTGTATCAACTTTGTTTCCGTCTTCTTCTTCTGACTTAATGTCTTTGTCAGGAAAGATTGTATCTGACAGCTTATGAATGTGTTCTTTCTTAATCTGACCACAAAGCAGTAAGCCGTTATCTTGATTAACTCGTTCAGCTCTAATCCATGAACCAATAGAAGGATCAGACTCCTGTTCACTGGTTTCGGTTTCAGTCTGAGAATAAATCTCTTCAAGAATTTCAGAGAGCTGATACTTCTTAACAAGCAGTTTGATTGATTCAGATAAAAAACTCTTATTCATCGTAACCTCCTGATTAAAAACAAACAAAAAGGACCAGTAGCACATAATAGAAAACTACAGCTGATACAATGACCATTAAACAATAACCGATTCCGATTCCGATATTAGATATAACTTTCAGCATTTTTGACCTCTTGGATTAACCTATTGAATTTTGTTTTAAAATCTTCTGAGTTAAGTAAGTTACAGTACAAAGATTTCATAAATCTGTCTGAAACATGAAACTTATCAGCTTCCAGCAAACAGATATAACCTCTGCTATACCCTGTAAGCTCGCCTAACTGCTTTGCAGTTAAATCAGCTATTAGTCTGATCTTCCTGATGTCTGCTCCTGTAAACATAATCAATTACTCCTTCTTCTGATAACATCTTGAGTGCCAGGATAACTTTTTTGGAGCGTTCAAGAAGAAGGTCTTCAACCTGTTCTTTATAAGCTCCTAAAGTGAATACAGTATCCTGATCACCTTTAACTGCTGCTTCTTTAATCTCAGCTCTGAGTCTCTTGAGTTCTTCAAGCAACTCAACATAAGTAAGTGTTCTATACATGGTGCTAACCTCTTAATGAATGTTATGTTATGTTACATTTAATTATATTACATTTAACGATATTACATAAATATATATATTTAAAAAAGTTAAATGTAGCATATTTTTAAAAACAGGTTTTAAATAACTTGTTAAATAAAACCTGTTAAATCTTATAGTTTTATTCAGTCGGTAACTCCATACTATCTCTTGTAGTTCATTGTAATTCCTTAAAAATTAATGTCGTATTCAGATTCAATAGCTTCTATCATCTCTGAAGCTGTTAAACCAAAATAATTATCATTTAATGGAATATCTTCTTCCGGAACAAGCTCTCTATCATCAGAGTAGAACTGAAGAGAATACTCTCTGTGTATCTGGTCTTCCTGGTCGCTCTCAGAAAGATCTGAAAGAGTCTGAATTAAGCTTTCATATCTCCAGACTGCTTCTATGAAACTTCCTGCTTCATCTTTGATAACAACTGAAAAATCATCATCAAGAAGAAATAACTTATAGAGTGTTGGCTTATGACTCAGATTATTCAGCTCTTCAATGATTAAATCAATGTCAGTAAAACCTAATGAGTTATCGTTGAAGTGCTTAGACATAACTCTCAGAGCTGTAAAGATAACATCAGACAGATTGTCTTTATCTGAAGTGTGTTCATTGAGAAAATAGTTCAGTCTTTCAACATCTGAACAGCTGAGTTCTGACCTGCTGAAATGCTTGCATATTGCTTTAGTTATTGTGTTCATGGCTTATTCCTTATTTTGACAAAACAGGCAAGGCTGTTAAACCTTGCCTTACTCATGGTGTGGTTAAAGGTCGCAGTCTACATTAGACTAACCTAAATTCCACTTGTAGTCCTGAGAGTCTCTGATTATGAATATCAGGTCTTTCAGTGAAGCAGGCTCATTCTCATAGCTTGTATCAAGATAACGTATGCCTTCATTATTAAGACGTCTGCAGTCATAATCCATTAATAACTGACCTTCTTCCCAGAAGAAGAAGTAATTTTCAATACTTCCTTCTTCATCTTCTGAGTGAAAGGCTATATTCTGGTTACTCATTACAGTTTCAAGAACAGTCTTAAAAACATTGACTGTATTCATAATGTTACTTTTGGCTAACTGCTTCTTGAGTCTTTCTGAGAAAAATTTTTCAGTCAACTCAGTAGCTGTCATGTAAGAATAATCACCGACAAAATTATAAGAATTTCCTTCATCATCATCGGCTGCAACTGCTGAGATTGAGTAAGACTCTGTATCACCTGACTCAGATAACTGTCTAATGAAGTAGATAAACTCAATATAAGATCTTCCTTCATGGATAACTTCATTGTCTTCATCTCTTACAAGAGTTACCTGAGTGCTTACAGGTAAGTTAAAAAACTCTTTAAGTGAACTGATTTCATATAACATAATGCTTACTCCTATAATTCACGAATAATCTCAAAACCATTAGCTTTAATTGACTTCTTGCCGTAAGAAGACATAAACCAGTTACCTACAATGTAACCTGATTCTGTAATAGCTTCTGCTTTAGGGTGCTTTCTACTTCCTGACCAAATCAGGAAAGTACATAAGTATTTCTTTGGTTCTTCTGTCTTAACTTCCTTCTTGGATTTCTTCTCAGACTGAAACTGCTTATATGCTGCTTCAACATCATCAGCAGTATTGAAATCTGAAACAGATACTTCATAGTAATCAGTACAGTTATAGAAAGAGCTTGTGTGGTGCCATTCATAAGACTTGAGAACAGCTTTTTTCAGGAAGGTGGCAGGCTTACTGATAAGAGCGTTAATTACCTGCTGTTCCTGTTCATCAAAAGCTTCAAGATTTTCTAAAGCTGAAACAATCATATCTTTAGTCCACTTTGATAAAGGATACTTGCCTTCATGCTCTGCTGCAACTGCATTGTTTGACTTACTGTAACCATGATAACCAGCCATAATCCTTACTCCTTAACTTGAATATTTAAAGGTTATTTCCTTAACCTCTTTATTTAATTATATAAATAAATGTAAAGTAAAAATCTGATATAAATCAAATTTTAATAATAAATATAAAAAAATGTAAAGTATTTGAAGTAAAGGAAATTTGACAGCCTGAAGAAAACAGACTAGAATTAAGAAACTGTCTTATAACTCCTTGTTTAATTGAGATGGTCCCTGAAAAGCTCCTGAGTTCCGGACTGGTTTAAACTTTCTACTTTGATTAGTTTCAGGAGCTTTTCTTCTGAATAGTATCAATTAATTCTTTATGCAACTCACTTCTTGAAACTATCTCTTCAAGTACCTGAACTCTTTTTTCAAGAACAAGTGTCATGATTTTAAGAAAATATTCTCTAGGTGGAACAGGAGCCTTTTCAGCCTGATGGCAGAAAGAGTGAGAAAAACCTGTTATCTTAGCAACTTCTCTAAGAGTCAGCTGTAAATAATCCTCTCTGATAGTCTGTAAATCAATGTCTTCAAGATTCATTGTTTTTGTTCCCTGGTAAATAAGCAGTTAAGTTTCTTTTCTTATCGGCAAGTATAAGCATGATGTAATCAAGGTATTCAGACACATCATTACAGATAGTAATGTTCAGATAGTCTTTACTTGATGTCTTGTCGTTGAACTCCAACAGGCAGATTCTTATCTGTCTATCATCTTTCCAGATTTGAGAGTGAGTGATAGCGTCAAACAAACACTTTAAGGGATTATCAATATCTCTTAATGGTGACTTTGGAAAAAACTTTATGTGAATATAAAGCTTATCAGTGTAGAAAGGATTAGTGATTTTTCTGATTTTGTTGCAAGTAAGAAAATAAACCTGCTGTCTATACCAGATCCCTTTAGGAAGAATATATATGATAGGCTTCTTGGTTCTTGAATTAACAGCATGGCCGTAATAGTGATTGATTGAAGGTGGCATAGGAAAAGAAAATGTCTTTAACATATACATTCCTTTAAAAGTTCTGCTGCTTTAATCTTGTTGGTCTGGTTAAGTTCCTGAAGCTTCCTTATGCTCATATCTCTTTTTCTGTTTCTTTCATGCTTCTGCTGAGAGATAAGAACTGAAAGTATCTTTTTCTCTTTATCAACTTTCCTGATACATCTCTGAACTACTTCTTCCTGACATCTGATTTCACGATCTTTACGACTTATCATATATATTACAACCTAATACACTGTTTACTGTTTTAAATTATAACACTGTATTTTAGAAAGACATAAAAAAAACTCAGAGATAAATATCTCTGAGTCAAAAATACAGTTCGGCAAGTAAAAAAATAACCAATTTAGTTAAAACAAAAAAACTCTGACAGTCAGTAAAGAGTTAGTCTATCCGACATCTATAAAGATTAAAGACAACTTCCTGACTGTCATTAAGAGTAATGATAATTATTTGATTTCCAGAAGTCAAATAAAAAAAAACTCCTGAAGGTATCAGCTCAGGAGTTTTTGAAAATGCAATGTTGTGAGTTAAATAAAGAAAAAAAATCTAATCAAGATTTCTCAGGGGTAATTCTATGTCTTTTGGTTCTGGTTGTCAAACTGAGATAAAGACTGCTGCTTTATACTGAAAGTAAAAATATTAAAAAACATCAATTTTTATCTTTATGATTTTCAAAAAGATAATGAAAAATCTAATAAAATATGTTTTTGATTTTCAACATTATGTTTTTGATTTTCAGCAAGTTATGTTTTTGATTTTCAAAAACATAACGTGATTCATCATTATTAATAAAAGAATATATAAAAAGAAAATAAAAAGAAGCAACCTTTTCAGGTTGCGACAACAACCAGAACAAAAAAACTACAACCAAAAAAATCAATCAACCGATAAACATCAAACTTCTGAAAATAAGAGAGAGATATATTAATTTTTTTTATATACTATAATGTAAAAGAGAAAATAATTAAGTTTTTTAGAATAAGATATAAAACACATATCTTATTGAAAGTGTTGATCCTGAGAATTTTTTAAATTAGAATTAAAGAGGTGGTATTGATGGAAAGAAAGAATGTTACAATTAATTTTGTAAAAATGTATTCTGTTCCTTTTGGTAAAGAGTTATCTGCTATAGAGCTTATACTTTTTTCCATTCTTTTTGAGAAAGCTAAGACTACTCCAGAAAACAAGGTTTCTCTTTCTTATCAAAGACTACTTAAAATTATTCCTTTTAAAACCAATATTTGCACTGTCAGGAATGCTTTAAGAAAGCTTCAGAAAAAAAAGCTTATAACTCTTATTCAGACAGGAAGAGGTAAAGGTGTAACTTGCGTTTATGGTGTTAACATTTCCAATGTTTCAGAAATGATACGGAAATACCAGGAGCTAGCTAATGTCTGTAAAATACTTTAAATGTTTTATAATGCAGGAAACTAAGAATATGAAATTGAATGCCGTTGAATATGCTTTATTGATGTGGATCTTGAATTGGTGTCTTATGTATGACAACTGTAATCTCACTTACAAAGAAATTGAAGAAAGGCTTCCTTTCATCATCAATAGATGTCAGTTTGATAGAGCCATTAATACTTTAGCTGAACTAGGCTTTATTGTTAAAGACTCTGATAAAAAGAATGTTGTTTATCATATTTGTGAAGAAAAGTTTCATGAACTATATGATATTTCTGAACAGTATCAGACATTTATAGAAAAAAACAAACCTGCTAATGAAAATCATCATGAAAATCATCAGCAGGTTACTAGTGGTATTGAAGATCGCTGTAAACTGTCTTCAGGAGTAATTATCACAAATACCACAAACAATGTCAATAATTCAAATAGTCTGACTTACTCAGATCCTAATGAACTTTACAATTTACCTGCTGAACAGGTGCCGATAAAGAAGAAAAGAAAAGTTTTTGTAATTCCGACTGTAGAAGAAATAGCAGATCATATGTATAACTTCTTGGTTTCTGAAAGAGGTGTAAAACAAGTTAACTCCAAAATGGTTAAGACTGAAGCTGAATGTTTCTTTTTCTTTTACAATTCAAAGGAGTGGAAGGTTGGAAAATCACCTATGAAAAATTGGAGGGCTGCAGCTTCAGGGTGGATCGTCAGAAGTAACAAGAACTTTGAACTTCAGACTCAGACAGACTATGAGTCATTAGAACGCTTCCAGCGAATAGCTAATCCTGATGGTTTTCATTTCATGAAACATGAATGGGATAAGTAAGGAGTCTGTATGATCGATTTTCAGACATTTAAAATTATGTGGTTGCAATTCAACAAAATTGTAAACTACAAGTATGAAGCTTCAGACGATGTAATCAGTATTGCTTATGAGATACTCGGAAATATTCCTGTCAAAGAATTAAAGCAGGCATTACTCAAAGTAGCTTCAACTTCAGAATTTCAGATTAATGTGAAAGATGTGATTTCAGCTGTTAAGACTCTTAAAGGTATTCCATTAAACAGCTCGGAACTGCAAGCTGTTAAAGCTTGGAATACTGTGACTTCTTTACTTAACTCATATGGTCTGAATTATAACTATCTCTTTGAAGATAAGTTAATAACTGCTGCTTTAGATTGTTTTGGTGGCATAGAAGTTTTTTATTACATAGATTTTAATGAGTTCAATAAGAAAAAGTTTGTTAAATACTACACTTCTCTCTCTGAATTTCCGGAAGACAAGGTTAATTCATACAAAGTTCTTAAAGGCCGGTATGAGAGAACATCTGTGTTACTAGTTCCAGCTGAGTATAATCAAAAAACTTTCAGATTAACTCAGGAACAAGCTCAGAAACTAATTGATAATCAGCATTTATTGTCAGACAAAGTCAGATACCTGGTCAACAAAGACAGACTACTTCTTACGAACGTGCATGAAGAGAAAACTGATTTTGCTCCTGTTGATCCTGAAAAAGTAGCTGAAGCTTTTGAGAAAGTGTTAAATGCGTTAAGTGGAGAGAGAAAACATGAAAGTAACTGATCATCTTAACAATGAGTATCCAAATCTTGAAACTATGTGTTCTGCTTATAATGTTAGGCCTTTTATCTATGAAAAGAGAATTAAGAAAGGGTGGACTAAGGAACAGGCTCTTTTGAACATCAGGCCTATGATTAAAGATTTGTATGGTAGAGAATACCCTTCCATGTATGCACTGATTAAAGGTAACGGATATACTACTTACGCTTGGAGAAAATTCAGAGATAAGTACACTGAACTTCCTGACCTGCTCAAAGCTATTGAGAGAGATGTTAGAAACAATGAAAGAAAAATTACTGATCATTTAGGAAAAGTTCATAAATCAGTTAAGCATATGCTGAAGTTTTATGACATAAAATTTTCTACATATGACTATTATAGGTGGCGAAAACATCTCTCATGCCAGGAGGCTATGAGATGTTGTCTGAAAGATAGAAAAGAATAAATCTTTTTTTTGTGAAATCTGCAATATAATTATATTAAGTTCGTTTTAGGATAAAGAAATGATAGAAAGATTGTTAAATTATATTGCAGAAAACAAGGAAGTTATTACTGGTGCAGTCTTTGCATTTGTAATAGCTTTTATGCAAAGGAAGGGTGATTTCATGGATAAAGTATCAGGTGCTTTCTTATGTAGTCTGTTTTCAACAGGCCTTTATTGTGGAGTAGTTTCAATTTTTCCTTCAGTTCCTCCTGTATGTGCTGTTGCTATTGGTTCTTTTGTTGGCTTTTACGGAGTTGATGAAACAAAGAAACTGATTATAGATAAGATTAAGAGCTTTCTTGAAACCAGGAAGGATAAAGACAATGAGTAGTGTTATTCAGGAAGTGGAAAGAGATAGTTACTGCTTTTCCGTATACAGAATGATAAAACTGCTGCTTCAGAATGAAGATTGTAAAGTGTCTCTTAATCTTGATTATTTTCCGTTTGGCTCAATTCTGATTCATTCACCGATTAGTTTAGCTGAACTTAATCTTAAATGCAGAAAAGATAAGACATTCAGACTGAAAACATGTACTAGAGATATTGAAAAAAATGAGTTTATTAGAAACTCTCTGGAAAAGCTTCAGGAAAAATTCAAATTCAGACAGATACTTTCAGAAGATCAGCTTTTTGAAGATAACCATATACATAAGTATTATGTGTTGACTATTAAAGAATAATGAATTTATCAGGTTTAGTGAAATCAATTCAGATTTTTAGTTATTATTTTGGAGTTCAGGCTATGTTTAGACAGGTTGATAAAGCAGGTATTGATTTAATTAAATCTTTTGAAGGACTGAAATTAACAGCTTATGTCTGTGAAGCTGGAAGATGGACTGTCGGTTACGGACATACAGGTAAAGATGTTTATAAGGGTGTTAAGATTACTGAGTCTTACGCTCTTAATCTTCTGTATAGAGACATTTCATCTTTTGAAAAAACTATCAATAATCTTGATGTTAATCTTTCTCAGAATGAATTTAATGCTTTAGTTTCATTGGTTTTTAACATCGGAAGAGAAAATTTCAGAACATCAACAATCAAGAAGTTACTTCTAGCTCATGCAGACAAATCAAGAATTGCTCAGGAATTTGTGAAGTGGAAGTATGTCAGTAAATACAGAAAAGATCCTGATACAAATCAGTTAATTAAGTATTATGTTGTTTCTCAAGGTCTTCTGAACAGACGTAAGAAAGAACAGTCTCTTTTTCTGACTCCTGATAAGGAATGATTATGAACAGGCTTTATCTATATCTTTCTGTAATAACTGCTGCTTTATGCTTTGAAGTTGTCTTATGCTCTTGGTGTTATCATGAAGGTAAAGAGACTGAAAAAGAAAAGTACATCAAGATGTTACAACAACAGAGAGAAGATTTTTATCAGAGATATGTAGCTCTTGAACTTAAACAAAACCAAGAAATAGAAGAATACCAGGTCAAGCTTCAGGAGCTAGACAAACAGCATGAAGAGAATATTAAGGAGCTGATGAATGAAAATACTAAAATTAAAGATAGTCTTACTCTGTCTAGTACTGAGTTTAGTGACTGCATGTTCAAACTCAGAACTGAAAAGAATAGAAAACTGTCAGAAACCAACTCTAGCTCCAGCTTTGAATGTTTCCGAACAGGCGATATACGAACAAAGATTAAAGAGAGTCTGGATATTGCAAGAGAATGTGACAAACTAGCAGAGAGATATAATACTCTTCTGAAAGTGTGTAAAGAATAAAGCATGTTTAATCATGCTTTTATTTGATAGGATTAAATACAGTGTTTGTTATAATTTAAAGAGATAATGTATATGGGTAATGCTCCGTTAAAACCATGTAAACACATAGGTTGCAGGCAGTACGCTTCTGAGTTCGGTTATTGTCCTGAACATCAGTCTGACAGATTTAAGTTTTTCAGAGAGAAAAGAGTTAGTCCGTCAAAGCTCGGATATGATCGCAAGTGGGATAAAGCAAGAAAGGAATATCTGAAAGCAAATCCTTTATGTGTAATGTGTGGTAAACCTGCAACTGAAGTAGATCATGTTATTGCTCACAAAGGAAATAAAGCTCTCTTCTGGAATGTTGCTAATTGGCAGAGCTTATGTCATTCATGCCATAGCAAGAAGACAATCAGAGAGAATGGATTCTACAATGTTAAAGACAAATAAACAACTGAAACTTCCTGCTCCAGAACGTGATGTTCTGTGTGCTGCTTTCAACAATGTCAGAAGGGCAAGGGAACTTCTTGAATTTCTGAAACTGAAAGGGATAAAAGATAAAAGTGAAAACATGATAAATGTTTACAATGGTCTTGATGAACGTCTTGAATGGTGTATTTGCAACTTCTTCGGATTGATTGAGATTTATGACGCGCAGAAAGAATGTGATGAATAGAAAAACAGGGGAAATAAAAATGGAATTAAGAACAGCTTATAATTTTATAGCTGATGGTCGCTTTCATAAATTTTGCAATGAAAACAAAATAGATTTAAAAAATACTCATGTTCAGATTAAACATTTTTCAGAACCGATAATAATTGATCGTGATTCCAGGTTAGTTCAAAACATGGAAAGTTTTTTAATGAAACAAATTGAAGATCTTGTTTTTAGTTTTTACATAAATGAACAGGATAACTATCTGTTATCTGCAGGATATTGCATAAGAATAAGAGACATAAATGGTAAATATCACGAATTATTCTAAATGATAACAAGTGTAAATAAATTGTTAAATTATAAAGGGTAGGGGGGAGTTTTTGAAAATTTGGCCTTTTTTGAGTGACGTGACGAGTAGCCGTAAAAAAAATCTTACAAATCTCAAAAGGGGGCAAAATTGAACCTTCAAAATCTACGTTTCAAAAAAATTCAGTGTACATTGTAAACTTTGCAACATTTAAGGCGAAATTATGGAAAAACCTTGTTTATGTCAGATAATTGACCTGTTCGGGCCCACAATAAGAGTAAAAGTGATGGTTTTTGACATCTCTTTGAAAAGATATAAAGCTCTGTTTCAGGGTTATTTTTATCAGCTTTCTGAGAAAAAAGAGATAAGTTCTTACTTTGTGAACTGTATTTGTCCAAAAGGTGAGAACAGTGTAATTCTTATGATTTCAGAGGTTTAACATGGCTTATAAGAAAAATATTGCTGAAAAGAAAGCTTCTGGTACTTATAACGTCACTAGAGAGCGTGGAAGAGCTAATATTTCACCTGTTTATGATATAAAACACATCTCAAAACCTGATTTTTTAGATGAAAATGCTAAAAAAATATGGGATTTTGCAGTGTCTCAGCTGTCAGAAGAGCATGTTAAGAGCTTGGATTTTGGAGTTTTCTCAAGGTGGTGCAGCCTTTTTTCTGACTTTTGCCAGGTAACTCAGGCAATTCAGGAAGGCGGTCTTTTGGTATCTGATGAAGAAACAGGAACAGGAATGATGAATAATCTGTATGATTCCAAGATAAAAATCAGTAATGCCTTGTTAAATCTTGAAAAACAGCTAGGTTTTACTCCGATAACTAGAAATTCAGTGATTGTTCCTGATAAGACGGAAGATATGGTTAATGAATTTATGGAGCTTCTGAAATGATAAATCTTGATTATTTAGAATTTATGCACAAATTGTCTCAGGCAGGTGGAATTTTTACTCCAGCTTCAATGATTCCAATGTGCGAACCTGAAATATTAGCTGATTCTGGTATTTATGGCTTTTTCGGTAACAACATGAGAGAGCTTTACAGAAATATTCAGATAAATAAGCTTGAGAGACTTTATTCCATTGATGGTCTTTGTGAAGAGTATCGTTACTGCTCTGAGACTCAACATCAGTTTTATGTTCTTTTTGTTCCAGAACGATTCAAAGAAGGAACGCTTCAGGCGATTAAACTCAGTCTTCTGAAACATAAGGCTGATAAACTTCAGAGAGAGAAAGAGAAGAAGCATGAATAAGAAAAAATTCCCTTCTTTGAAAACCAATGTGGCAAAAGTAGTTACTAAAGTTAAGACTATTGATGTCAATGCTATCATTCTTAAAAGTAAAGGTTCTTATGTCCGCTGCTTTGGTTTGGAAGAGCAGAAAAAACAGCTGTCTCACTTAATTGAGAAATTGCCAGGGCAGGAAGAGACATACAGATTTATTTCTGCTAAAGACGGATTCTCAAGTATTGCATTTATTGATTATATAGGTTGGGCAGAAGGTATTGAAGATTTACATGTATCTACTTTCCGTATCGGTGTTAAACAGGCTGAAGACATCAAGCTTCTTTATGAACGTGGAAGAATTAAAAAAGCTATGTTTATAACAGGCCGTATGAAGAATGTTCAGACTGAGAGATACGACTATTACAATCAGGTTAAAGAAATATTTGATTCATGTGGTTTCTGGTTCGCTGACTTCAGTAATCATTCAAAGGTTTTTCTGTTTGAAACAGGAAAGGGAAATAAGTATGTTCTGGAAACATCAGCAAATTTGAATGAGAACCCTCAAATAGAACAGTATATTCTGACAAATTCAAAATCTGTTTATGATTTTTATCTGACTTTCTTTAACGCTGTAATTAACTCGGGTGATAAATACAAGAACTAAAAATGAAAGACTTTCTGAAACTAGCTAATCAATACATCAAAGATGTACTTTCCGGCAAAATTGAAGCAGGTGAGTACACTCGTTTAGCTTGTGAAAGACAGAAGAATGATTTGCTCCGTAAAGATTGGCAATATGAGTTTGATGTTGATAGAGCTGTCAAACCATGTAAGTTTATTTCACTATTGAAACATATCAAGGGTCCAAAAGCAGGTACATGTATTGAATTAGAACCTTGGCAGTGTTTCATAATTACTACTCTTTTTGGGTGGGTTGATAAGTTAAGCAGAGCCAGAAGATTTCTTGTATCTTATACAGAAGTGGCAAGAGGTAACGGCAAATCATGTTTAGCTTCAGGTATAGCTCTTTATATGCTGTGTGCTGATGGTGAAGTGGGTCCTGATGTTTATAGCTTTGCTGTGGATAAGGAACAGGCGAAGATAGTTTATGATGACGCTGTCAGTATGGTGAACAATAATGAAGCTTTACAGCGAGCTTTTGGAATTAAGGTACTCAGTAACTCTATCAAGATTAAACGAACTAATGGTACATTCAAGCCGATGTCTTCTGAGACTAAAAAACTTGATGGTCTTAATCCTCATTGTGCAATCATAGATGAACTTCACGCTCACCCTACTAGAAAAGTTTATGACCTTGTAAAAAAAGGTATGGTTAAGAGACTGCAACCTTTACTATTTGCTATTACTACTGCAGGTTATATCTTAGATGGGATCTGTATGGAAGTTAGGACTCTTGTTCAGCATGTATTGAAAGGTGATATTGTATCTGATACAACTTTTGGAATTATCTTTTCTGCTGATGAAGGTGACGACTGGGATTCTCTGACAGCTATCAAGAAAGCTAATCCAAATTTCAATATTTCAGTATTTGCCAGAAACATTAATGATGATATTGGTGCAGCCAGACTATCAATCCAAAATCAGAATGACTTCAAGACAAAACATCTCGATATATGGTGTAACTCTAATTCTCAGTGGCTTGATGTCTCAAAGTGGGATAAATGCAGATGTGAAGAAAAGCTTGAAGATTTTATAGGCTGTCCTTGTATTATCGGTATGGACCTTGCCAGTAAAATTGACTTGGCAACAATAGTATTAGTGTTCTGGAAATATAACGAACTTGAAGACAGACTACATTTCTACTGTTATCAGAAATCTTGGCTTCCTGAAAAGAGAATAAAATCTTCAAGTAATGTTTTCTATCAGAACTGGGTAAATGAAGGTTACATGAAAACTAACTCAGGTGAGATAACTGACTACACTCAGATCGAGACTGAGATTGTAGAACTATCCAAACAGTTTGATATTCTCTGTGTCGCTTATGACCCTGCTCAAGCAACTATGATTTCTCAAAACCTGATGAATTATGGAATTTGTATGGTTGAACTTTCTCAGACATTAAGAAATATTTCAGAGCCTATGAAACAAGTTCAGGCTCTTGTCTACTCAGGAAGACTTCATAATAATGGTGATCCTTTGTTCAGATGGCAGGCAGGTAATGTAGTTGCTCATGTTGACGCAAAAGAAAATATTTATCCTAGAAAAGAAAAATCTGCAGGCGATCCAAAAATTGATAGTATGATGGCATTGATCATGGCTTTTAATCAAATCATACAAAAAGATATTGAAAACAATTACATGTATTATAATAATGATAGTAGTAGCATAGACTTTGAAGACATTGTTCTTGATTTCTGAGAAAGGAGTGTAGAATGTTATTCAGCTGGATTAAAGGCATTATAGGTAATTATTTAGGAGTGCAAAGAAGTAAAGAGTTTGTATCAATCGTTGAAGACGCTCCGTCAGCGAGTGTGGAAAACGTATTACAAATTCCTGCTGTTTGGCAGTGTGTAACTCTTATTTGTAATACATTCAAATCACTTCCGATCAATGTTATCAGAATTGATAAAGATGATAAAAGAACTATTGATAAGAACCATTACCTTTATCAGCTCTTGAATTATGAACCAAATCAGGAAATGACACCTTCTGAGTTTAAATCTACAATGTGTCTGAATTATCTGCTCTCAGGTAATGCTTTTGCAAAAATTAACAGGTCAGCAGGTGGTAAGTACATACTTTCTCTTTTCCCTTTAAATGCTGAGCAGGTAGAAATCATAAAAGATAAAGGCAGAGTTCTATACTACAAGTATCACGCTCCTGATAACAAAGATGAAATTATTGAAGCTTCCAATATGTTACATTGGAAAGGTCTTGGTAATGGTCTGATAGGTATCTCTTTAAAAGACTTTGCTAGAAGTACATTGTCTGAAGCTGTATCAGCTCAGAACTCAGCAGTAGACGTCTTTAGAAATAAGGGAAAACTTAATGGTATTTTGACTGCTGATTCATACATGGATAAAGGTCAGGTGAAGAACTTCCTGGAAAGTTACAATTCCATGAAAACAAAATCAGGCATTCCTGTGATCCCTTCTGCTTTTAAGTATCAGGCTTTAGCTTTGAGTCCTGCTGAAACTCAGTTATTAGAAACCAGAAAGTATAATGCTGAAGATTTTGCAAAATGGTTTAATGTTCCTGCAGGTCTGTTGTCAGGTGAAGGTAATCTGAATGATTTACTGAGATATTTTTATAAAACTGAGATGTTACCTGTATGCACATCTTTTGAAGAGGTGCTATTGAAGACATTACCTTCAAAAGATTGGACAAAGTATGAGATTAAGTGTGAACTTTCAAAAGTTAATAGAGCTTCTGATACTGAAAGAGCTAGTCTGAATGCAACTTACGTTCAGAATGGTATTAAAACCAGAAATGAAGTAAGACGTGAAGAAGGTCTGAAAGATATTGAAGGCTGTGATATTCTGACAGCTCAAACTAATTTAGCTCCTGTTGATCAGCTCGGAAAAGATAACTATGATCCAAGTCAGACATCTCAGACTCCTTTAACTACTCAACCAAACAAGCAGTAAGTCAAAGGTTTGAGCAAATTAGTACCAAATTTTTAAATTTTTTTTGTATAATTAAATCAGATTAAGGAGCATTTATGAATAATTTGTTTATAAAATCTGAGTTTGAATTTTCAGAAGATGAAGAAGGCAGAATAACAGGATATGCTTCTGTCTTTGGAAATGTTGATAGTTATGGTGATGTGATAGAACATAATGCCTTTGACAATGTTCTTGATGATTTGAGTAAAGGCCTTGTTGGAATGCCTTTAATGTTAGCAAATCACGATCACTATTCAGGGTGCCCTATCGGTATCTGGGATTCTCTTAAGAAAGATGATAAAGGCTTAGTTATCTCAGGTTTAATAAACAAAAATATTCAACGTGGTGCAGAGATTTACTCTTCTTTGAAGTTCAGTCAGGAAAAGCAGGTTAAAGGTATGGGTTTATCTGTTGGTTTCTATCCAGACTGGGATTCATGTCAGCTAGATGAAAATGACCTTTTCCATATCAAGAATATCAAGGAACTGAAAGAAGTAAGCATTGTGAACTTTCCTGCTAATGCTCAGGCTGTCATAACTTCAGTTAAGAATGATAGAGATTCTTACATGGACAGAATTTTAAAGTTACAAGATAAAAGAGATTGTGAAAAGTTCATGCGTGATGTATGTAACTTATCCAAAAAGGAAGCTGAAACGCTCATATCAGTTTTCTCAAACAAATTTAGTTCAGCAGGTGTTGATACTTTGAATGAATTAAATGCTATTGAGCTTATGAACCGATTAAACAATATTTTAAGGAATTAAGATTATGGAATTTGATTCAATTCTCAAGAAGTTAGACGAGATCGATCAGAAGTATCAGGACTCTAACTCAGTATCTCAGAAGGCTCTCAAGGACTTAGGCGATGAACAGCACAAGTACGCTAAGCAGTTAGCAGATGTTCAGGCTGAACTAGTAGCTATGCAGAAGAAGTCAGAAAGCTATTCAGGTGTAGCTCAGACTGCTGTTAAGTCTATCGGTGAACAGTTTGTTAATACTGAAGGCTTTAAGAATTTGTCTGCTCATGTTGGTGATAACAAGCATGTAAGAGAAACTTTCTCAACTAAGTCAGCAACTATTTCTACTACTACTACCGGTATTACTGATAATTTCCTTGGTGGTGTTCAGGAAATGGCAGGTATTATCTCAACTCCTCAGAGAAAGTTAGTTATTGAAAGCCTGATTCCTCATATTCCTGTTACTGCAGGTTCTATGTCAATGGTTAAGGAAACTTCTTTCACTAACAATGCTGCTGTTGTTGCTGAAGGTGGAAATAAACCTGAATCTACTTTTGAATTTGAAAAGTACAATGTCAATATTGAGACTGTTGCTCACTGGACTAAGATTTCTGAACAGCTTGCTGCCGACGCTCCAGCAGTTCAGGCATTCATTAATACTAGAATGCAGTACGGTTTACAGAACAAGGTTGACGCTCAGATCATTTCTGGTACTGGTTCTTCAGGTCAGCTTGGCGGTTTCTTGAAGTCAGGTAATCATAATGATTACTCAACAGACATTAACATTGAAACTGGTGATACTCTGATTGACTTTGTAGCTAAGATTCAGGCTGAATTAGAAGCTTCAGAATACACTCCAGAATATTTGATTCTTAATCCTAGAACCTGGACTGCTTTAACTCTCTTGAAGGACACTCAGAAGCGTTATCTTCTTGGTGGTCCTGGTTCTCAGACTTCAAAATCATTATGGGGTATTCCTGTTGTAACTACTTCTGCTATTGCTTCTGCTGTTAGTGGAACTACTCCGACTGCTGCTAAGTATCTTCTTGCTGATTTCTCTTTAGGCTCTGTAATTCTTGATAGACAGGAACTTGTAGTAGATATTGACAGAACTCAAGATGATTTCATCAAAAACTTACTTACTATTCGTGTAGAAAGACGTTTAGCACTTGCAATTCTTGATAAGAAGGCTATTGCAGGTGGTGATTTATCACTTTCTTAACAAATAGCTGACTACACTCTCTGTATGTACCTTCATTCATGCAGAGAGTTTTTTAAGAAAAGGAATTTATGACAATGATTGTTTCACTAGAATTGATAAGAGAACATATTCACGCTGATTCAGATGATGTGAGTAATCAGTTACTCACTCAATATTATAATTCAGCTGTTGGAGCTATTGAGACATATTGTCATAGATCCCTTGTTTCTGATACAGATGAAACTGCTATTGCTTCTTCAGAAGAAACTGTTCCTGCAGAAGTTAAACAGTTCTTACTTGTAACTATTGCCGATCTGTATGAAAAGAGAGAAAGAATATCTGATAAGACTTTAAGCACTTATCATAATCACTTACTTGATCACTATATTCTCTATTAGGAGTGGTTATGTTAATTCAGGCAGGAACTCTTTCAACAAAGATACAGATATACAAGAGAGCAGTTAACACTGTTAAAGGTATTTCTTCCGTATCTTACTCATACTATAAAGATAAGTGGTGTGATTGGAGACAGTTAACATCTAAAGAGTTAATGAGAAACGGAATGGAGTACACTATTGATGTCTATACAGTAAGAATTAGATATGATTCAACTGTTACGACTGCTGACCAGGTAAAACTTAAAGGCCGGACTTACAACATCAAGTCAGTAGTCCATGATATTTACAATCAGTCAACTATTCTGACTCTTGAAGCAGGTGTTACAAAGTAATGGAAGCAGAAGTTAAAGAATTTGAAAAGAAAATACAAGATTTGATGAAACAGCTTTCTGATAGTCAGTCTAGTAGGATTTGGAAAGGTTCTTTAAAAAAATCTGCTGCTGTAATGAAAAATGAAATGGTTGCTGAGTACAGACAGAAACTTCATAAGGGCCGTTACAAGACTAAGACTTCAGGAAGAACAGTTTCTCATGTTGAAGTAGCAGACGTATCAAAGAAAAAGTATCCTTTGAGAAATTTTGAATTACAGTTTCTTGTTGGTGTTCTTGATGAAGGTGAAGATTCTACTTATCAGGGGTTTGGTCGTTCCTTTACTTCATTTTGGTATGAGAAAGGTACAAGAAATCATAGCATAAGAAAGAGTTCATCACTCAGAAGCAGAAGTTATAAAGCTTTGAAAGAAGTATCAGGTATTCCTGAACATAATCTGCAGAGTAATATACTTCAGAGTCATTCAGACAACTTCATTAAAGAGTACCAGAGTAATTTTCTGAAAGGATTAGAGAGGGCGGTTAAGAGAAATGCTAAGAAATAGAAGTTTACAGTATACAGAAGAAAGTTTAGTAGATTTGATTATTGACTGTCTTCCTGATTATCTCTCTTCTGACAATGTGAAAGTTAATATAGCTCCTGAAGTTTCTCTGTCTCTTGCAGAAAGTTCTGATTATTACTGTGTTATTTCTTTTCAGGCAGAACAGGAATTTTCAGAATGTGTAGATGGCTCAAGAAGTGCGGTAAAGAGAGACTTCACACTATTTATAGGTTCTCATGAAAATGAAAAACTCATTGAGATGTACGATGATATAATGACTGAAGATTCTGAGTCAGGCTTACCAAAAATTTCTCAGAATGGTAAAGATTATTTTGAGTCTGTCATTGTAAAGAAAGGTGCTAATCCTTTTATTTTCTATGATTCAGGCTTATGTGAATTAGTTCTTTCGTTAACGATCATAAACTAGCTAGAAGGAGTTTAAATCATGGCTGATTTAAATGTAAATTTGACTCCTGCAAGATATGCGTACACTCCGACTGACGCGATTGTAGGTGGTGAAACTCAGGTTCAGTATTCAACTGATGGCACAACTTGGAAGCCGTTAAGAGGTGTTACTGCTTATGGCGATTCAGGTGAAACTGCTTCTTTCATTGATCAGACTACTATTGAAGACAATGAAAGCAGATATTTAGCAGGTAAGAGTGATACTCCTGATAAGACTTTTGAAGGTTATCTCTATCCTGCAGATACTGATCAGCAGAACTTTTTAAGTTTGGCAGATCAGAAGGCTAATGTTCTGATGTCTATCTTCTGGAAGTCAGGTAATGCAGTAACTTTCATTGTGGCTCTTGGTGGTCGTGTGGATCCTGAAACTAATGCTGAAAGTTTACTTTCTTGGCGAGTAACAGGTAAGCAGTCAGGCAAGTGTAAGCGTTGGTCAGGTTTGACTGTTAACAGCGGTAATGGCGGTAATCTTTAATTAGACTGCTGCTTTATGCAAGGTGAGTTAACTACTCACCTTTTTTATCAGAATTAAGGAGTTATCATGGACTTAAAGAATTATGTCTCTCAGATTAACAATAAAGAGACAGAAGATTTAAACCTTGGAATTAAAGATTCTGCAGGTAACGATATTTATGTAAAAGTTCTCAAAAATCAGAAGTGGGGTGATCTTGTAGCTTTTGCTTCTAAATCTGTTGATTATGAAGGTAAGAAAGACTCAGAAAGTATCAAGGAACTGAGAGAGTTATCATTAGATATGCTGTGTAAGATGATTGTTGATGATAACGGAGAAAATTATCTTACTGCTGAAGCTCTTAATGAACTTCCAGCAAACCTTGTTCAGCGAATTGATAAGGTTGTTTCTGATTATATCTTCAATAAAACCAAGTCAGATAATGTGGAAGACTTAAAAAAAAATTAAGAGACAATAACAATCTATATTTCACTTGCGAGCTTGCTTATACTTTGCATAAATCAATAGAAGAAGTTCAGTCTTTTTCTGTTGCTGAAATGCAGTTATGGCAAGCTTTTTTTATTGTCAGGAATGAAAAGATAAATAAACAGACTGAAAAACAAAGTGGTAAACAAAAATATCAAAGAAAATTCAGTATTAATGATGAAAGTGGGATAAAATCTATAATAGATAGAAACCAAAAGAAATAGGAGCTTTAAGTATGGCAGGAAAGAATTTATCAGCTTTTCTTACTGTTGATTTAGCTATGAATACACAGAAGTTTCAAAGAAGTATCAAGGGAGCCAGTGGAACAACAAAAACTCTCTTAACTGCTTTGAATAAAGTAACTGTAACTGCTAAGAAAACAGGTGAAGCTCTTCTATCAATAGGAAAAACTCTAACAGGTTTGGCAACAGGTGCTGCTCTTGCTGGTTTTTATGCTCTTACTAGAGGTGCTTCAGATTCTGTTAATGCTTTTGAAGACATGCGTGCAAAATTATCAGCTGTAACAGGTGATTTGAAAACTGCTGAAGCTGTCTTCTGGGAATTAAACACTCTTGAAGATGAAACGACAAAATCAACTCAGGAACTTTCAGACGCTCTTCTTTATCTGAATAAGTTTGGTATTAATGCAACTTCAACGGACCTGAAAAATCTTTCTGCTGTATCTCTTGGCTTGAACAAAGATTTAGCAACTATTACTGCTGCAATAGGAAAAGCTAGCCAGGGCAGATATAAAGCACTGCAGGAACTCGGAATACAGGTAGATGATACAGGAAACAAGCTGAAATTAACTTTTCAAGGAGTAAGTTCAGAAGTAGATAAATCAGCTGACTCAGTTAAAAAATATTTATCTTCTTTAGGTGAAACAAGATTTGCTGAAGTTCTTACTGCTAAATTAAATACTACTGAGAGTGCTTTGAACAGATTTAAAAATGCGTGGGGTACTTTACAGACAGAAATCTTCAGGTCTGATGGTGCTTTCGGTCGGCTCTTTCAGTCAATTCTTAATACTGCAACCAATATGGTTAATGGCCTGATAGAGGTATTCAGATTAGAGTCAGTTAAGAAGGCTCTTGAGAATGGTATCAGAGAAATTCAGGAAGGCTTTAAATCTCTATATACTTTCATAACAGGAAAAACAGTAGAATTTGATACTACTTGGTCTGAGATTTGGTTAGGAATAGTTAACTTTGCCAGAGAGAAAATAGCTCAATTCAAAGTAATTGCAACTTCTTTTATCAATGCTTTTAAAATAATCGGTGCAGCTATCTATGATTATCTGATAACTCCTCTAATTAGAGTAGGGCAGGTAGGAAAGAAGAGTTTTGAAGAGTTAAAGAAGACATTATCAGATATAGGTTCAGGAAATCTTAAAGAAGGTTTACACAATATTCTTAAAAAGGCTTCCTTACCTGGTCTTATGTATGACATGTTTTCAAAGACAAAAGAAGTAGTAGAAGAAGAAGGTTCAGTACTCGGTGATACTCTTACAGAGACTCTTACTGAGAATGGTAAGGTTCTTGAACAGGCAACTCAAGACTACATGGATACTATCAAGAGTATTGAAGAGTCTGAGAATGAACTGAAAGAAAAGTTAAATAGTCAGGGTAATAAAGAAAGCATTATTGATACTCTTTTCAGTGGATTTGGTTCTTCAGGAAGTTCAGGAGTAAGTAAAGCTCTGTCTTCAGGAAAGAGTTTAATTGATACTCTTTCAAGAGAGTGGTCAGCTTTCTACAAATCTCTTATAAGTGAAAGCAGAAATTCACTTTCAGAAAGACAGAGACTAGAAATTGAGTTTAATGAAAAGAATGTTGAACTTGCTAAATACACTTCTGTTGCTTCTGAAACTGAAATTGCCAACGCTCGTAATTTAATCTTTGAACAGTTCCAGAAGAGAAAACAGGAACTTGAACTAGAAGCTAAGAAAGAATTTCTTACTATTATGGGAGAAGAAACTGAACTTCTGCAGCTTGAGACTGAGAAGAGAATTGAAATAATCAGACAGATGTATGAAGATGAACTTCTTACTGCTTCTGAATTTATGCAGGCTCAGAGTAAGCTTATTGATGAATATTACAAGAAGGCCGGAAGTCAGAAGAAAAATAAAGATCATTTACTTTCAGAAGAAAATGTTAAGAGAGTGAATGACCTGAAAGACGCAACTCAGAGCTTATCTGACAGTTTTTCAGATATGGCAGGTGCTATGAGTAAAGGCAGTTCTTCATATAAAGCATTATTTGCAATACAGAAAGGCTTTGCTGTTGCTTCTGCAACCATGAACGCTATTCTTGCATGGTCGCAAGCTTTAGCTGATACAACTACAGTCTCCTGGTATCAGAAACTAGCTAATTACGCTAATGCTATTGCTTTGACTGCTAACATCATAGCTCAGTTAAAATCAGTTCAGATGTATGATAAGGGTGGTACTATCAAATCTGGTGAAGTGGGTATTGTTGGTGAATATGGTCCTGAGCTTGTCAGGGGTCCTGCATCCGTGACATCAAGACAGAAGACTGCAGACCTTGCCCGATCTGCCATCAGTGGAAACACAGTCACAGTCAATCTCTATGAGAACAGAGACAGAGCCGGGACAGTGGATCAGAGGCAGGGCAGAGATGGTGAGTCCATCATTGATATTTTTGTCTCAAACATCAGGAGAGGTGGTCAGATAGCTCAGACCATGGAGAGCACATATCAGCTCAAGAGATATGGAGCATAGGTGATATATGAGTGATTTTAAATTTTACCCGTCAGCTCTGCCTAGAGCTCTGCAGACAGGCTACAGCATCAAGCATAAGGCCAACATGCTGAGGACTCAGATGTCTGATGGCTATGTGCGGCAGAGATTAGTCAATCAGGGAGCTCCTGATACTCTCTCAGTGCAGATGATAATGACTGAGCTTGAGTACAGGACCCTGATAGAGTGGTACAAAGGGGACATACAGTGTGGTGCATCGTGGTTTGTGATGCCTGTGCTGTCTGTAGACAGTGATCAGCACATACAGTACAGATATGTGAGGATACAGAATGGAGAGATAAGTGCATCAGTAGTCAGCACAAATCCGACTGAGGGCACTATCTACAGAGTGAGTATGACTCTTGATGTGTCCAACACTGTTGTAGATGATGGCACATGGCATGATGGTGGTCAGACAGCAGCAGGTGATGATGAGACAGGTGAGGTCACTATAGTAGACTCTGCAAGAATAATCTCAGATGTGGATGATCTCGGTGACAGCTCAGGTACTTATACGATTGTGGAGGAATAGATATGAGTTATAAGAAGACAGTTACTTTCACAGCTAATGTTAGTGACTTTACTGATGGCACTGTATCAGCAAGAGTGCAGGCTGAGAATGATATCCTCGGTCAGCTCGTTACATTCATCTTGGCACAAAATCTTGGAATTTCAATTCAAGAGAAAGTAGAGATCGGATCAAGCAAGTGGGCGGGCGATCCTTTCTATTGTTCGACATCGGGGGCAACGATAGACGTCAATAATAACAGCATGGCGGGGGATTTTTATTTTCTCGGGAGAGGGATAACAAAAAAATGCCTAGGTTTAAGTGTAGATAATCACAATCTATATATGGCTCTGACCGACACACCGACACATGATCTGACTTTTTCGGGAAGTTTGTGGAATTACGCACGTGTTCCGTGTGCTATGTTGAGAAAATTAAGTTCCTATGAAGATAATAGAATAAATACACGAAGTAACGTTTTGTTTTTTCAATTTCCGACTAATGCTGATGCACTTTCTCTCACTATCGCATTTTGGAAAAAAGACAATATACTTGTGATGCGATCTCTAGGTTGGAATGTAGTCATAAGTAAGGATCCATATACAGTATTAATAAGCGGAACCAATCATTATAGAGCAACGCATTTTAGTCTTGATGATGATTTTCTTATATCTTTAGACACATATAGCTTTAATGCAAGCAATGCAAATTACTCAAGCAATGTTTCACTAGGCTATGCGATGTCATATAACCCTTTTTTTGTTAAGACCCAAAATCAATCAATGTGGTATTCAATAGCTGGAGAAAATTACGCACCGACAACAATATTATGTCATGTGCTCGGCTCAGCAAGATCTATATATCAATATTTGGGCTCATGGGTAGATACGAATAGCGACGGATTAGCAGCCGATGGAAATATGCCTACAGTTGGACCGTTGATGTTCCCACGAATTGCAAACAACGAATTGTATATTAAGAAGTTCTATGTTCCGATGACCTATCCTGCCGTTGCTAGTCCGCTGAAGATAGGCTACACTCCAGGGAAACTGAACGCCGAAAATGTTTACAGTCTCAACGGAAAAAATTACGTCTGTTTGAATAATGGGGTTATCGGCTTATTCGTAGAGGTCGAAGATCAGGGTGATTAACTCTGGCAACCTTAACAACCTTAATAACCTTAATTACTCATGCAGTTATTAAGGTTGCACAAAGTTGGAGAAAAGTTGGAG
>JBGUIU010000248.1:0-3034 GCA_045113275.1 Paludibacteraceae bacterium
TTCTGTTGATGATCTGTTAAAGGCTCATGAAGCCATGATGAAAGAGCTTATTTCTGAAAATGGCAGATTCAGAAGTGGCGGAGTCGGAGTTTTTAACGGAAATGCACTTGTTCACATGGCTCCTCCGGCAAATATGGTTCCCGGTCAGATTCAGGATTTATTTAGCTGGTATAAGACATCAGAAATTCACCCACTTATAAGAAGTGCGATCTTCCATTATGAGTTTGAGTTTATTCATCCGTTTGCTGATGGAAACGGGCGCGTGGGAAGAATGTGGCACAGCCTGCTGCTCGGGCGTTGGAATGAAATATTCTATTGGTTGCCTGTCGAAGACCTGATAAGATCACGACAGGAAGAATATTATAAAGCTCTTGGCAAATCAGACAGAGATGCCGACAGCTGTGCCTTTGTAGAATTTTTATCGCAGGTCATCCTGGACACTTTGCAGAATACTACTGTTGTCGGAAACGATGAAGTGGAGGAGCAGAAAGATCCTTTGGTTGATACACTGCGAGAGGCTATAGGAAAAGATACTCTTTCAGCCACTGAAATTATGAAGCGTCTTGGATTATCTCACAGACCTACCTTCAGACAGAACTATCTAAATCCTGCGCTCAGTCACGGCGTTATAGAAATGACAATACCGGCCAAGCCTAATAGCAGGAACCAGAAATACAGGTTGAAAAAATAACTTGATCGGTATAGACCGACTAAGTCACCGACTAAGATACCGATCAAGTTATATCTGATGGCAGCTGAATAGTTGATATGTTCATAATTTTTTCAGGGTTGAGACTTCAATCGACATATTGGTGAGTTCAAAGATGATAAACGCTTGATATTGAGGCTATTTCATCCTCGCACACAGAGCTAGTCGCCCTCCTGTCTAAAGAATAGACAATGCGTAAAACCCTTGATTTATAAGGGGTTATACGATTTTTTGACTTGTGTGGCTGCCTGAAAAATACTGTATCTGTAATGTACATCCGACAGAGATACAGCTGAGGAAACATGGCAACACAATAGGGCGTGATGAGATTTGGGCTTTTTAATGTTATTAGCGGGTGAATTTTTTAGGGATAAATGATGCTTAAAATAAAAACTTTAGCTGTTATTATCGGTGCTGTTGCTTTAGTCGGATATGGTGGTTACGAACTGTATAAGAAGTGTACGGCCCCAGATCTTGTTCTTAATTCTCCAGAAGATATAACGGATGAACTCATCTCTAAGATTATAGATAACGATATTAATTCTCTGACTATAAATTATGAGTTTACAAGATGTCGAAATGACAATGAAGAAATGGAAGATTGGGAAAAGTTCAGACTTAAGAACAATCCTTTTTGGAGAGCAAATCAACAGAAAGCTCTGACAAATATCAGTTTTAAAGTTAAGTTGGCATCCAATGTACATTCGTTAGCATGTGCTTTTTATGATATGAAAAAATTAGAATTCGTGAATTTGGATGATACTTCTAATCTAACGAATATGAAAGGAATGTTCCGTCTTGCTGAATCCTTCAACCAGCCAATCGGTAGCTGGGACACTTCGAAGGTTACGAATATGCATGGCATGTTCGCGTGGGCTGAATCATTCAATCAGCCAATTGGAACACCTCGAATGTTACCAATATGCAATAC
The DNA here is from genome assembly GCA_045113275.1 of Paludibacteraceae bacterium. Lineage (GTDB taxonomy): Bacteria > Bacteroidota > Bacteroidia > Bacteroidales > Paludibacteraceae > UBA1181. The sequence continues at coordinate 1,641 of JBGUIU010000248.1, forward strand.
ATGTTCTTGATAGCCAAATCCTTCAACCAGCCCATCGGCAACTGGGATACTTCGAAGGTTACGAATATGAGTGAGATGTTCTCTAACGCAACATCATTCAACCAGCCCATCAGTAACTGGGATACCTCAAAAGTAACCGATATGAGTCGGATGTTCAGTTTTGCCAGATCCTTCAACCAGCCAATCGGAAATTGGGATACGTCGAAGGTTACGGATATGAAAGGAATGTTCGAGGGCGCTGACGCCTATTCTCACCCTAAACCAAAAGGTGCTGAATAGGATATTAAAGGCAGACTACCAACGGTCTGCCTGATTCCCCTTAAACTAAGCCAGTTTTTAAAACACCTTTCTGAAAATTAATTTAATCATTTCCCAAAGCAGAACGTATATGTGCCTTGTCCAGTACAATCCGAGGAATGAAAGCCCCTATAATCAATACAGGCCTTTAGTCAGGTTGCCGGAGAATTCTAAATTACCTATTTAAAGGTTTTTAATTTCATGAATTGTTCTATAATGAAAGTATAGTTGCATATATTTAAATGCAGCTCAAATTAATTCATTCTGACAGTAAAATTTTATTTTTATGATGATTATGAAAATAGATATACCGGATGTTGTTTTAAAGGATATAGCTGCATTTGCTGAAAATAATTCTGTAGAAAAAGTTGTCCTCTTCGGTTCTCGTGCCAGAGGAACCAATACCGAGAGGAGTGACGTGGATCTTGCTGTTTACGGTGGGGACTTTGATTCATTTTACTGGAACATCACTGAAAACGTTAACTCCCTTTTATCTTTTGACGTCATTAATGCTGACAAAAATATTTCTGATGAATTGAAAAAGGAAATTGCTAGGGACGGTATAGTTATATATGAAAAAGTTTGATAATTTTTCCAAATGTCTAAAGGTACTGAAGAAAGCAGATTTTAAGCAGGCGTTTGAAAACGAAATATACAGAATAGGAGTAATAGGCCAGTTTAATCTGACATTTGAACTCTCCTGGAAGGCTCTTCAGGAGGTACTGAGAAATCATGGTGTTGCTGGGGCAGATGTCGGGTCTCCGCGGGAAATTTTGCAGATTGCGTATAAAGTCGGATTTATTTCTGATTCCGATTCCTGGCTGCTGATGTTGAGAAAAAGGAATCTTTCGGTTCATGTTTACAACGAAGAAGAAGCTGAGGAACTTGTGTCTTTAATAAAAGAGCGCTTTATTTCTACCTTCGCTGCTCTTGAAGAAACCTTAAAGGCTAAAATCGGCAGTATCGATAAAGAATTTTAGCAGTCTTTAACAAATCCCTCCGCCACATGACATGACGGCAGGAAGGGGAATTTAGGCTTCAATCTCTACGCTGAAGCCTGTCCTGAAGTCAAACTGCAGTCTGTCATCGAACACGGT
>JBGUIU010000249.1:0-6224 GCA_045113275.1 Paludibacteraceae bacterium
CCGTCAGAGCATCGGAAACTGCTGCAACATCATCTTCAGCCGTGTAGACTGTGAAGGAACCTTCATCGGGTTCAACATCTGCAGCACAGAATAAACCATCTTTTATAACATTTTTTTTATGTATGTCATTGCTGACTTTACAATAAATATAATAACTCTATATTGATGATAAATCAACATTTTTATTTTCCGAAACCTTTCTTGAAATATGTTTATACATCTCTGAACATCTTTGAATGTCTTTTAAACATCCAGAAGCATCTTTGAACATCTTGCCTTGTCTGCCGAACATCTGCTATAATAAATTAAAAGTCTATACAGATAGGGGCTGAAAAGCAGTGCCGAAGAGTGAGAGACAAAAACTTAAAATTTTTTACATCGCTGACTATCTTATGAAAGAGACCGATGCTGATGAAAAAGGAAATATGCTCCACGGCGTCTTAATAAAAGATATAGAACAACACCTTAGTGAGAAAGGTATTGAAGCAGAAGCGCATTCCATCCGTAGAGACATTGACCTCCTGCGTGGAGGGAAGGATGCAGAATTTGACCCTGTTTTGGATATACAAGGAGGGCAAGGAAGACCCATTTTTATAGGCAACCGCTTTTTACCTTTTGAAGACTTGGAGGTAATCGTAGAATGTGTAGCCTCTGCCAATTTCATTTCAAAACCAGAAGCCGAAGAACTGATAAACAAACTGAAAGAGTTGTGTAGTGAGTATCAGGCCAAAAATCTGACAAGTGAATACATCGTGGCAGAGAGGCCAAAATACACAGAAAGGAAAATGTTAAAGCAACTCCGCAGTATAAAAGCCGCAATCAAGAACAACCAAAAAATCTCTTTCCTATACACTCGCCACAATCCAAACAACATCACCCAATTAGAGAACCGCAGAAAAGGAAAAAGATATATTGTCAGTCCTTTCAAGATTATTCTGTCAGATGGGAACCATTACCTGATTGGTTATGATGATACCTATCATCAAATTAGGCCATACAGAGTAGACAGAATGGATGATGTAAGAAAAAAGGATGAGCCAAGAGAAGGCGAAGATAAATTCAAACGTATGGGGATAAGCGATTACGCCAAGCAAACCTTTGGAATGTTTATTGGTGGCAACGCTGACCGAATTACCTTACAATTTGAAAAATCCCTTTTGGATGCGATGATGGAAAGGTTCGGGCCTGACCGTAAACTATACACAAAAATCGATGATAATCACTTTACTGTAAAAACTTTCATCGTAGAGAGTGAAAACTTCTATGGATGGGTATGCGGTTTAGGTGAAAAGGTGGTAATCAAAGACCCTCCAGAAGTAGTAGAAAGGTTTAAAGACTACCTCCAAAAAATAGAAGCAAATTATTAGCGAAAAAAGCAGTAAATAGCAGGGTTTTGGCCCTGCTATTTTTATTTTCAAAAATATATCAGCAGAACAGTTATATTCCGCTAAAGTTTATCGTCCCATTGAATTTTTTCCTATTTCTGGTAAAATATAATTGTAAAGAGGAAGGGGAAAGAAAAGAAAAAACCTCCTCAAAAAAAAGAAAAAATTTATGGGTGGCGACCGACGCTGAAAGGAATAATTACTATGAAAAAGACGAATGTGACTGCTGTACGTTTCCACTATGATTTCATTGCCAAGAAAATTCTTGGAACCAAGGCAAGTTTTGACAAGGCAAGCAAAGGCTTCGGTCCCGTTTATGATGAACTTGCTGAAAAAATGGCTGCTCATCCCGACTTCACGCTTGAAATGATTGCTCCCAAGAGCAACAAAGAGCGTCAGGTCTATGCTGGAATGGACATTGATTTTATGCGTGATTACATCTCCGTAAAGAACGACATCGCATTTGAGGAAAAGTTCGAAAAGGTCCTGACCTTTGCGGAAAACTCCAAGAAGAGCAAATACCCCATCGCAAAGAAGTTCTTCCTTAAGCACTATGATAATTTCAATTATGATAACGCAAAGGTTCTTGTTGAGGAATACAGGGTAAATAATACTCCTAATTCCAAAGATGAATCCAAAGCGAATGAAACCGCTGCTACTGCCCCCACACTCGATAGCGCAGCATAATCCAATAGAAATTAAATATTATAATAAAGGAGATTTACTACAATGACGAAGAAAACCGCTGGCTACAAACTGGACCTTGCCACCCAGACCCTCACACTTACCTCCTCTTTTGCTGATGCCGCAAATGACCCCACCAGCGAAGAATACAAACTTGTTCGGACGCTTCTTGCTGACTTTCCTCAGTTGCGCATCGTTAAGAAAACACACACTTCTCCCAAGTATTACAAGAATAAGGATGGTTCTAAAACAAAGAATAATCAGTTTAAGAACCTGACTTATGAGAACATAGAAGCATTTATGGCTGAACTCCCTAATAGCGAAAAATACCTTAAAGAGTATAACCGCATTAAGGCCAGCGCAAAGGTTATGTCTAATTCTGCCTATGCTGTCGTTCGCAAATGGTTTGCTGAACAATTCCCGTTGTATAAGTCTAACCCTTTGTTTTACCTCGATAATCCTCCTGAAATTATTGATTTTCAGGTTCTGCTTGAAGCGCAGAAGATTGAGCAGAAAGGAGGGGCTTAATTATGAAAGGCTCCAAGTATCTCTCTGAAATGATTGATATTCAGATGTTGAAAAAAAATAAACTGAATATCATTAAAGCACCAACAGGCAGTGGCAAGACTTATTTTGCTCTCCAGCACATCCCTTCGCTTACCGAAAATGCTTTACACAAGGTCGTGTATCTGATAGATACCATTAACGGTAAAGAACAGATATTAAATAATTATAATGCCATCGCAGAATATTTCGGATGGGCAACCTCTGTTGGCTGGGACCATCATTCATTTGAGAAAGATGATTATATTGTTGTAATGACCTATGCAAAATTTGGCGTGCTCTGTCAAAAAAGCACGGATTTCTTCTCAAATTTTGAATATATCATTTGTGATGAACTTCACAGCCTAATAAAATTTCAGAACTTTTCTCCCCGACCAAATAATCATTCCGTAGCACTTATGCAACTAAAATCTGCTGTAAGAAATGATAGGACAACTGTCATTGCTCTTTCTGCTACTCCTGACAGTATCAAAAAAGAATTTGGAGCGGAATGGTTTGAGTTCCCAATAGACCAAGAAGAACTTATCCATTATGACCAAGACCAAGTTATTCCTTTTACAAATTTGGAATATATTCTTTCTGGAATTGAAAAGAAAGAAATAGGTTTATGCTATTCTTCTCGCATACAGTCAATGGTTGAAATACAGGCTATGGCGGCAAAAATGGGGTTATCTCCGATTTGTATTTGGAGTATTGCGAACGCAAAATATCAGATGAAACCAAATCAATTGGTTGTGCGTGACACCATTTTACAGGACTTCAAAATTCCAGAAGACTATAATCTTCTGATAATCAATAGCAGTTCAGAAACCAGCATCAAAATAAAATCGCATGTTGATTATGTCATCGTCAATAACAGTAACCAAGACACGCAGGTTCAGGTTAGGGGCAGAGTTAATGGCGATTTAAAAACTCTTTATCTTCTGAATGATGGAACCCAGACAATTGACTTGCCTGACGAATTTTTAGAAACAAGGCTTTTCACCGAAGGAAAAGACAGGCTTTGCGACTTTCTTAATTTTAAAAATCCTTCTCGCAAACAATATAAATGGCCAACAGTAAAAACTTTGCTGATTGAAAGCGGCTACATTATCAGCGAAGGTCGTGATAATAATTTGCGCTATGCTGTCATCTCTCCACCTGATGAATAGGGTCTGCCAAAATTAACGCAATTCATGGTATTTGCGCTAATTTTGGCAGATTTTTTTATTCTCTTTTTTTGTCAAACTTTGTTAATCTGTTCTTAAGATTTGTCAAACTATAGTGAGAGGAAAAGTGAGTGCCCCTTCGGGGCTTTCTCCCCCCTCTCCGTAGCATAAAGTGCCTACGGCCCTTTATTCTACGGTCCCCCCAAGGGGAAGGATGATGATAACAAGACAGGAGATGACTGTATTGGATAGAATTCCAGATTTACCGAATGAAGAATGGAGAGCCATTGATGGTTATGATGGTAAATATCTTGTCAGTAATCAGGGCAGGATAAAATCTCTGAAGCACACGATGGCTAAACTATTAACCGCTTTTCGTAATAACAAAGGTTATTATCGTGTCTGTCTCTGCCAGAATGGGTAGAGCAGATATTTTTTAGTCAGTCGTTTAGTGGCAACGGCATTCTGTGAAAACGATGACCCAGAGAGCAGAACTACCGTTGACCACATTGACGGCGACAAGAAAAACAATTGCGCATCCAATCTCTATTGGTGCAGTTTAGAAGAAAACATTAGAAAGGAAAAGAAGAATAATGGATATAATTGATTAGATGTTCCCTCCTGTTCCAGAAGACGGAACAGTTATGGGTTAGTATTTAGACGGTCAAGCGCCTTGGCAGATTTTGTAGTCAATACATAATTCCAGCGCTGCCGATGTAGCAGAATTTTATAAAGATAAAGAATTTGAAATACCAAAGAAAGTCATTATAGAAACGAGGTTAAAAAAATAATGATAGATGATGACCTCAAGCGCAAAAAAGAAAAAAAGTAGCGCACTATAATTGAACGCTTTCTTTCTGAATTACTGGAGAAATGCGTTGCGGCTGCTATTGAAGTGACAATGGATGAATTGTTTGAAGAAGTCTTTGGAGACGGTGAACTTGGAGACGGAGCATTTGACGATATAGAAGTTGAATTTGAGACGGAGGATAGTGATTATTAACTATCCCCCGTCTTTTTCGTTTTTATTCCGTGATGCTCCGTAATGTCCAAAAGACATTCCGAGATGTTCAAAGATGCTGGTTTTATATAAAAAGACATTCAAAGATGTTCAGAGATGTTCCGCTGCGCTGTTTATGGTTGTGGCAATCGTATCCCTAAATCAAATGGCTTTTGGAATTTTTCGGAGCCACATATATAGATATATTATATCGGTTATGTCAACCATCCCGAAACCAAGCCCCAGCCCACTCTACAACGATGCAGAACATTTTTATTTTGCTTCTGGATAGGGGGAGGGAGGGGTAGAGGGTGTAGTAGTCATCTGATGTTCAACCATTCATCTGGAATGTATTCCACAATATCCCCAACATTACATTCAAGTAATTTACATAGCAAGTCTATTGTTTTCCATGACACCAATTCTCCGTGCCTGATTTGCTGTAAATAGGACTGCCCCAGCAATTTTTCTTCACGGATTCTTGTGGATGGATACCCCTTCTCTTTTAGGGCTTTTATAACATCAATCTTGTACCGTAGCGCCAAAAAAATGCGCCTCCTTTCCCACTGTACATAGTATAGCACAACGTGGCACTAAAATCAAGTGTACATTTTGCACGAAATTCTGGTGTTTTTGTGCCTGAATTTGCACTAATTTTTGGTGCTTCTGCGAATAGACAGCACGAGATTTTAGTGCTATAATGTAATCACAATCAAGAGAGAGATACAAAACAATGTATCCGCAAGTGTGCCGCAGAAGAGATTGAGAGAAATTCCGAATGAGGATAGAGACTCAGGAGCGCACATCCCTCAAATAATAAATAAAGGAGATTATTAAAATGGCTAACAACGACCTTATCCAGAGAATTGAGGCTCTTAACGAATGGGAGGCTTTGATGGAAGAAGCAAAAGCAGAAGCCGAAGCAATCAGAGATAGTCTGAAGCAGGAACTTCTGGACCGCAATACAGAAGAGTTAGAGTGTGGTCAATACATCATCCGCTATCAGAGCATCGTTTCCAATCGCTTTGATAATAGTGCTTTCAAGAAAGCGCTTCCCGATGTGTATAAGTCCTTCATCCGTCAGAGCATCAGCAAGAGGTTCTCCATCGCATAAAGGGCAGGAACACAATCCCCTGCCCTTTTCTCTGACAGTTCCTATAATACCACAAATAGGAACACCAAAAGATAGAGAAATAAGGGGAAAATATAAATCCGCTCAAAAATCCGAACTTTCCCTATGTAGAAAAACGAACTTGGAGGCTGAAATGAACAAAAAAACTGTGGCTCTGACAACGGAACAGTATAAGGAAATCATCACAACAATGAAGCAAGGGGGATGCGGTTTTTTCCCTAATGAGTGAATATTCTGTGTCTCTCTGAGCCAGCGGTCCGGCGGTAAGTGAGCCACCGTTCCGGAATAAAGTGAGCCACCATTCCGGTTTT
>JBGUIU010000250.1:0-1560 GCA_045113275.1 Paludibacteraceae bacterium
TCCTTGATGGCTCTGAGGATGGTATCAGAGCTGCATGTACGAAGGGTAGGATGATACGAGAGATGGCGCATCAGTTGTGACGTTACGTCTTCCACGCATGAGCCGCCACAGAAATAAACGCTCATCAGCGAACGGACTATCTCGCTGAACTGATATCCGATGATACTGCGGCATCTCTGACCCAGTGTTGAGTCGATAACGGGTGAAAGCATGGAGTCAAATTTTATAGTGTCCATTTAGAAACGCAATTTTTCCTCGCCCCTGTTAGCCCTGTGAAGTGTACCGGAACAGGGCTAACAGGGATGAGGAAAAAGAAAAAATGGGGTCTAAAGTAAATGCAATGCAAAAAAAACAGGAAAGGATTTGCTCCTTTCCCGGAAAATAGTTAATTTTGCATTTGCATATGGCTAAACAACTAAATTCGGAACAAAGGTACGTAATTTATTTGGATTTACAAAGCAAACTGACAAAAAAAAGTATCGCACAAAAAATTGGCGTTCATCCCTCGACCATCACGCGTGAGGTAAAACGCAACGCCAACCGCGATAATCAGTATGTTTTTTGTGTTGCCCAAGAGAAATGTCAAAAGCGCAAGCATAGTACCTTACCTAATCACTGCAAGGATGACCTTTTGTGGTGGCGTGTTGAACAGTTGATTATAGAGGAGAACTGGTCTCCCGTCAGATTAGTGGTGTCCTTGCCAAGGAGGGCATCCACATCTGCCACCAGACCATCTATAATTATGTACACAAAAACAAAGAGCGGCTAAGCCAATATATGCCGCATAAATTGTGTTATCGGAGAAGAGAAAAGAAACAACACCGCCCTACAAAAGCGACCAATATCCCGAACAGAACAAGTATTCATGAGCGTCCTGCGGAAGCCAATGGCAAACGCTTTGGAGACTGGGAGATGGATTTGATAGTGGATAGTTGTCAGCGGGTGATACTGACATTGGTGGAACGAAGTACCAACTTCCTGATGATGGAGAAGATAAAGACAGGCAAGAAATCGGAGCCTATCGCCAAGACGGTTGTGAGGTTGCTCATGCCGTATCGGAAGACTGTAAAAACCATCACTACAGATAACGGAAGTGAATTTGCATCACATCAACTAATTACCAAAGGATTACATATAAAAGGCAAAGATGATGTGATTGTCTATTTTGCGGATGCATACTCCTCCTGGCAGAAAGGATGTGTAGAAAACACCAATAAACTCATACGACGATACATACCAAAACATACCAACTTTAACCTTGTCTCACCACAGAACATAATGAACATCCAGAAGAAGTTAAACAACAGACCCAGAGAAAAATTGAACTTTGACACACCTAAATTTTGCTTCTTCGAACATTTTTACTAACTTTGCACCTGAAATTGCATTTGCTAATAGACAGTACATAGAAAGGGCAAATAGACATTTTTTTCAAAAAAAGCATACAAAAGTTTGCGTATCTCAAAAAAAAGCAGTACCTTTGCAGCGCCTTGTTACGATTTTCGCTTGTTTTCTAATTGCAACACTAAGATAAGTGAAAAATCTGACACGGCAAAATCC
>JBGUIU010000251.1:0-5260 GCA_045113275.1 Paludibacteraceae bacterium
TTCTCCCAACCAATTTGCATGTTAATTATTATTTCGAAGTTTGTTCGTTGATAATTCTTGTCGCGATTACTGTGGCCTATTTCTCTAGAAAGAAGTTCCCAGTTGCCACGTATCGTCTATTTAGCGTGGGCTTAATTACTCTTGATGTTAACGTATCGTTAAGCATCTTATTTTGTGTCTTATTAGATCACTCTAATGTCGTTCCAATCGGTTGGGTTGAAGCGGTCGCTGAAATATATTTCTTCATGCAGATAGTTGAGTCCTATCTCTTATTTGTTTATGTCTTCTATGCGGTTGGTCGTTCTCTAAAAGATTCCCCATTATACTTTTTAACTTTAGTACCTTCCGTTTTAGGGGCGGTTCTCTTTTTCACCAACTGTCTCCACCATTTTAACTTTTCATTTACTTGGAATAATGAAACCGGTGTCTATGATTTCCAACCAGGAGCCGGTTTTATTTTGTTATATGTCATTAACTGGGGTATGAACTTCGCCGCGACCTTAATGTACACCATTATATTTAGGAAAAAATTACCAAAAGAGTTGATGCGTGTATTACTTTGCGTCATGGGTATCGTTCTTACCGCCGCTACAATTCAAACCATTCAACCTAACTACATTATGTCTGGTTTGTCCTTCACATTGTCCGCGATGTTCGCAGTTGTCACCATATGTGACCCAGACATCAAAGTGGACCGTTTATCCAAAGCATTTAATAACGAAGCATTCATTGAATATATCAATGTTCAAAGATTTGAAAAGCAAAGAAAGCATTACATCATCTTTGACATTGAAAGCTTTGGTATGTTTAGCGAGAAGTTCGGTGTTGTGGCCTCTAATGAATTAGTGTCTCTTGTGAGAAAGCACATCGAAAGTGTTAATAAGAAAGCCTTTATCTTTAGAACCACTTCTTCACGTTTTGTCATTTTACTAAAAAATGATAAAGAACAAAAAGAAATGGTCGACGCTATTAGATGCAGGTATGAGGAACCATTCAGTGTCAAAGGTAACAGTGTCAAAATCACCATTAATCTTTTCTATTTTGTTAATGACAAGGTTTTCTATAACTCTGATTTATATAACAATTTTATTGCTAGAACATTATCCACGGTTAACTTTAAGGATTCCCACTATGTGGAGCTTGGTAAGGAATTCATGGACCGTGTTAATAGAGATAGAAAGATTAGAGATATTTTAGAGAATTGCCTCAAGACAAATTCTGGCTTATACATGGTCTATCAACCAATCTATGACATCAAAAAGCATTGTTTCAATCACTGCGAAGCATTGATTAGATTAGATAACAATGAATTAGGCTATGTTGGTCCGGGCGAATTTATTCCAATTGCTGAAAGCTTTGGTTTAGCCAGTCAAATTGATGCCTTCGTATTAAACGAAACATGTGCTTTCATGCAAAGAAACCCACAAATTGAAAGACTAGAAATTAACGTCTCTTGTGCGGAATTCTTTAATAACCCAAGTGAGAGATTCCTTAAGACTATTAACCAATACGATATTGATCCAAGTAGACTCTGTTTAGAAATTACTGAAACTATCGCAGTGAAATATCCAACAAAGACCAGAGAATTTATGAATGACTTAGGTCAACATGGCATTAAGTTTGCGATGGATGACTTTGGCAGTGGCTATTCCAATATGGCAAGATTCATCACACTACCATTCTCAATCGCTAAGCTTGATAAATCTTTATTAAATGAGCAACTCAACGTCGAGATCTTCTTTGACGCTGCAGTCAACTTATTCAAGAGTTTAAACATCCCAATCGTTATCGAAGGTGTGGAAAACGAAAAGCAATTAGAAATATCCAAACAAAAGGAAGTCGATTATATCCAAGGTTACTTCTTCACCAAACCATTAAAAGAAGCGGATTTATTAGAATTTCTCAAAGAACGCAACAAATAAAAAATTATCCTATTTTTGAATTATTTTCTTGCAATCGTTTTTTGATGCGTATATTATAAAATCTTGCGATTAAAGCGTTTAAACGAATATTTTGATAAATATTAAATTGAGAGTGTGACTATTATTTGTTTACACTTTTTTAATTTTTGTAACATTTGTTTTTGTCTTTCTTGACCACTAAAAACTTCTATCACTTTGATAGTATTTTTGACCATATATTTATAAATAAATAAGAGGCAGTTTTCATCAAAATTGTCTTTTTTTCATTATCAAAATTGTCATAAAATCATCACTTTTAATCGTATAAATCTATAAATATTTATTATTGTCATGCGCTAGACATTGAAATATGATTGTAGGCAAATTTATATCTTAAAAAGGAGAAAAAGACAGTTTATGAAAAAAACTTCAAAAATGTTTCTAGGTTTGGCATTAGCTGGCATGCTCTTAACAGGCTGCAACTTCCAAGGTCCAAACGCTAGTCTCAACAGTCAAGCTGGCACTTATGAAAAGCAACAAATCTATCAGTTGTACAAAGCTGCTGGCGGCACAATGTCCTACGATGAATGGTTAAATTCCGTTAGAGGCGCCGACGGTGCGTCACTCTTAGCGGACACAAGAAACCCTTCTGATGCAGATGGTAAAAATGGTGACGTTTTCGTCAATATCTCAACTTGGGATCTCTTCATTAAAGTTGGTGGTGCTTGGCAACCAGCCGGCAACATCAAAGGTGCTAAAGGTGACCAAGGTGAAAGAGGCGAAGTTGGTCCTCAAGGTCCTCAAGGTGAACAAGGCCCAGCCGGTAAAGACGGCAAAGATGGCGCTGATGGTAAAGATGGTAAAGACGGCGTCGATGGCAAAGACGGCAAAGATGGTCTTGATGGCGCCCCTGGTAAAGATGGCGTCGATGGCAAAGACGGCAAAGACGGCAAAGACGGCGCTGATGGCGCCTCATTCCTCTCTGGCAATGGTCGTCCATCCAACGATTTAGGTAAAGATGGCGATACATACTTCGACTTCGTTAATAAAGACTTCTATCAAAAAGCCAATGGTTTCTGGAAGAAAGTTGCAAACCTCAATGGTGAACTTCAATGGAATCCAGAAGTTGCTGCCGCGATGGTCAAATATCTCGGTGAAGTCCTTCCATTCGCTGACTATGATGAAGCTACACTCGACTTCGGTTACTATTCAGGTTATGAATCTTCATATGGCATCGGCTTATTCTATGTCTATGATGAATCCGAAAACTATGTCCTTGATGACTACGGTCCAAAATTATTAGCCGCAGGTTTCCAACAAGGTGGTATCTACACAACATCCACCACTAACTACATTAAAACAACCGCAAGTGGTATCGATATTGAAGTTGGCTTTGGTTTCGATGATGGCAACGTCATGAACGTTTATATGCCAAAATATGTCCCACCATTCAATGCTGAATATTTCTTAGAACAAGGATTTGAAGCTATTGATGGTTGGCCAGCAGAACACATTGCCTTAACAGTTGGTGCTGACAGATTCGCCGGTGTCAACAATGATGGTACATGGTATGAAAAATTCGGCGTCAATAACGGTGAATACTACTACGACTTACTCGCTACTGAAGGCGAATTCGCTGATGAATTAGGCGAACAAGCTGAAGCAGCTGGTTTCCTCTTCGATGATAACTATGGTGTCTACTTCGATGCTAAAGGTAATCCAGATGCAGAATTTGATACAGAAAACGATGCATACCTTGCAATGCAAGAAAAAGATGGCTGGACATATGCTAGATTCTTCGGCGAAACACTTCCATACACAGAAGAATACTTCCTTGAAAACGGCTTCACAAAGAGCGAAGGTTTCCCAACCGAAGTCATCGCTGAAGCTTTCTTAGAAGAAAACAGATTCGCTGGTGCTAACCCAGACGCTGATTGGTTCTACACAGCCAATAAGACTGAATACACAAGCGGTGCCCACATTGGTACATACAGAGTTACAGGTTACCTTGCTACTGCTGGTGACGTCACAGAAGAAATGGCCGCTAACTTCTTAGCCGCTGGCTTCATCTGGGAAGACTACTATGAAGACTATGAATTACCAAATGATGGTATGACATATATGTACCTTGATTTCACACGTGGATACACAATCATTAAATACTATGGTTCTTATATCCCAACAGGTGAAGTTATCGATCTCCCAGGCGTTGATGAAGTCAATGACAAGATCGTTGAATACTATGCTGATCAAAACATTGCAATCGCAGTTCCTGAATACGAAGCTGCAAACGCCAATGCATACTATGAATCCACAACTGCTGGTATGTTCAACATCTACGGTTCTGATACCGATGATATGGCCGCTTTCGAAGCTGCTTTAAAGAATGCTGGTTGGCAAATCAACCACTACAGCTCATACTTCGAAGATGACTTCAAAGCTTACTTCGGTGATGACAATGTCTGCTTAAAAGTTGAAGACTACTACAGCTACGTTAAGATTTCTTGCTTAATCGAAGCTGCTCCAGCTCCAGTCGTTGAATACGATGTTTCTGATATCGACGAATACGTTGTTAGTACATTTGCTTCTATCGATGTCGCAGTCGTCGCTGCTGAATACGTTGCTGCTGATCCAGATGCATATTTCATCCTTGATGGCGCCAATGCTAAAATCTATGGTTCCAGCAAAGACGAAATGGATGCCTTCGCTGCCGCTATGGGTGAATTTGGTTGGACAGATACATTAGATAGCTATCAAGACCACAACTTATCATTCGGTGCTTCCGGTGCTAAATTATACGTTGGTGACTACTACAGCTACATCCTTCTCAGACCAAGCTATAGCGCTCCAATCGAATTTGATCTTAATGAATTCCCATTAGCAGAACTCAATGCGTTCTTAACTCAATATGACTTAGGTTTCACACTTGCTGAAGCTTTACCAGATGCTGCTGGCGCTGGCTTCGCAGTTGAATCTGATGTCGCTGATGGCTACCACTACTTCGCTATTCTCTTCAGTGGCGACCAAGCAGATGCTTTAACAGCTATCATCGAACCAATCGTTCTCGCTGCTGGTTACACCTTAAAACAAGGTTCAAGTGGTCCATACTACGCTAACGCAGTTGACCACCAAGTCTCAGTTGGTTACTACGCATCCGACAACATTACACAAGTTCTCTTCTTCGAATAATATTGAAGATTGAATAAAAATAGGGTCAGAAGAAATTCTGATCCTTTTTTCTTTCTTTTTAGCAAAACCCCTACCACTATTACGTCTAATTAGTGGAAGTGGTTATCGCGGTAAATAATCACTTAAATAAAAAACCTCCTAGAACTGTCCACTGGGAGGTTTCCTTTTTT
>JBGUIU010000252.1:0-3368 GCA_045113275.1 Paludibacteraceae bacterium
TCCAAAATCTTTGTATCTTTGCGATGATGACTTGTCCAAGGTGGCTTAATTTGATTTTTTTTTTGGCCGTTTCCCCCTAGGGGGAAAGGTTATTGTTTAATTAAAATCTTAAGGTAACTGGTCTGATAAGTGATAGTATTAAAAATAAACATTCGATAGTAATGCAATAAGAATTGCGTTGACGAATAGGAACACGCCCGACAAGTGACACAAATTCAAGTATAACTCAACAAAAACCATCTTCTACTTTTTTAGTATAACATAACATTTATATTTTTTTTGAGTCTTAAACGGAGAACTTCCATAATGTTGTTGCAACCAAAAGAATGCATTCATTTCATCGCTTTTTTTTACAAAATTTCATCATTGATGGACACTGTTGTTGTATTCGGTGCATTAAGATCGTCTCCCATGCAGACACTTTCACGTTCCACTGTAATTATATCTGCCATAAAAATCACCTCCCGTTTTTCTTGTTTTTAAGTAATATAAATCCCTTTATGTTAGAAACACAAATATAGAATAACGGCAATCTAAAAGAATTAATGTCTAATACCATTAATCAAAATTTCCTGTCATTGTATGGAGTCCTATCATATCCTTTCATGTTCAGCTTAGCAACAATCCGATTAAGCAATATGGTCCATAAACACTTAAACCATTCTGTATTTCCAAACCACTTAACCAATGTCGGACTAATAGCATAATAACATTTAACGAACACTTTACCATACCAAGAGTAATATAATGCATAGTCACGATATCTTCGCAAAGTCCAAACTTCCGGACAGTCATACGAACCATAGACAGCCGTAGCAATATAACATCCACCTTTATTTGGATCATTGTCATCTTTCTTAAAATTTCCGATTTGATATGACGGATTGTATTTCTGAACAATAGCAGCATTTGCAAGAATTAGCTGCTTTTGTTTCTCAAAATCTTCTTGATACAGAAGTTTAGTCGCCATTTTCTTATGATATTCTATTCCCGTTGAATACGCTAATGCAATATATTCCCCATACTTATCACCCCAATATGTTTCTATTGTCACTGCCCAGTCATACATAATCAAAGAACATTGAGTACAAAGTTCGGAATATACTGGAGCATAATCAACAGGACCACCGATACAATCACAGAAATGTTGAAACGATGCGCCGTGAAACATATTCGTAATCTCAACCAATTTTCGAGTGATTTCTGAAACGACATATTCTATATCAGCATTTATGGTTTCTTTATCCGTACCATACATAGTTGCTATCATTTTCCCAACCACAATTACATTATTTTTCACATCAATTGCCGCCTGCACAATGCCACCCAATTTGCACAACATTGCTTGATAATACACCGAATAGAAATTGGGTTCCCAATTGTTAACATCCTTAAGAAGGATCATATCATAATACTTCTTTGCATTTTCAATATTGTTTGTTTCTTTTGATCTTCTCGCTAAAGTATACAAATTGTATAACTCACTATCCACAATGTCATTTGATGACGTCTCCCGAAGAGTCTTCTGTGTTTCGTCTGCAATTAATCGAAGTGCCGCTTCCATATCCATTCTATTGCCACAATATGGACAAAACACTTCTCCTTTTTGTTTGTCAATATTAAATTGAATTTTCTCCGCACATTTTGTGCATGTAATATTTACAACGCTCATAAAATATTAATTTCTTACAAAAGTTTCAAAACAAAAATTGAGTTTTTAAGTAATATAAATCCCTTTATGTTAAAAACATAAACGTTATAGCTTCTGATAGCTTCCCCTCTCTTCACCTACTATGTTCTGATTCTCTCCTTCGGAGAAGTCGAGCGGGATATACTTCTTTACTTGTTTGTTTTTGCAAGCCGCGGCAATTTCCTCCTTGACACGATCCACCACTTCCTGAGGAATCCTGCTATCCATATAATTCTCACAATGGCTGGCTACCTCCACAATCTGACTGATGATGTCGTCGGCTTTTTTTATGCCGAAGTTTTTCCCAAATTCCTTAAGGTCCTTCCCTGAGATTTGCTCCCCATCGTATTTCCCGCAAATATCCATCTGGTGATAGCCGATGTAGAAGTTACCCACCTTATGGGCGAACGTGACGTCATAAGCGGGAGAGAAACGCCATGACTGGGAATCTCTGTCAAGCAGGAAGGAGAAATTCTTTGGATGGTCGTCGTTGTTACGTGAAACAACGTTGAACACCATTCTTCTGAATGCTTGTTCCATGTCGTGATACGGCAACTTCAGTTTAAGCATGATAGAGAACATATCCTCATAGGAACATACCCTTGGCGTGTTAAAATCAAAGTGACCCATGCCTGTCAATGACACCATGTGCACCTTTTCCTCCTTACCGTCTTTCTTTACTCTGTCGAAACGTTTGGTCAGAAAATGGGATCTTTGTCCGCTGTCCACCAACAGGCATTCCTCCATCTCTATACCACAGGCAAGAGCCATCTTGTAGTAGGAGTGTTCCAGACGGCAATAATGGGATGATCCGCTTCCTAGGTTATTCTCCTTGTCTATTTTCACATCCAATTTGAGCAGATACTGTTCAAATCCGTCTGGTGCGGAGGTGACACCCGAAAGTAACTCGTGTGTCTCCTTGTTGTACGCCACAATCGCCTTTGGACGCGCACCACCGGCCGACGTTCCTACTTTGAGGATCATATCGAGAGCATCCTCTCCCTTGTCCATGTTTGTATGCAAGCTCGACTTGCGTGTCATGATTTCCGCGGCGGCCTGCACCAGATCCTCCATTTCGATTCTCTCCTTTCTGTCTTTGATTCCACTCCAATGAGGTTCGAACTCCAAGGCTCCCATCGCGCGCTTACCTTGAAACAATAGTCTTTCTATGACAGAGTATGTGTCTGTCTGGCGTCCATGATTTCTCAGCCATTGGTTTAATACGGATGTACCGAAACTATCCGGCAGGGCATCCGCAATAAAACCAGGCAGACCTTTAAATGTGTCTTCATTAAGCCTTTTGAAATTGTAAACATCATTGCTTAATGGAACGGCGATCGGTGATAATTCGATGCCACTTCTGACAAACGAAGGGTCATACTGAAAGACAATGAGATTGTCACTGTTTTTTGAGACATAACCTACTGTCTTATCCCATATCTTTACCAGTGCGGTTTCCTTTTTTTTATTATCTCTCATTTCTTTATTTTATTTACATTCCTGATTCTCTGCGGGAACGGATATTTACCCATATTCTTATATATCATCATCGGGCTTGATTGGACAGCTCTACTCAGCTCTTCAAACGGAGTCAGCAAATCCAGATGCCCCGTGTATCTCAGAACGCTCACCATCGCATCCGTGGTCACCGGCTTGCCGTTTTCTATCGCCGAAATCG
>JBGUIU010000253.1:0-28019 GCA_045113275.1 Paludibacteraceae bacterium
TTCCCATTCCGAACAGGGTCGTTAAGCTCAGCATCGCCGATGGTACTGCATTGCATTGTGGGAGAGTAGGTAGCCGCCACTTTGAGAACCTCTGAGATTCGTCTTGGGGGTTCTTTCTTTGTATAGCATGTCCGGCGATGCAAGCGGTAAGCCGACCCCCGGAGCGTCCTTCCATTGAATTGGAAGGAGCGGCCTCCGCCTAGGATAGCTCGCTCCATTTCATTCCGCGAAAATTTTTTGGGGAAAGAAAAAAATCGTTTTTATTTCTCCTCTTCTCTCTCTTCGTTTGTTAGTCCGGCATCGTATGCCGTTTTTTTTGTTTCTGCTTGTAGTGGGTGGCTCGGACATAGGCGGTTTAGTCCTTCGCTGTCCTCTCTCCACGTGAGGACGGTTCGACCATCGCGTCCGGCATATTAGCGTCATGTTCTGCACAAGGCCGCTAAAGATGCCGCCCCGCCCGCTCGGTCTCAATGCGGATGTAGCCCATGCGGCGTGTAGGGTGGGCTGTTTACATCGTTACACGATGTGGTTTTATATTTGGCTATTAAGGGGGCATGAGCGCGAATGCTTTGTTTCTTGCGTTCGGATAGTATCCTGACCACGGCTCTATAGAGTAGTATACACCTTTCTGGTCTAACTCGGCGCTATTTCGCCGTGTAACTGCTGATATTTGCGTCTGTTTCGTTACAATTCGCAAATATATTTGCTCATGTCAATATTTTTTTGTACCTTTGCACTCGTAATAACAAGTTTTGTAAACATGAGTATAACTAGAGGAAATAAGCAATATATTACATTTGAAATTAAGAAAGTTCTCAAACAACTTGCTGATGAAGTTGCGGACTTACAGAGTAAGCTTAAGGATAGTTCTTCCTCTGTACAACAATCTGTGTCTAATATTCGACTAATAATTAAAGATATTACAAAGTCTATTGTGTCTTTAGATAGAGAAAATAAAAATTTAAAGAATACACTTGGAGAGAAAGAACTTGAAATAATTTCTAAGGAGCATGAATACAACAATAAATTATCCGATTTTTTTAGTGAAGATTTTAATGTATATATAGTAGGATATAACTTTGAGAAACATGTCGTATGGTGGATGAAAAAGTATTATCCACATTATGACTTGAAAATTTGGCAAGGAGATAAATGTGTTTATCCTTATAAAGGAGAGCAAATGATTTTTGCTTCATGGAATCAATATCCTGATTTGATTTTTGCTGACGAAGGCAATAAGAAAGTCTTGGCATTAGAATGTAAATATACTCAAAAAGACACCCTCTCAATTAGTTGTAATCAATTGGAGCATTATAGATCTTTCGAACAACGGATAAATAGATTATTGAACGTTGATACAAAAGTATATATCATGGTAGGTAGTGGAACTCCTGATTCAAGAAATCCTATATCTATGTACTGCATCCCAATTTCCTATTTTGACACCATGATAGAATCTTTAACTATATGTGAGATTAAATTAAGAGATATTCCTGAATATCGTGTGATGAGGAGGGATCCTTTCTATGATGAGATACAGAATTTTATAGAGAATATTCCATTTAAGTAAGTAATTATGATTGAAAAGAGGAGCGATTTCGCTCCTCTTTCTAGTATCCGCTCAACCTAAACGGATTATTTTTTATCCCTTACGATGCTTCTCTACATGGTAGAAACCCAACGTGAGGATTTTAAGGATGACTTCGTACAGAACTTTCACCCAATCTTTTTCTTCGTTTTCAGTTTTCATTTTCAATCGTGATTTTAATAGGTTCTTTACTCGCTTGCAACGCAAGCCATTCCGCAGTAAGTTGCTGTTCCATGGCGGCACTCACTAAGATACAGCCTTTTGAGTGCTCCGGCTTTGTACCTCTGTGGATGCGTATTCCGCTGCGTCCGGGCACGTTTCCGATAAGCGGCAGCATACGTTTGAAGCGCGGTGAGAATGTGACCAAGACCGGATAAGTTCCTACAGGTATGATGTAGTCCGCATTTTCGAGCGTTGCGATGTCTCGTCCATTCACGCGCATAATTCCGTGTACCGCTTTACCCTCTCGGCTAATTCTCGTTAGGGGGATGGTTACCATTCTTATTGCGGTATTTATACGTGTAGTCGATACCAAACAGGGCTCCTGCAAAGGTGGCAACTTCGCCAAAGCCAACCAACAGGCTTTCGTGAATCTCGCCCTGCGGAGCGATAAACGCCCCGCAGAACAAGAGAACCAGTCCGCCGATAGAAAGCACCGCCACGGTAATAAGCTGAATGTCTGCTTTCATAACTCACCTCCTTATCCAATGGTCTTCAGACGTTCCGGCATGTTCACTTCGTGCGTGCTCTCATTGTAGCACTTCCATGCCTTGCCAAACAACCAACCTCGATACGTAGTGTACTTGAAGTTCGGCTTGGTTTTCTTCTCTTCGATGAAGTCCATTTGGTCATACGTGAGGTGCGACAAGTCCATAGAACGGTTTAGAGCCGCCAAACGAACTACGCGAAACTTCTGACGCTGTGCGAGCTCTTCTGTACTTGCCGGAGTGGTACGGTCGCCGTGTACGGATGTGTACTTGCGGTCGCTCCACTTGCGATAATTGTAGCAAGTGCGATACTTCTTGCTGATACGACCCGAGATGTGATGAATAGGGTCTTCAAAAACAACTTTACCCATAATGTTCGGCGTTTGCCGAACAGACCGCCCATAGGGCTGATAGACCGCTTTGCTGTTAGACCGGCTACGCCTGTTAGACTTTCTGAACTGCCCCTACGCCGTAAGGGTGTTTTTAACGTTAATAATAAGGGTTACAGTTTGGCGTACTCTTGGGCAAGGACGTAGCCGTAAAGGGTTTGGTACTTGCTCTGTGCTTTGAAGTCAGCCTCGTACGTGGCACGAGTAGTAGGGTCAGCCAGTGCAGTCTTGGTGGCAGCAGCGGCGGTTCGGAACTTGGATTGCCGAGCCAGTTCAGCCTCGGAGTAGGGCTTGGTACGCGGATTGCAGATCTGCGAAGTGAAGTTGGTCTGGCGCACTTTCTTGAAGATGATTTTGGAGTGCTTGCAGACTTTGCCGCTGAAGGCAGTAAATGGGGCTTCCAAATTGTACTTACTCATTTCTTTAGTTTTTTAGGGGCATCTACTGCCGCACCACTTGGGGTAAAGGTCAGTGGAGTGTGACTAACAAACGCGTTTGTTGTAAAACACTTTCTGACCTATCGCCCCTGCGTTCAATCTCGGTCATTATGTCCACCACATAACTCCTTCGATTGTGCGTTGTATCTGCTCCCTAAAAAATCAAAAGAAGCAGAAGTAGGTTACTGCCTCACCACTTAGGAAGAGGGAATCAAAAAAAGCGAAGAGGACGGTAGATGCCGGGTTAATAAATCAGTTGACTATATGGAGCGTGCACGTCCATTCGTTGATGAAGGTGAGCGACTGGGCGAGGGTCTGACGGATGATGTCGCAGGCTTCGTCCGGTGCGAATAGTTTGGAGTCCAGCGGTGGTACGGAGACAGTAAGTGTGTTGTTGTCCGCTATGAACTCCGGATTGAGTGTCTCCAGATGATAAAGAACAGCCTCTTTGGCTTGTTGCATCTCTTCTGCACTTCGGCAGGGGATGACGATTTTTACAATGTTTTTTGATTTCATATATTTCAATTATTTTAGTTAAACAAAAACCTATAAAACCCTTTTGAATGCTTAAGCGCTATACGCTTTGTGCCTTAGTCCGATAGATAGCCTTTGTGAGCAAGCTCCCAAGACCATCTACCGCCTTAACTCACACTCTACCGAGTTTAAATCATTCAAAAGACATAAACATAAAAAACAATTTCGTTTTCAATCTATTTTTATTTCTATGCTTGTCCTCTGCGGGACGCGTTTCTATAATAATGCTGTAAAAAGTAGCGGCAAGAGAAAATAATGCTGCCGCTGATTGGCGGAAAATGTTCTGCGATGCACGGAAGATACTGCGCTACAAGATTTTTTGCCAATGCCGCTACTTGTGCCGTTGGTCACTTGCCCGGGTTCAGCAGTTCTGCCAGTTGCTCAATCGCCATCTTTGACTTTAAAGGCGTATGCAGGCTGTTCAGTTTGGGCAACTGTCGGTTGTTCTTGTCCACGAAGTGGTTATAAACGCAAGTCCATTTGCCAATACCTTGCGGAGAAGTAATGTAATTACGCTCCGTAAGTACACGAATCAGGTATGCCAATTGAAGGTTTGATCCTGTCCATTTGATATGAACGGGTGTGTCCTTTCCTTCGAAAAGAGAGAAGAAATCATCTGGCGTTGTGTCTGCTGCAATCCATTGGGCACGAAGAAGATGCTGATAAAGCAGGGTGATACGTTGCGGTGCAGCAACAAGCCAACGATAGGTAAATGTGGCCGTTGTCACGCGGTGTGCCGTCCGTTTACGCGGATGAGCAGATGGACGCTGTGCATCAGATTGATGGGCGTCTGCAAGAGAAATAGACAATCCAAGGATATCGTTTATCCGTTGGAAGCAATGCTGCAACTCGGCGAGTTGGGCAGAGGTTAAAGTTGTTTCTTTCATAAACCTTTGAGATTTATGCTCGGCTTTGAGTGAAAACGTTTTCCTGTAGCTACAAGCCTACAAAACCTCGCGGGTTAATAAAATATGTTAAATTGATTTCGAGTGCAAAGATATCGTAAATATAACGACTTAAAAATCAAAATATATATAAATAAAATGCACCCGATCAAAATCGAGTGCAAAATTACTGCTTTTTTTTGAATTATTTTTTACTCTACAAACTCGACAAACACCTATGAATAAAAATAAGTCACTGAATAACAGCGACTTATGCTTTTGTTGGCAGATAGTTATAGAATGGCAGACTCTACAAAACCACTCTACATGGACTCTACATTATGGTTTTGGAAGAAATGATGAGATATCCGTTTTGCACTTTGTTCTATTCAAATCACTCGGAGCCCGATATTCCACATCTCTTCCGAGCAACGAGCAGAATTTTGGCAACCAATCTTTGAATGATTCCGGGTGATGTCTGAAGATCTTCTTACAACGATAGATCGTCAATGCATAGCGTGCCCAATCGGTATCAGATACTTTGTCTCTGTCATCAAGTAAAAGGTTGATTAGCATTTGGCAATTGGCAGTCCTGGTATAGATTGGAAGGAATATCTCCTCTATCTCTTCTTTCGTTGGTGTCTTCTTTTTGTTCTCAATACCATCTTCGGTAGTCGTCTCTTCTTTTAACTCTTGTTGTGCATGTTGTTCGCCCTGTCCGCTTATTGATAGCTTGACTATGGCTGCCATTTTTGCAACAGCAGCGTTGGAACTTATTGCTGCGAGAGCTTCATTTTCTGCTGCATCTTTTTTCGCTTTCTCAATACGTGTTTGCAAATACTTGATAAAGACCTTAACCATATCCAGAACTATTTGACGTCCTGGATACCACATTGCATGATAAGCCGCAGACCCACGGAATTGCTCTAATCCATTCTCGCAATCTACAACAGCATTTTCTTCTTCCAGTAAATATTCCAAGCATTCAACATCACTTGCACCATCGACTCGCGTATTGTCTTGCTCAAGTTCTTCTTTGATTAGCGCTTTTCGTAAGTTAATATAGACATCGAAACATGCGTTACGCAATTTCCAATTAAATGTTTCTAAGGTAGGCACATCCAATGAATCTTCTTTTCCCTCTATGAGTAGTTGGCGGAAACCTTCGGCAATATATAGATTCTTTGCGAAATCAACGATATTATCAATAGTTAGTTTGCCTATACTACGTGGCGCTCTCAATACAAGAGTGAGCATATAATGCTTCTTTTCTCCATCTTGTACTGAACTATACATTTCTTCGGCGAGCGCAACCATCAATGATGGCTCGACTACTTTATCGGAAAAGATATGCGCTAAATCATTAAGACTTTTTCTTTCGTCAGTCCATTTGTGTCGAATACCTATATCGTTTCTGAGGTTGTATGCTCGTGCCCTGATACATATCTGGTATATGCAAGTGCACTCTTCAATAAACCTTTGTGCCTCGAATTGGTCATCGAAACATTTTGGAGCCGCACTTTGCATTTTACCGATGATATCCATACGGATAGTTGGGTCTTCTATCTCGCCTAATAATCCCCACAACCAAATGACATAAGGGAATTTGGTGGGCATTAACTTGCAGAGTTTCAAAACGGCTTTTATTTGTTGCTCCCAGTCAACTTCGATATAGCGGATCTTCCCAGCGTTAATATCTCGCATTATCTGCACTACATCAGGTACCGTTTCTGCTTGCAGAGAAGCAGCGCGCTTTTTCTCATTAAAATCTCTACGAGCACTGATATATTCGTCGACATATTCTTCGCCTTTTTTCATTTCGTCTCGTATAACCGCATTTTTCTGCATCTTCCACATCTTGGGCATTATGGTATCAATCCATAATTGTTCCCCATAATGTGCGTAATATAAGAGAATATATACATATTCCCACATTATATTAGAGTAGTAAATTGTTGGCGTAACGTTTGGAAGTGCTTTCCCGTATTCGGAAATAATTTCAGCCTGAGTTACAGCCAGGACATCAAGTATCCGCCCTTCTGGAGAAAGGTTAATGTTATTTGCATAGTATAAAGCTTTATCATAAAAAGACTTGCTCGTTACATGATTTTTTAGAAAAGGCAGTTTAAGAATTACTTCTTGATGAAACGAGCCGTACGTTAAGGCGTCCATTACAAGCTTTCCCATAATGTTAATTTGATAAATGACAGAAAAATTATAAATAAGAATCAGCTCCAGAGTTCCACTCTAAGACATAGGCCTTGCAGGGTTTTCCCGACGCATCGACCTCTGAATATTTAAGAATTTGTTTCCAATAATTCTGGACGACAGGACTATATATCCCAGAGAAAGCCTTATCACGTCCCATTATAATTGCCTTTTTTATCGGGAGATCACACAAGCATTCGCCTATAGTATTATAATAACTTCTACCTCGACAAGCAATATCTATATGCCCATTAAAACTACCATGATGCGAGACACAATAATAATCCGTATAACAGAGAGGCTGATTTTGGCAAGTACGCGTCATTGTCATATAATCCAGTCCTTCTTTTTCTATGTCTCCAGGAAATACCATTGTTCTGCCTACGACTGAAATAGAATACACCACAGAGGAGTTGTTTATATTACTAACAAATCGGCTGTTTGGATCTTTATGTGAATATTTCCTTCGAATACGACAATTAGGGTGAAGTATGGCTATGGTTTTACGGGGGTGTTTATGATTTAAAAAGCTAGTTGGTTCGTAACATGAGACATGCAGATTATCCAGCTTTTTAAGAACTTCATTCATACATTGCGAGGAATGCTCGTAATATAGATTCATATAGAATTGTGTTGTTTGTTTGATATATCCATCTCTGATAAGATATGGAATGCCTGAAATATGGTCATGGTGCCAATGGGTTAACAGAAATTTAGAGATAAAAAGACTTGACTTATCTTTATTTAGAATGTGAGCTATATCTGCGAAACAGTTATCAATATTACTATAGTAATTTATATGGTTCATTTGATCAATAGCTCCGCAATCAACCATCCATATTTGATAAAAGTTATGATCTTGAATTAATATAATTGTACAATTCCCATGCCCGACATTCACATGGTATGATTTTACAAGAGTTTCATCGGAATAATAACTTTCAAGTTCATCAATGCCTCTTTCGGATAATAATCTCTCTCGATATGTTCTATTATCTGCTCGACGTCTTTTAGCTATTGAATTACTTGTTACCGAAATGAGGTGTTCTCCATCTATGTATACATATTGCCCCTCATGCAAAGGACGTTTTGCTTTCTTGGGAATGGGGACTGTGGGATATACATTATTAATGAAAGGACTGCGTCCTTCCTGGATTTCATAAGGCTCATTGATGTTATCTCTTCGAGGACTTTCTAATTTCTCGGTAATCTCAACATCTTCATACAAAATATTATATCCAGTTATTTCACCTTCTGGAGAAACATTTGCTTTAATGCTTTCAACGAAATATAATTTTTTCATAATATAGATTTTTAGAAAATATTCTGGGACTATAACAAATCGCTATGGATATATTGATAATACGCCAATTGATAACCCTTGCTACCTGATTAGCCGATTATATTCGATGGTACTCTAATTTATTGCTTTTGTTTGTTAGCCATAAACATTTCACTCAATGGGTGCCTCCGATACTCTCTAATAGAGCATTATATTGTTCGTGGTCTTTTTCTTTAATCGTTTTCAAAATGAACTGTGCATCTTTTTTCATTTCGGGAACTTCTACAGGTGTTTCTCCTCTTTCTAAAATTGCAGCAAGGTGTGAGTATTCATTATTAATTCGTTCAATCAAAATAGTAGGTATTTTATCTTCAGAGCCAAAAAACTTTACATATCTATCGTGTTCCTCCATCTTGTTAGGATATTTATAATATAAATATAACTCTAGAAATTTTCGAGCATTATTGCCAAAATTGTAGTATATCGTATAGTTCTCATCTGTTATATTCTCTATTGTTGCACAATCATAAATCTGTTTGAATAGATAATTAAACTCTGTTACATATTCTTTCATATACTTAGGCATCAAGGAAATACTAGACCAATCGTCACGTCTGCTAATTATCAAATAACGTAGTTGATCATTCCCACTAACCCTTAATCTTTTCAAGTATTTTAAGAAATTTAAATTGTGTGTTGATATAAATAATTGTTGATAAGATGCTGCTTGATATATTATTTTGTCTTTAATAAGAGAATAAATAAAGAATATATGATTTGCATCCAAACTAGATATTGGATCATCTATCCATATGATTGGTTGAGTTCCTTTGGTTATATTATCCTCCAAACGCGCCATGAAATAGCAAAAAGCCACTAAGCTACATTCGCCCTCGCTTAGATGATATGCCGGTTTCCCATCTCTTACGATCGTGAACCGATAGGGTTTATCCTCTCCCTCTTTGAATGCTTCTAATGATAGGTATTGATGTCCAAAGAATCCTGTGAGATAATCATTTACTTTCTTGGCTCCTTTTTCTTCATCGTTTATCTGTTCCCGAAGAGACTCAATTTCTTTCTTTTTATTATCTATTATTTTATTGATACTATCAAGTGCATCTTTCTTTTTTCCTGCAACACCCTCTAATTTGGAAATTTTCTTAATCTCTTGTTCGTAATTAATCGTTTTTAAGAACTCGTAAACAGCATCATATCTTAACGCGGTTTGTGCTTCGTTCTTTTGGATTGTTAAGGAAGCCGTGTAGCCGTTATGTTTTTGAATGATAGAGGTTAAAGTTGCATAGATATCGTCTATTTCCCCAGAGAAATCTTTAGTTTCTTTGAATTCGATTGGATCAAAAAGTTTTCCTCTTTTGTCCTCTATTTGCTCTTGTAAGGTTTTAAGATATGAAATAATGTTGGTTTTTAAAGCCTCCCATTTTGCTGTAAAACTATTGATATCGGATGATAGATTGCTATAGAATTCAGTTTTATTTAAGGCATAACAAGTGTTCACCTCATTTATGAGTTCTTGTAACTCTTTGTATTCTGCATCAAGGGATTTGTTAACTTCTGCAAATTCTGTGTCAAAATGTTTCTCTAATTTTTCCCATCTATTTTTATGAATTTCTTGACCACAAAATGCACAAAGCGTCCTCTTGCCCTGATGTAACGTCATTCCATGTTCTACCCATTTTTGCAAAGCAGCATCTTTTACTAATTCTTCAATTTTTTCACTTTTCCCTGCCGTGCGAGAAAGAAGATCTCTTACCGTTTTATTTATATCTTCAAATGAAATTTTCAATTGTTTAGGTTCGGATATGTTATTTTTAGCTTCTTCCCGAACCATTTCTTTTTTCTGTTGTATTTCTTCTTTTGTAAGTGGTTTGTATGATGTACTAAGAGTCTCCGTTATGTCTCTTTCTAACATAGCGGATGTATAATTGGGCATTCCATATATATTATTGTATTTAACGGAGTGCTCTCTATCACCAGTCGCTTTTTGTTTTATTTTATAGTCCAAAGAATATTTCGCCTCTTCATATGCTTTTTTCGCCTCTTGATATGCATTAACTTTATCCTCTTGTTCTTTATAAAGTTTTGTTTTTACATGTCCTTCTTCTTTTCCTTCGTCACCGAGTTCATCATTAATATCATTTATCTTCGTGGTGATTTCAACATTTCCTTCTCCAACAACAGCAAAGGGCACTATTGACGCATCATCTGGATTGGTTATAAAAGCTAAGTTTTCTCTTACAAAGTCTTCATTGAAAACTCTTATGGTTTCAGTACATGTTTCCAATTCTGTTTCATTAATATCTACACCATTGATTTTTATTGAGAATTGAGGATTATCGTATTTATCAGGCAATTCTTTCCTTTCTAATGATCTAAAAATTCTTGACAATGTGGTTTTTCCAGAATAATTATGCCCAAAAATAATATTGTTTTTCAAAAATGACTGGACAGTACCATTTTCATCGCAAACTAGATTATCCCAATTGAAATCTTGGAATACTGCAAAATTTTTGATGTACGAAATTTTAGAAATCATATAGTATTAGATTAATATTTTTTGGATTCGCAGCAATACATCTGCATGTTGTTTACAGTCAATTATTTAACAATAGCACGCATTTGAAGATACCGATAGTGCGGATGTCGTCATCTTCGGTTAGCTCAACTGTATCGAAATCGGGGTTGAGGGGGCTGAGTTCGACTTTGGTGTGCTGCCACCCTTCCTCGGAAACAACCTTCTCGCTGTGATAGCGTTTGATGGTGTATTTGCCTCCATATTCCGGATCATATTCGCGGCTTTGAGTAAGCACAATCTCATCATTACGTGTGCCGGCGTTATACCATTCAAAGACGCAGATGTCACCGTCTTTGATTTTGGGGAGCATTGAATCGCCTTTGGCATGGATGGCAAAGTGCCGCTTGGGGTCGGGTGTAAAGCCATTCCCTGTAACATCGATCCAACCTTCCGGTTCGGGCACTTCTCCTTCATCGAAATATCCGCAAGCAGCGCGGAGTGTATACAAAGGAATGCGCCCCGGCTGATAGATGTCATAAATATGCAGAGGAGTGATGGCGGGCTCTTGTCGTTCTTCTTGATTGTCGATAACTTCTTGCGTAGCTTCCAGATTGCGGGCAGTATATTTGGCAACATCTGCAATAACAATCTTTTGCATGGCAGCAATCAGTCTTTCCATTGCGTTGAAATCCGGTTGCTTGCCATCTAAAGTTGGGAGCGTAATAGTATCTCCCTTTATCTTTGCTTTACTAACGCTATCACCCCATGTGTATTTATGCCCAAGACTTTTTCTTACAAAGGTAACTAAAGATAGTAAATTGGCTCTCGTGGGAGCGTAATCCTTTAGGTACAAAGCAATGTTATGACTATCATTTGAGTAGAAATCTTCTTTCTGATAACTTACAACAAAAGTCTTGCCTCCAATAAACACACAATTCCCCTGTTCCAACAAATCGGTGTTATACGATATGTATCCATTAACGCCGTTATTTTCAGCACTTGCGCATAAGTATGGCGTGGCGCCGGAATTGAGTTTTACATCAGAAGCGAGAATGTTGTGTGTGTTATGAATTGTAAATATCTTTGTAATTGGGAATTCTTTCCATTGCAGATTTTTATAGTTGCGAAGTGCATCTTTGTCTGCTTCGGTAAGTTCATAATTATCAAGCCCGGTAGCCTTTAAGTAAGCCTCGAGTTCGCGCAAGCGCGCCCTCTCGAGTTCGCGCAAGAATTCTTCTATAAATGTAAAATTTATTTCTCCGTTGTCAGTTTGAGGTAATTGTACATTAATATTGCGAAATGTCTCATCAACATTGCGTACAAGAACTTGTAACAAAACGGACTTTTGCATGTTTAGAATAGTCTGAAAAAACAATATAGCCCTTTGGGGTATATGAATCTTAGGGACAATTTTTCTAACAAATTGTCCTGCGTACCAAGGTTTATTGCGATAAAAGAAGTCCATTTGAAGTAAACCAAGGCTCCAAGTACCAGCAGGATTGATATTCGTATCATTTACAAAACCAGTAGTTTGCAATATTCCTTGATTGAGAGAAGTACGAGTGACATAGTCATACTCATTGCCTTCTGTTAATCTATCTGTGTTAAAACTTGACGTGTTTTGTATTTCAAACAATTCATCAAGCCTATATTGGCCCCACTTGACATAGCGTAGCTTAATGTCAAGTGGGGCTAAAATTTTCCCAGGCCATCCTCCTCATCTTTTTTGTTTTTGAGGAGATTAGATACTTCCCATGCGAGATAGTCTGCCACGGTGCGGCGGAAATCACTTAATGTCGGACGAGTGTCGACAGGCGCAGACTGGTTCCAGTCATCTCCTTTTGTCGGGTCAATATGCCCTTCGTAGAAATTCTTAGGATCAATGTATTTGATAGCAGATTTGCCAATACGAACTATATCCACAACTTCTTTGTAGCGCTCACGAGCATGGTTTGTATCTCGCAAATTGATAGATGCTTTTTTACGATTCGTGCGTGTATAACCATCATTGCTAAAGTCAATGAAGCGTACAATGTCATCGCTTTTATGCGCTTCGCCAACGCGGAATACATATATGTAAGTCTGTACATTACTTTTGCCGATGAAAAGATCTAATGGCATTTTGATACTTGCCAATAGAGTAGAGTGCTGAAGAATGCGTTTGTTGTAATCAACAGCCTTTCCACTACCTGCCGAGTTTTGAATAATGATGGCCGCATAGCCATGGCACATCATGGAAAGTGCACGTTCTACGAATACCATACCATTTCCCGGAGCAGAATAAGGCGGGTTTAGCACGAATGCATCAGCAGGGAAATATTCATTGGGTTTAGAATATAAATAGTTGCCAGAATATCCATTAAGAGAGTCTTGGTTTAGAATATTAGAACGACCGTCTCCCATGAGTATCATGTTAATGATAGCGAGCATGTATATATCGGTCAATATTTCAAGACCCAATAATTGGTTGGCTTTAATTTCTGCTTCCTTACGCGCAAGAGCTTCGGGGGAATGAATGTTTGCTTTGGCATCCACAAGCATTTCGTTCATAGCCGCAACCAACAGACCTGCGCTACCTGTAGCAAAGTCCCATACGTAACTATTGCGGTTTACGCGAGCTAAACGAACCAAAAGTGTGGCTACGTATGAAGGTGTAAGCACTACATCATTCAGTTTGTCTTTTGTATATCCGAGCCATTGATACATTTCGTTGAATAGACGACCGGTGAAATCAGTAGTAAGACCAATTTTATAGTACATGCCTAAATCGTCATATATTTTCACGAAAACACGCTTGAGTTGGCTCTCTCCATTTTCTGCACGGTTGATGTTTTCGTTCGTTAGCGTATTCTCCAATGTGCGAACAATCAAAGACTGTTTGTCTGCGGGGATTCGCTTGTCTTCATCTGCAAGAAAATTTTTAATTTTCTGAGTTATGATGTCTCCGTCACGGCTACCAAGTTCTTGTGAAGACCGTAAGTCGCTTTTCTCCAACGGTTTTACTTTATTAGGAACGCCTAATGTAGCAATAATTGTTGCAGCAACAAGGTAGATTCTGTCCTTCTCTAATAGTCCCTTTTCTTCTTTGAAAATCTCATTATTTAGTTTGACAAGACTGGCATTGATCTCTTGTTCTCGGTGTTGCTTGAGCTTTTCTAGTTCGTCAGGATCAATGCTCAAATTACGAACCTTCTCTATGAAGGATTCGAAATGTTTTGGTGCAAGAAATGACAAATCGGTATAATCGCCGATGCGTTGTCCTACACCAAAGTTGCTTTTTCCTACATAATAAACGCCCAACTCATGATGCAACTCAAGAGTGGCAGAATCCTTGTAACCAGTGATGCCGATGGCAATAACATGCTCATAGGCGGTGTAGTGCAATAACGCATTGGCGTAGTGAACAGCACCGTTGACAGCATACTGGCTGATATTTTTGTATTCAGGATTTCCCTTGGTATTCCGATTGGCAACTTGTCCTTCCTTGTCCAGTTTGACCAATTTGTCCTTGTAGCCTTTGTATTCGATAAGAACAGGCCACCACTCGCCTTGACTATCTTGGAGCAGCAAATTGCAGTCGGGACGATTGCCGCCAGTACCACCTTGTTTAGACTCATATTCAAGCAACGCATTCTTGATTTCAGCGTTGGGCGCGTCTTGCTCAATAAAATATTTGAGTTTGTACTGTTTGAGCCAGCCGTTAGCGAGGTCGGCAATTTGAGGTTCTACGGATTGTTGTGCCATCGTTGTATGATTATTTTATTATGTAGTGTAATTTATTTCTTTGTTGTCTGCACGCGTTTGGCGTGCAAAGATACTAAAATTTTTCAATATATAAAAATTTGGTCTTCTCTCGGTTGTCTCTCGGTCATCGGTCGGTTAAGGCGGAGGACGGAGTCAGACGATCAATTAACTTTTCTCTCACTAATTCATAAGCTGTTTGCGGGTCAAAGGTCGCACCATTGCGGAGAAGATGCTGAGTGTCACCTAAAAACTCCTCGTCTTGCATCTTCAATTCCATATTTTGGATAAACTGCTTGTACGTAGGTGCTTTCTCAACAACAAATTCCATATATCGTTGATAGCAAGTAACCACATTATCAAGATTAATAGTGACATCCGGAGACATGAGCGCAACATATAAATCGAACAAGTCACGGCCTTTCTTCCGCTGATATAGTGCTCTCAGTTTGGTGCCAAGCAGTTCTTCCAACGCATAAGTGGTCAGTTGACATTGCCCAGTGAACCATCTGTTCTCAACTGCAAACGGAACATGCTGCCATCCCAACACATTGAAATGCTCATAGCAGTTAATCTCCAGTTTCAGACGGATAGGCTGAACCGGCGGAATCTCCGACTCCAAACGAAAGACCATCGTGTTGTTGAAACGGCGAGGTTTCGTGACACGGTCAGGCAACCAGTTGAGCACTTCCCCCAGACGATATAGAATAGGCTTGATCGGACCTGGATGAATCTGCACAAGGTCTATATCCTCACTGTATCGCGGCTGCGGCTGCAAGTACAGTTTATGCAAGGCAGTGCCTCCACGGAAAGCCAGTTGCTCGCGAAGAAACCCGTCGCTGAAGATATCCACCAACGCACGGCAGATAATCAGATCTTGTTCCACCATAAACGGTTCTATCCATGGCGCATGTTCGTTCCATGCCATAATAGAGGCTCTGTCAATCATATATCGTCTATTTCAATATCAATATTCATGTTCACATGCCAGCGATTGGACGGGGCATCCTCTCTCGGTTGGCGCGAATTGCTCATACAGATGGTATGATATTTCGGCGCTTGCGCCTTCAACAAAGCAAACAACCTGTCGGACTTGTCCTGTTCGTCCAACACAAATTCCAATAAGTAACCTAATCGCTGAACGGTAGCCGTGGTAGTATAGGGAATAGCATCAGCCATCTTTTGCATATTGACGGATTCCATCAGTTCTGCAAGTACGGTAGCGGCACGTTGATAGCCGCCTACATGGTCAGCAAACTGCACCATGTCAATGGCGGTTAGTTCCGGAGAAGCATAACGCAATATGCCCATCTCTGCATTCCTGGTAACCAGTAGGTGCTCGGGGATCTCCGTCCGATAATTCCAACTGATTAACGGATACTTGTTCGACATGGATATGCGCGGAATGACGGTCATCACCTGATACTGCATGGGGCGCTGATGCGCTGCGGCGTATAGCGTGGCGGCCGAGAGCAGGCATACATAATAGGGCTTGCCGATATGCTGCATGAGTGCATCCAAATAGAATTGCGGCGGTACGATATGCTTTAGCTGATATTGTACCGGCACAATCACATAGAAGCCTCTATACACGGCAATAATCCTTTCTCGCTTCACCATGCGTCCCAATTCGGTTTTTAGCCCCTTTGGGGAGTGGGAGGGGAATGCTTCGCGTACCTCTGCGGCAGAAAAGGTTACTTGTCCGTGCCGCTCTCTATTTCTTATCCATTCTTCGATGCTCATTTGTCATTTTTGTTGCAAAGGAAAACAGAAAGTGCTTTCCATATTTTCTATTTTCGGCACAAAATTACAGTTTTTTTTCGAACTGTGCAAGTTTTTGATGAGAATTTTATATATTTTCTTATTTTTTGCGATAATTGTGATATTTTCTTTGTTCAAAAGTTTTTGTCAGCGATTTTTTCTTTCCCCCTTTCATAAGGTGTTCGCTTCGCTCACGGCTTTGTCTTTGCTCCGCAAAATTTCTTTATAGGAGGGGGTCGGCTTACCGCTTGCATCGCCGGACATGCTATACAAAGAAAGACCCCCCAAGACGAATCTCAGAGGTTCTCAAAGTGGCGGCTACCTCCTCTCCCATAATATTCCGCAGTGCAGTACCGAGGGTACCGATATGTACTGCCTGCGTTTTGTGGTTATTATCGCTTTACGCCAAGATGTCTTTGTATTCGTCTGTGCGGGTGAGAAAGGCTTGGGCGTACGAACAGACAGGGATGATATGGCGGTTGTTGGCGCGGGCAAAATCCACTGCTGCAAGAACCATCTGACGGGCGATGCCGCGTCCCTCAAAGCCCTCAAAGACGCGCGTGTGGTCAATGATCATCCGTTGTGGAGTGGGACGTTGGTACGTCATTTCGCCCACTTGCACCGGGTCCGTACAAGCCCCTTCTTCGGAGGATTGCATCCATGCCTCGAAAACGCCGCTCTTCTCGGTCTCTTGGTGTTGAATTGTTATCATAGTTGCTTTGTTTTAGCAGTCATTTACGTTACCATCTCGTTAGCATTACGGATGTTTTAGTAGGATCTCCTTCCAGTTCCAGAAGTTTCTTTTTTATCTCCGTTCCGTATTCGTACCCGCCTATTTTGCCATGTGCGGCAATGACTCGGTGGCAAGGGATGATAAGGGCGATGGGATTGGCTCCCACGGCTTGTCCGACCGCTTGCGCGGAACGGCAATCCACTATTTTTGCTATCTCTCCGTACGTCTTGGTCTGACCAAACCAGATGGTAAACAAAGCCGTCCATACACGTTTCTGGAAAGCGGTGCCTTGCGGATTGAGTTGCGGCACGTTACATGGTCGTTTGCCCGCAAAATAATCATCTAACCATTGGATGGTTTCCGCGATAATCGGTATCGTAATAGCCGCTTCACCCCTAGCTTTTTCTTGTGTTGTTGAGGCGACACAGGCTTGCTCTTTACTAAACCGCAGACTTGTTATCGCCTGACCGTCACTTTCTATGACGATAGGTCCCAGAGGTGAGGTATATGTGGTAGTAAAGGTTTTCATAGCAGACCGATAGTTTCGAACATCCGCCGATAGGCAGCGGCTTTCTTGTCAAGGGATAGCGGATAAGCGCGTGAGGAGGATGGCATTCTCCAGAAACGTATAGTGCGTTCAGCGAAACTTGTTTCGATAGATTCACCGACTTTGGGTAGAACGCAATGAAGAGTCTCTGCTAATGTTTGTGCGGCTTTGCCGCCTGTGCAGCAGATGTCATGGCAGAGTGGTATCTGTTGCATTAGAGCGGCAATGTCGGTCTGTTCGACTATTTCCAGATGTTCATCAGCCGCGTTGCCTTGCAAGCGAATGA
Source organism: Paludibacteraceae bacterium (assembly GCA_045113275.1). GTDB lineage: Bacteria > Bacteroidota > Bacteroidia > Bacteroidales > Paludibacteraceae > UBA1181. The sequence goes on from JBGUIU010000253.1 coordinate 17,631, forward strand.
CGGCTTGCGCCGTGTCGAAGATGGCAATGCCTTTTGCCTCGCAGAAAGAGATGATCTCGTCGCGGTTGAACACCTTCTTACCTGCCTTTGTACTTGGCGCCTCAAAATGGGTCTTATCGCCAAAGAAAATCTGTCCCATGATTCGCCACATGTCGTTCTGCGGGTTAGGGTAGAAGAAATCCATACACCACCGTTCTTTGGGCGGCGGAAAACTGCCAAGCATCAGCAGTTGCGTGTTCTCCGGCAGAAACGGCTTCAAAGGATGATGCTCTATGTCCGGGTTTTGATATGGATATTGTGTTTCTGTCATTGTTGATTTAAAGTATTATTGTTGACTTGCTCCTTTTTTGCATTTATGGTTGCTTGTTATGAGAAAAAAGGAGCAAGCTGTGAGGTTGGGGTGGGGGGCTACAAGATGTTCAAAAGGTTTTTGTTCAGGGTGACAGCTACGGTTTGCATGGTGGATTCCAGTTTGTCGTTGGTGAGGTTGCACGCCCAGATGACTATTACTTGCCAACCGGCGTGCATCAGTTCATCATAGTTCCGTAGGTCGCGCTCGCGGTTACGGTTGATTTTTGCTTGCCAGAAAGCGGTGTTGGTCTTGGGTAGCACAAACTGCTTGCATCCTTCGTGGCCATGCCAGAAACATCCGTTTACAAAGATAGCTGTCCTGTATTTGCGCATGACGATGTCCGGTTTGCCGGGCACGCTCTTGACATTGAGCCGGTAGCGGTATCCGTGCGCCCACAACCATCTCCTCACTGCCATTTCCGGCTTGGTCGCCTTGCTGCGGATATGCGACATGCAGCGGTGGCGTTGTGCGGGTGTCAGGATATCGGGCATGTTAATTCATCTCTGATACTTTTTGTTCTATATTGGTATATATGTACTCGGTTATGTACTTAATCCACTCTTTTTGCTCAGAATCGTTTGGTAAAACTCCATAATTGAATTCAATGTCTTTATCCAATATCTGCAATTCGTACTTTTCGTCATCAAACTTAATACGAATATCTATATGTTCTTTAGAGCCAGCTGGAATCAGAGAAGACGGACTTTCCAGTTCGATTTGTATGATATGTTTTCTTCCTTTTATTTCAACTATTGTTTTATTTTCTAAATCATATTTGTTTTCTGACAAATATAACTCAGCAGAAGAATTGTATAAGTATCGAAAATCAACTCTACTATCTCCATAGAATTGACCGAAGATAGGCAAACTTTCTTTAATTTTCTCGCTAAACGGAATAATAAAATTATTGTAAATATCTAATATATGATTTCTGTCGATTCTTTTGATATTTCCTTTTTTCCCTTGTGCATTGCGGGCAAGGATAGCCAATTTTTTCTGTAGATCATCTTTTTCCTCGATATTTTCTCCTTTAGCTGCCTTGATGCTAATTCGTAGAGCGCGTTCCATGCATTTCTTAAGATATTCAACCAACGGCGTGATTTGTTCTAATGCGGCATGAGCACCGTCAGATGGAATAGGACCTACAATGTAATCGCATTTTTCCAACGCACTAAGATAGTTGTTTTTATCTTCTGTATGGACAACAATCATCGGATATCCATATGTCGATAGTATGTAATTTACCATCAAACGTGCTATTCGACCGTTCCCGTCCTCGAACGGATGGATACGGATATAGCGGAAATGGAATAGAGCAGCCAACTGTAAAGGAGATAGTTTTCCTTCTGCCTTTGCAGCGTTATACCATGCAACCAAATCTGTCATTAAGGAAGGAGTTTCTTCCGGCGATGCATATTCAAATATCTCTCCCGTTTGCGTTTTGACGGAGTTTGGGCGTGTCTTATAAATTCCGACATGAATGGTATATTGTATATTTTTCCCGCCTCTGTTGTCATATACGATGTAATCCTCCCTCATCATTATTTGATGCACCTGACGGATAAAGGCTTCAGTTAATGGACGTTCTGTCTCTTTGGCGGCTTGTTTTATATATTCCAAAGCAGCATGGTGGGCTTTCATTTCCTCGTAATCACGCATCGGCGCATTGCCGTCTGCTTTTCCATAGATAAGCAATGAAAGAGTCTGACCATACGTAAGAGTATTACCTTCAATATGATTAGAGTTATAGTTAAACTCTAACATAAACTTTTCATCCAGTCGCTTTTGGTCTTTTTCACTCAAAGGCTGCAATGCCTTCAATTCGTTGTATAAAGTTTGAATATCCATAGTATTATGTATTTACAACTTAAATATTTATTCTTTTCACCCCATCAGTTCGCTCCATGTGGCGAAGCGGGGAGAGGTGGTTTGGGTGCCACGGTTAAGAGCGGGAAGATTGGGGTAGTCGGCAGACTTGGAGGTGTCCAGTTCATAGACCAGATAATACTCATGCCCAAGACCTTCGAAGCCTTTCTTTTCCAGATCGGCTTTGGACCAGAAACGCGGACCTTTGCCTTTAATCTTGTACAACGTTCCGTTCTTGCCGTTATGCAGCATTACATAGCGGGCATTGACTGCGTCCGGAGTCAACACGATAGAACCCTTGTCCTCACCGGTACGCAGATAGCAAAGCCCCGTCTCTTTCATCTTCGCCAGTTTGGCGGCATTTGCATAATTGACCAAGACAACTGCATCTGGATTCTCATACGACAATCCGTGCTGCGGGATCGCTTTCTTATACAAATCCGACAACATCCGTTTGCTGCGCAGCCATGCCTCGATTTGTTCACGCAAGGCTTGTTCGCTGTTGTTCGGCTCCACCAGCAAATCTCCTTGAACGGAAGGACGCAGAGGGAATGCTCCGATACCCACTTTCTCTGCTGATTGATGGTAATATGACTGCTCGTATTCCTCTTTGGTGTAGTTGCCGGGGAAGAGTACATAGCCGCCAATAATCTCTCGTTTGGGCTTGCCGTTAGCTTGATCTACATAATAAATAGCGTCACGGTAACGGTGCATTTGGTCGATGGCATCTACCGGCGGCACATCCTGACCGTCTTTCTTTCCGTCCGCGATCCTGTATTTGGCATCGAAAAGGAAGGTATATTGGATATCTTTCTGCCGTTTGGTCAGTCGCAATACAATATCCGGTCGCTGTGTGGTGGTGAAAGTTGTTGTGCCGCGAATAGCCGATTCTGCTTGCTTGTCGTTGTCATTAACCGGCGCATTATACATGACAGACGCCAGTTCTACGCCATCATCCGTGCGCACAAACGTCACTTCAGACTGAGTGCCCCAACTCAAGTCACGCACAAACTGTGGCGTGAGTTTGCGACCATAATAACGTGCTTCCGCTTTCTCCCCGAGAATATCCTCCACGATGTTCTTCACTTTGAGGAAACACCAGATCTCGTACAGCACGGAAATATCTTTGGTCTCCAGTTGGTTGATGCCTTCTTCCAGTTCGTACCCGCATAGTAGTTCAATCCATTTCTGGTAAACGGTGCGGTAGCCGTTAGCGCGTTTCATGACCAGCGAGTCTTGCGCAAAACCTCTGAATTGCCCTATATTGCGGAAGAAAGGATGCCGCACTATCCGTTGCAGGTTCTCATCCATTTCCTGCAACTCTTTCTCCAGACGCGTCGAGCGCGACGTGTTGCGTATATGGCGGCTCACAACCTGGAAACGGTTGAGCAGTTCGTTCATTACAAACTTGAGAAAGCGGTTCTCTACCGTATCGTTCGTATGGCATAGTTCGGTTGTGCGGTACAGATGATTCGGCTCGTCGCTGAAACGGGTATATTCGTTCTCCATGTCCGGAGTGAGTAACCGTAGCCGTTCCGCGCGTTCGTATCGCACCTCCGGATGTAATCGGTGTCGCGGTGCTTGTATGATCTGCCGGCATGCATGAAGAATATCTTGATAGCAAGCACGGAATATCTGCCACCAAATCAGGTCGGTGGATTGCCCTTGCTGCGTGCGGAAATTGAGATAGGTCTCGCGCATGAACGCGAATGACAGCATACTGTATTCCTGCTCGATGTCGCGGATGATGCTCTTCATATCCGAGCGGTAGTCCATCTTGTAACTCAGGACTTCGGTTGTGAACCGCAAGGTCTGATGGTGTCCGCTCTTGTCATACGACAGGCAGATATCCGCTTTGCCGACTTGGTTGCCGAAACTGACAGCTCCGTACAGTAACTGTCCGTCGGCACTCAGACTGCGTTCACGCGGCGAGTTAGAGAAGCGGAGACTCAAACGGCTCACACCCTCTTTGGCTTCTATCAGCGTCGGATAAGATGTGTTCTCGAAGAACACCGCTTCGCGTGTGATAGGGTCTTGCTTTTCCTCGCCGTCGAAATAGAAGCGCACGTCCTGCTGCGGCGAGCTGAATTCCGCTTGCAAACGGTTGTCGCCTTCCGCTATGCGCATGTTCTGCATGGCCCGGCTGATACGGTCAGCCGCAGACAGACAGGAGAAACGGATACGCACATCGTCATTCGCCACCTCGAATATATTCAGGTTGCCGGTTGCCATGCGCGTTTATCCCCAGTATGAAACGAAATGCTCACGCAGAAGCGTGTTGTACATACGGTTGATTTTCTTCTCGGTCTCTGTGTCCTGACCAATATGCTTCCGCACGATTGCGCGCAGACAATTGAGCAGATTGAGGCTCTGCTCGCCGTCATCCAATGCGTTACCTTCGATACCAGCCTTCAGCAGACGCTCGTCTTTCTCATCTATGGCAAGGCGGCTGTCATCGCCCTCTATGCGTGACAGAATCTTCATAAGCGTAAACTCGTCCAATGCTTTCTCGATATTGAAATCGTCTTTCGCGAAGTCCTGGCATGCTGACACATACAGTATCGCTTCGTTGGCGGCACGGTAACCAAGTTTGAACGGAGTGCTGTCCAGCAGTTCATTGACGGCTTTGAGGTAATCGATCACTTTCTGGCTGTCTATCTGCTCTTGTACCTCGCACGCTTTCTGCGGACGGTTGACCAGTTTGTCATTCCATTCTGTCAGCAAAGGCATCAACTCGGTCTGCCCGGACAGGAAATCATCATATTTGACTTCGTTCATCTCTACGGACATAGCGCGGTCAAGCACTTTGCGCGAGAAAGAGAATGTGGTCTCATCCATATTGACAGTACCCATTACCATGAGGTTCGGCGGCAAGGTAAGACCTTTCTCTGTGAACTGTATCGCAAGCGGATTGGCTTCCGTATGATGAGCCTCGCCGAGCAACTGCTTGAGCATGTCCTCGCGTACATCTTGGGCAAACTCTTTGAACGGCGCAATAATCGGGTCAGTTATATATTCGCCGTTCTCGTCCATTGTACGCGATTCGATGGCACTCAGGAACTCCGCAAAGTATTCCTCTACCGGCGCAAGGTTCATTTCGTCCAGACATAGGAAATACGGTGTGTCCTTATGCTGCCATGCTTTGACGATGAAACGCACAAAGTCAGTAAACACATAATGCGGCGCAGGGATATTGGACATATAGCCCACCACGTCCATTGAGTTGTGCCAATTGGGTTTGACTTGGATTAACTCGAAGTTCTCCGGACGGTTGTCTTTCCAACGATCTTCTTCGTTCTTATACTCTTTCGGATTGGTAGCCTGAGCCAACTTGCGCACGATACGGCTTTTCCCTGTTCCCGAGATACCCGCCAACAGCATAAACGGCTTCGTCCGCAATGCCGTCAGATAGGGGAGATATTTCGATCCATCAAATGATGATAATTCAATAAGATTATATATTTCGTCATCATTAAGATTATTTTCTATCTCAATTCTATATCGTCCAGAATATATTTGATTGATTGTTTCTGCAAAAGCCCTGATATTTCGCGCATCAAAGCCACAATTCAATATGCGACCATCATATATTTTAATTGATTGGTACTGATCACTATCTCCACAACGAGCCACATAACAACCATTGACTGTTATATAATCTGCAACATTACCATCGATTGTTTCAGTCCATTGAGATTCTAATAATTCTTTGAGTTCATTTTTCTCATTGAATAATTTTATACAATCCCACACAAACAATGTTGTAGAATCATTATGAAGAAGGACTTTCTTAAAAGTCTTGTGTTTAATAGACTCTTTACCAAGTATCATCTTAGCCATCAAAAGCAAAGTGGAATCATAGCCGTATTCATATTTATCAATACCACTCACGCCACTTAATGCATCTCTGCAATCACGAGGACTTGCCGCCGGATGTGCTTGCACAAAGTCCACAAACTCCTTTAACAATGCTTTAGAGATGGTACGCAAACCGCTTGCGCCTCTACTTGCAGATTGTACCAAATAGCATAATCTGTCCTCGTCCACAATGGTTATCTGTCCATTGTCGGAATAGTCTCCGATGTGAAGTTTGTAATTGTTTATCATCTCTTCTGTATTTAAATTCATATTTCTAATATTGCTTTTACTTAAAATTATGTTTGTGAAACTAGGATCAACTTGAAATCAACATAGACACCTAGGGTTTATCGAAATTTCATCATTTAGGTTATTTGCCTCAAACAATTGCAAGTATATCTTTTTTTAATTGATTTACTTCTTTGTCACTAATCGCAATATCATCCATTAATGATAGCAAAAAGTTTTTATCGCAATTCGAGTTAAACATCACTTCTTCTCTAATATAATTTAGCAGTGCTTTTGCTAACAACCCCTGCTCACATCCATAATATTGGGCATCATTAATGGCTTTATAATACAAAAATTGCCCGACTTCAATATTTCCTTTGCGATATTCTACTAGACCTCTGGTCGCAGTAAGACATACTTTTGTTTCGTTAGGTATGTTAATTGTCTTTAAACTAACTCTGTCTAATATGTTTTCTGCATCTAATACTTGTCCTGATAATGCACAACAATAAGCCAAATTATTTAATAGACCCGCATCTTCAGGATTCGCTCTTAATCCTAAATTGATAATATCAATAGCTGTATCATACTGTTTTAAATGTGTATAAGCAATACCTGCAGTAAAATAAATAGGATTTGGGTCAAACGGAAAGTCAGCAATCCAATCAACACCTATTGATAGAGCAGTTAAATATTCTTCTTTTAAATATGCACACCAACTATCAGCTTCGGCTTTATTTTGCAGATACGAATAATCTCCAAAACTTAGTCCTACATTAATATTATTATCTTCATGAATAATCCATTCAGCTTGAGCCAAACTATTATCATTAGGTTTTTGTAAGGCAATATTCATATAATGGCGACACCTTTTTCGGTTTCCATTATTCATTTCAAGTGTTGCTAAAGCACTTGCTAATTCAGAGCAACTAAAAGGAGTGTATTTCCTAGAGGCAATAAGTTCCTGTCCCTTTTTTATATATTTTGAGTTTTTCCCTACGGCAGTGTTAATTGCTATTTCAGAAGCGATAATCCATGGATCTCTTTGAAGCCATGGATTTTTCACTAAAATTTTATGTGCTATATCATATTCTTCTATATGAGAAAATAATCTGGCAGCACTTCTTGATATATAGCGGGAGTCAGGAGCTAATTGTACAGCTATTAACATCATTGTTTTTGCTTTCTCTAATTGCCCTAAATTTGCATAGTATCTTGCAAGCTCACAGTAATTAATCGGATTATTTGGAAATAAAATATTCTGGTGCTTTAAAATTCTTATTCCTTCTCGATATTGCGCTTCTTTATTTTTTAAACAAGACAATTTTCCAATTACTTCTTGATTATTTTTATTACTATCTATCTTTGTATTGGGAAGGATACTTTGTGCACATAAAATCTGTGTGTTAGAACAGTCATCGGGATGGGATATTATAAATTTTGCAGCATCTATCACTTCCGATTCAGTCATTTGTCCATTGGTAATTGCAGCAGAAACCAAATCTGAAGCAAAAGGAATACTTTTATTCTCTTTCCATGCAAAAATATATTCATCTAATGGGAATAATGGTACAATACTATTTTGCTTAATTGGAGATTGGAATTCCCCGACACTAACAGTCTTGGAGTAATTTCGCCAATTCGGCAATACATTCCGTTTACCTATTTCGTTAAATGATGCCATATCAACTGAATTTTAACAATTCTATTCTCGCTTTTCGATGAACCACATCCAATTCTGTAATCGTCCTTTGCAAATCAAAATTAGGAGTTCTATTTTCCTTGTGTAAAATCTGAGGATGTCCCCTTTTAATAGGATCCGGATAACATAAGTACTCAACAATACGAACAATATCTTCACGTATGCTTTCCAGTGGTATTTCCTCACGTAGAATCTGTAAACTCTTTGCAAAGGCATTGATTAATTCTACTTTCACATTTTCATATGTCAGTCCCATACGTCTCATCTGTAACATATCAGTTGGTAAATTTAAATTAATTAATGCGTTGAAAGACATTCCCGTTAAATAATATGACATTAAGCCTCCTAATGTATAATTATCCATTTGATATAGCCGTTCACGAACATCCGGTATTAAATAGTCAAAGATGGCTTCAGGCGGAGCATAATTCCAATCTCCATGAAATGAACTTGCTGTATATGGACATTCAATATCTTTATCAAAACATAGCGACCTTCCCAAGTCTCCAATTTTTGACTCATTTCCGAACTCCATAATATTAGAAGGTTTCAAATCTTGATGAGTAATGTCGTTTTTATGTAAATTACTTAGTCCCGTCGCCACATCTCTCAAAGAACGTAGTTTTTCAGATAGAGTGTTAATACGTGCTGAAAATTCTAACTTTTTAGAATATTCTATAAATTTACGAATATTTCCATTTGCCTTTTCATATACAATGTAAGAAACCGTAGGAAATACAAATTCATGTAACTCAATTTCACCAGAAGCCTCATATATTACCACCTTTGAAATTCGTTTGTTTTTGCAATAGAGCGAAAGATCTTTCTCGTAATTGAATTCTTTCAGAGCTTGTCCCATATATTCAGAACGGCTCATACCTCCTGGAATTTTAGAGAATACAAGATTCTGATAATTAAGCACTTTCATGAAAAAATCTTTGCCTTCTTTTTCTACGATGTAGCATATGGAAAAGTTTCCACCAGATTCTCCTTTTGACAAATCAGGTTTAGGCAGTTTGGATTTAATATGCCAGCCATCTATCACTTTTCCCTCTAGATTGCAAGCAGCAAACATTTCTTCGTTCATAATTATATCATTAAATTTGTATCTTACAAAAAACTCTCATTTATCAGTTCTTTCATTAGGATACAGGTTTTCCCGATTTATTCATTGTTCTACCTGGTCCTTTTTTGACTTTACTTTTCTTTTTATTCCCCTTCTTTCTTATGCACCCTCAATTGCCCGATGATAAACCCGCGCAGCATTATATAACAACTTATCTTTTTCTTTCTGCGCGATTTTCTTATCTCGGCAAATGCCTCGAACAATTATTGCTGCGCGATTTTCGCGCAAAGATACGACTTTTTTTTGATATATGCAAATAAATTTGCATTTTGCATGACTTTTCCCCTATTAAAACAAAAAAAAAGACCAAATTTCTCTTTTGATCTGTCCTCGGTGGATTCTTCGCTTCCCCATTATACCTTTCGGGGCGTTGCAGGGTAACTACCTATACGTTACCTGGTAATCACGTATCTTGCCCTACCTTATATATACTATGTATATATCCCGTGATTTTTGAAATATTCTTTTTTGTGTCGCCTATCTCTCGCCCTTCATACCCTCTTCGCTAGGTGGGATGATTCTCTTTTGCTACCTCAATGGCATAACTATTAGAAAATGAGACCAAGACAATTTTGACACCAATGGTGACACAATTTGAAAATCAGGAAATAATTGGGCAAATTTCATCATTCTACGCACGGTTCTTTCTTCAAATCCCTTCGCTCCGTACTCCTCTTGCAATTGTCGCGCCACCTGTGCGACAATTTGCTTGCCGTACTCAGCGCGCTCATTTCCAAGTACCTCGCTACTGATACGATTGCCGATATGCCAATACATCGCCGTCAATTCATAATTGGCGGTTGCTGCCACGCGCGAACGTGCAGAGTTGATAATCTGCCGCAGGTCATTGATGAGTTCTGCAGGAACTAATCCTATTTGCGTTATTTGCTCTATATCTGCCATGTTTTTTGTTCGTTTTGTGTGTTGGTCATCTCTCGGTCATCTCTCGGTTGTGTCTCGGTGGTGAGTCGGTCGGGAGGGAGGTGGGTGGAGGTTGGAATTATTTCGTACCACTCAAGATACCATTTTCTTTATCCTCGTTGTTGATTCGTTTGCCGGAATCGCGGCGTTGCGTACCGAAATCGAGGTTGCAATGGAAGTTGAGAATGAGCATCTGGCGGAAGTCGCGCATCTCTGCATGTTGCGTGTTCGGCGCAAGGGAAGAAGGCTTTAGCTCCTTCGGGGCGAGTGGCAGTTATGTCGGACTACCGTCAAGTGTTATTGTTGAATTTCCATGTCAATCTGGACTTTGGC
>JBGUIU010000254.1:0-43568 GCA_045113275.1 Paludibacteraceae bacterium
CTCTCCATCAGGATTTTGGAAGACGATGATTGGAGAACCGATGATGGTAAAGTTCTCTGGTACTTCCGAGATTCCATGCTTATCATATTTGCTACCACAAGGGAAGATGAAGACGCCTTCACCATCTATTTCTTGCACCCAATTCCTTGTGGCATTAAAATCATTGTCCAAAGTCATAACACCCACCTTAATGTAATTTAAGCGAGGGCAATCAAAGAACATATTATCATAGCAACCAGCTTTCAGTTCAGCAGCAGGCAACTCGGGTGCTTTCGTCAACTGATTGCAACCAGAATACATCATCGAATAGCAATAATCTGCCAATGTAGTAGCAGGAAGAGCAGCTGCATTCACTAAATTCTCACAATAATAGAACATACCCAAATAACAACTATCCGCCAATGTGGTGCACAACAAATCTGGTGCTGTTTCTAACATCTTACAATCAGCAAACATCATTTCGTAGCAAGATTCTGCTAATGTGGTGGCCGGCAATGCTGGTGCTTGGGTCAATTTCGTGCATCCATTAAACATTCCTTCATAGCATCCTCTCGTCAATGTAGTAGCGGTCAGTTCTGGTCCTTGAGTTAAATTGCAAGCAACAAACAACGAGCAAAAACAATATTCACTAGGAATCACTGTGGATAATCCCACACCATCTATCAAACTCATCACACTACCCGATGCAGCGACCTGACCTGAAATATGGAATTTTGTCGGATGTTCCTTACTAAAGGAAAATCCTTCAGGATTTATTCCTCTAACATAGATTTTATCGCCCACATTGTCAAATATCAATTTATTTTCTCCCCATGTTTCACTTCTCTTAAAAGGTTGCCATGTTTTTCCTCCATCTATGGAATACTCTATATTCGGAATATGTTCGTCAGGACTTTCATACCATATCCACGAGCCTTTCTCCTCAATAGTAAAGCAGAGACATTTGCTAACATCCGTAATAGATGGTTGTCCTTCCTCATACACAGCCGTATAGTAATAAGTATCTGGTTCCTCATGAATCGTCAACTCTTTGTCCCAACCTTTAAAGACAAGATCTTTGCCATAGGTTGGTGTTTCTCCTTTGTATTCGGCCACCACATCACAACCGATGGTGTCACGATACAGTTCCTCACCATCTGGATTTTGGAAGACGATGATTGGTGAACTGATGATGGTAAAGTTCTCTGGCACTTCCGAGATTCCATGTTTATCATACTTGCTGCCACATGGGAAGATGAAGACACCCTCGCCATCGACACCCTTCACCCAATTTAAAGTAGCATCAAAATGATTGTCAAGAGACATGACACCAACCTTGATATATTCTAGATTCGTACATCCGTTGAACATTCCATCATAGCAACCATCCACTAATGTTGTTGCAGGCAGTTCTGGTGCAGTAGTTAGACTCTTGCATCTTGCAAACATTTCTTCATAACAAAAGGTTGATAAAACCTCAGCTGGCAATGCGGGAGCCTTTTCTAGATGGGAACAATCTGAAAACATACTAGAATAACAATCATCCTCCAACGTTGTGGCAGGTAATTCTGGAGCTTCTACTAAAGCATAACAATCCTTGAACATCATAGTATAACATGAAGTGGCCATCACAGTAGCTGGCAACACAGGTGCATCTGTCAAACTCGTACATCCACGGAACATATAACCATAACAAGCCTCTGCCAAGTTAGTAGCTGGCAGTTCTGGAACATCTACCAAATAATAACAATCCGCGAACATGCCATGATAACAACGTGTAGCCAATGTTTTAGCTGGCAATGCTGGCGCCTTAGTTAATTTCACACACCCTGCAAACATAGCCACATAACATTCCTCTGCCATTTGCAGAGCTGGCAACTCAGGTGCATATACCAGGTCATCACAGAATCTAAACATTTCTTCATAACAACCTCTCGTCAATGTAGTAGCAGGCAATTCAGGTGCCTTAGTTAAAGAGAGACATCCTTCGAACAAAGAGGCGAAACAAAAATCATTTGGAATGACCGTAGAGGTACCTTCCCCATCAACCAGACTCATCACACTACCACTGGCTGCAATTGAACCCGACATTCTAAATGTTGTCGATCTAGAAAGAACCTCACCATCCTCACTACGAGAAAATCCGTCAGGATTATTACCTTTGAAATAGACCTTATCATTTTCTGATTTCAACACAATATGTTCGTTCGGTGCCAACGGATTCCAAGTGCGACCTCCATCCAAAGAATATTGTACATCAGGTCCCTCTTCAAATGTATTATTTTTATACCATACTTCTGATTCATCTTTTTCTGCTGTAAAACAAAGCCAGTTACCCGTCAAAGGCTGTTGCTCATCATACACTGCCGTAAAATAATATGTACCAAGTTCTGTCAAGACGGTCAATGGTTTGTCCCATCCAACAAAAACCATTCCCTCTCCATACGTTGGTTCATCACCTCTATACTCAGGTATCACGTCACAAGCAATCGTATCACGATAAAGTTCCGTACCGTCAGGATTCTGGAAGACTACGATAGGAGAAGATTGTATTTCAAACTTAATTGGCACTTCGGAATCGCCATGTTTATCATATTTGCTACCACAAGGGAAGACGAAAACACCCTCACCCATCACGCCAGTGACCCAACCAAGAGTTCCATTATAGTCATTATCCAATGTCATTACATCCACCTTGATGTAATTTAAATTTACACATCCATTGAACATGATGAAGCAACTCTGATCAGCAAAAGAAGTAGCTGCTATTTCTGGAACTTTTTCCAAAGATGAACAACCCGTAAACATTCCATAATAACAATATGGCTTTAATACAGAAGCAGGCAATACAGGCGCTTCCTTAAATCCAGAACATGCAGTAAACATATAATAATAGCATGATTGAGCTAAACTGGTAGCCGGTAATTCCGGAAGAACGGTCAAGCCAGAACAGCCTGCAAACATAAGGCCATAACAACTATCAGCCAATACAGTAGCTGGTAATTCGGGCGCTACAGACAAACTCGCACAACTAGAGAACATTCCAAAATAACAAGATTTAGCCAATACAGTAGCAGGCAATACTGTTGCTTCAGTCAAATTCCTACATGAAGCAAACATGTTTGAATAACAAGCCGTAGCCATGGTAGTAGCTGGCAACTCAGTGGTTTTGGTTATACTTGAACACGCACCGAACATTGCGAAATAACAACTATCCGCCAAAGTGGTAGCAGGCAATTCTGGAAGTTCTACTAATTTGCTACATGAAGTGAACATTTCATAATAACAACTATTCTTCATAACCGTAGCAGGCAACTCAGGCGCTTTCGTAAGACTTCTACATCGATCAAACATACTTTGGTAGCATCGATCTGCTAATGTAGTAACGGGCAATTGAGGTGCTTCGGTCATCATTTCGCAACCAGAGAACATCTCACGATAACAACCTTCTGTCAAGACAGTAGCAGTCAACTCAGGTGCATTCATAAGGGAAGAACATTCTTTAAACAAACGATAAAAGCAATAGGAGTTCGGAATCTCAGAAACGAATCCCTCTCCATCAATCAAGCTCATCACACTACCACTGACTGATAATTCATTATACGTTGTAAACTGAACTTGTGATTCCTCCGTAGAAAGTCCATCAGGATTAATTCCTTTGAAATATACTTTTTCGCCCTTCGCTAATACTAATTCTACATTCGGAGCCAAATACTCCCACGTCTTTCCATTATCTACAGAATATTGCATGTCAGGATGTCCCTCTCCATTAATTGTGTACCCGACACTACATTCTTCACCTTCTGCCGTGAAACATAACCAATTGTTATATAATGGATCCGTTTTTTTCTCATACACAGCTTTATAATAATAGACATCTGGTTCGGTCAATATCGTCAGGTCTTTATCCCATCCGATAAATTCGTATGCGTCTCCCCTGCTCGGCGTATCTCCCTTGTATTCTGGTACTACATCACATCCAACCGTATCACGCCACAACTCTGTTCCATCATAATTCAGGAAGACCACAATTGGAGAGGCAACGATATCAAAATTTGTTGGAACTTCTGATGCTCCATGTTTATTATACTTACTACCACAAGGGAAAATGAAAACGCCTGGTCCATCTATACCTGAGACCCATTCTCTTGTCGCACTGACATTGTTATCTAATGTCATCACCCCAACCTTAATGTAGTTCAGATTTGTACATTCCTTAAACATATCTTTATAGCATGAAGAAACCAACGTAGTAGCTGGCAACTCTGGAGCTTCGGTCAAACTTGTACAATAAGAAAACATCAACTCATAACAGAAGATGGTTAATTCTTGAGCAGGCAATGCTGGTGCCTTGACTAAATTGGCACATCTACTAAACATATTAGCATAACATCTATATGTCAGTTCCGTAGCTGGCAATTCAGGGGCTTCTGTCAAATTTGCATTATTGAACATATTCACATAACAAGATCCAGCCAATTTAAGAGCCGGCAATACTGGTGCCTTGGAGAGTTTACGGCAACCAGAGAACATGTTTCCATAGCAGAAATCTGCCATCGTAGTAGCTGGTAATTCAGGGGCTTCTATTAGATTGGAGCATCCCAAGAACATAGATTCATAGCATCTCTCTGTAAGGTCCATAGCTGGCAAATTCGGAGCTTGTGTAAGAGAACCACATCCAACAAATAAATGGCTAAAACATCCCACACATGGAATGGTCGTTGTGCTACCTTCTTCGTCTATCAAACTCATCACATTACCTGAGGCGGCGATAGATCCCTTCATCTGAAAATAGGTACATTCTAGATCTTTAGCATCACTGATAGAAGCATTACCCTTGTCATGGGAAAATCCATCAGGATTATTACCTCGCACATAGACCTTAGCATCTTTTTTCAATTTAATATGTGTATCAGGTGTCCATTCTATCCATGTAACTCCACCATCTAATGAGTATTGTATATTAGGAGCATTATTTGCTCCATTCCCATACCAAACTTCAGAGTCATCCTTTCCTGCCGTGAAACAAAGCCATTTATCATTTAAAGGATCCCCTGATTCCTCATATACGGCAGTATAATAATAAACATCCGGCAATGTTATTTTTGTTAATTCCTTATCCCATCCTTTAAAGACATATCCTGTCCCTATAGTTGGCGTTTCTCCCCCATACTCTGGAACGACATCACAGTTGATCGTATCTCGCCACAACTCCGTAAGATCAGAATTTTGGAAAATAACAATTGGGGAACCAATAATATTAAAGTTGGTTGGCACTTCTGACTTACCATGTTTATTGTATTTACTACCACAAGGGAAGATAAATTCACCCTCTCCGTCTATACCATAGACCCAATCTTCTGTCGGACTCATAGACATCTCTGGAGTCTTATCCAAACTCATGACGCCAACCTTGATGTAATTCAATTTTTCACATCCATAAAACATACTATTATAGCACGCATCCACCAATTTATCTGCAGGCAGTTCTGGAGCCTTCTCCAAACTTGTACATCCTCTAAACATATCAAGATAGCAAGCATACTTCAAATCAGAAGCAGGCAGTTCTGGAGCCTCTTCTAACTTAATACATGAACCAAACATACCGTTATAACATAATTGAGCCAACTCAGTAGAGATAAGCTTAGGAGCCTGTGTCAAATTAGTACATCCTTGGAACATGCACTGATAACAAGCGTCTGCCATAGTCGCAGCTGGCAATTCAGGTGCCGTAGTAAGAGACGTACACCCTTGGAACATATAGTTATAACAATATTTCGCCAACGTTTTAGCAGGTAATGCTGGTGCATTAAGCAAAGAAGAACATTCATAGAACATTGAAGAATAACAATGATCATACATTACTGTGGCTGGTAAGATATCTGGTGCTGTAGTTATATTTCCACAGTACGCAAACATAAGACCATAGCACGAAGACGCTAATTCCGTAGCTGGCAACGCAGGTGTAGCGGTAAGTCCTTCACATGCAACAAACATACTATAATAACAATTCTTGCTCAACGTTGTAGCTGGCAATTCAGGCGCTACAGTCAGCCGTGGACAATCTTCAAACATCGACTCATAACATGAGTTGCGCAATGTCGTAGCTGGCAATTCAGGTGCTTGTGTAAGAGAACGGCAAGATTTGAATAAATTAATGAAGCAGTAATCTCCAGGTATCTCTTTCGAGACGCCCTCCTCATCAACTAAACTCATTATACTACCACTGGCTGCAATTGAACCCGACATAATAAACTGACTATAGCTAGACATATCGTGGGAGAAACCATCTGGATTATTTCCTCTCAAATAGACTTTTCCTCCTACTTCTGATATCATAACAATATCGTCTTCAGTCATTGGCTTCCATGTTTTTCCGTCATCTAAAGAGCACTCTATATTAGGATTGTTACCATTATTATTTAAATAAAAAGTAGAATTAGCTTCTTCAGCTGTAAAGCATAGCCAATTCGATGGAGCTTTCTGCTGATATAAAGCTGTATAGCGATAAATACCTGGCTCCGTAATTTCCGTTAATGTTTTATCCCATCCAATAAACTCATTATCACCAGATTCCTCAGGAGCTGGACCATTATATTCAGGAATCACCCCACAACTAACGGTATCCCTCCACAACTCCTCATCGTCAGAATATTGGAAAATCACAATGGCATGTCCGATAATCTTAAAATTATCAGGCACCTCAGACACTCCATGTTTATTGTACTTAGTTCCGCAAGGGAATATAAAGACGCCATCGCCATCTACTCCTGAAACCCAATTTTCTGTTACCTCATGGTCAAAATCCAATGACATAACCCCTACTTTAATATAGTTGAGATGAGTACATCCTTTAAACATCTCACTGTAACTTGATAAGTTAGGTGAAAGAGAAGGTAATTCAGGGGCCTTAGTCAAACTTGCACAACCAGAAAACATTTTTCTGTAACATTCTTCCGTCAACTCCATAGCAGGCAGTTCTGGTGCTTCCGTCAAACTTGTACAATCAAGGAACATGCTATGATAACAACCATCCGCCAAAATTTCTGCTGGCAATGCTGGAGCCTCAACTAAACTTTTACAACCATGGAACATATCAGTATAACAGTCCTGCTCCATTTGCGTAGCAGGTAAAACAGGTGCTTCTGTCAAATTTATACAACCTTGGAACATACCTTGATAACAATGCTTCGTCAATTCTGTAGCAGGTAATTCTGGTGCCTTTGTAAAGCTCTTACAGTTAATGAACATACAAAAATAACAAGCGGAAGCCAATGTCGTGGATGGCAACTCTGGTGCTTCTTTTAAGCTAACACAATCAGAGAACATGTAATAATAGCAAGAAGAAGCTAATGTTGTCGCAGGCAATTTTGGAGCAACCTCAAGGTTGGTACAACCTGCAAACATGATTGAATAGCAAGAAGACTTCAATTCAGTCGCCGGCAATTCAGGTGCCTTCGTAAGAGAAGAACAATCTTTAAACAGACAACGGAAACAATTAGAATTTGGAATCGTAGTAGTAGTGCCCTTCCCATCAATCAAACTCATCACACTACCACTGGCTGAAACACTTCCTTCTATGATGAACGTGGTATAATTATCATCATTAAAAGAAAATCCTTTTGAATTAGATCCTTTGAAAAAGACTCTTTCTCCTTCCTTTTCCAATACAACATTTTCACCTGGAAGTAACACTTGCCATGTTTTCCCTTCATCTACTGAATATTGAATGTCTGGATTGTTAGTCCCTTTGTTTTGATACCCAATATACGCCCCTGCATCATCATTAGCCGTGAAACATAACCAATTACCAGGAGCTGGCGCTGCCACTTTTTCATATTCAGCTCTATAATAATATATATCAGGTTCCGTAAGAGCCGTGAGCTCTTTGTCCCACTTCACGAACTGATGTTCATCATCCAAGAAAGGATCTGTATCTCCGTAATTTGGTGTTTCTCCACACGCAATATTGTCCGTTCTCAAAACCGTTCCATCTGCATTTTGAAAAACAACGAGTGGTGAATTGATAATCGTAAAACCCGTTGGAACCTCCGAGTATCCATACTTGTCATAGGTGCTACCACAAGGGAAGACAAATAGACAATCCTCCGTTTCTTCCACATACCCAAACCAATTGTGTGTAGCCCCTTCAGTGTCAGTTTCGTTATAATCTAAACTAGGACAGCCAACTTTAATGTATTTCATACTAGAACACATTTGAAACATTTCATTATAGCAACCAGCCTTTAATGTTTCCGCTGGCAGATTGCCTACTTTTTTTAAATTGAAACAAAGGGTAAACATTCCATTATAACAAGAATCCGCCAATTCTGTTGCAGGTAATTCTGGCGTTTCTTCCAATTCCATACACATTCCAAACATAGCCGAATAACACGATTCAGCCAATTTTTTTGCAGGCAATTTAGGTGTTTCTGCAAAAGAACAAGACCAAAACATTAATCTATAGCAGTTAGGCACCATCTCTGTAGCAGGTAATTCAGGTGCGGTTTTCAAGGTGCTACAGCTTTCAAACATAGAGCAATAACAATAGGGTTTTAATGTCGTTGCAGGCAATTCTGGTGCTGTCGAAATATCACAATCTTTAAAAAGGCTATAAAAACAATAGTCATTCGGGATAACGGTGGACTCCCCTTCTCCATCTATCAAACTCATCACACTACCAGAAACATGCGTTAGACCATCAATGGAGAATTTTGTGAAAAATTTATTGCTAAAAGAGAATCCATCCGGATTATTTCCTTTTATATATATTTTCTCGTCTTTTGTCAAGGCTATAGGTTCAAGCCACTTTGTCCAATTCGTTCCGTCCTGAGAATAATGTATATCAGGTATATGTTCGTTATCAGTATATGAATATGAAACCTTAACATACTCACTTTCTGCTGTAAAAGTAAGATAATTTGCAGCTGACCCTGTGAAATAAGTAAAAATAGCAAAAAGGAATGCAACAACATAGTTGCAATTCATACGTGTGTTTATCATTATAAAAAAATTTACGGTCTAAACCAATATTAAAATCTTGACTTGTATTAACGTATCTTTATATAGACATAGCAAATATATAATTTAAACACAAACGCCCCAAATTAGTTTGTTGAAAAATCAATTAATTTGTACAATTTACTCATTCAATGGTGAGTGATCTTCACGATATCTTTTTAGAATCTTTATATTCTGTAGGAGTCATTCCATACTTCTGTTTAAAACAACGACTGAAATAACGGGAATCTGTCATACCAATCATATATGACACTTGTGTCATCGAATATTGACCCTCTTCTATTAATTTTGCGGCATGTGTCAAACGTGTTTCCTTGATAAACTCCATAGGTGTCAGTCCCACCAATGATTTCACCTTCGACAATAAATGCCAACGACTTACTTTCAAAGCATTCTGTGCATCTTCCACTGAAAATGACACATTATCCATATTTTTCTCAATCAATTCAATGAACTGATGCATTAATTCATCATCCTTCACATTCAACAATGTATCATCTGAAGGTTCATCCGGCTGTTGTTCTGAAACAGTTACCGGTGATACATGCATCAAATCTGCTCGATATTTCTCCTGCCACTGTTGTCTCTCTTTCAGAATATTATTAATTCTAGCCTCCAAATAAGGCATGCTGAAAGGTTTGGTGATATAATCGTTAGCACCGATGTTCAAACATTCAATCTTACTTTGTAAATCTGTCTTTGCCGTAAGCAATACAATTGGAATGTGTGACACCTGTTCATTGTTTCGGATCAATCTGGTCATCTCGATACCATCCATCTCCGGCATCATAATATCGGTAATAATGAAACTTGGCATCTCACGCAATGCTGTTTCATAACCTAATCGTCCATTCGAAGCTTCAATCACCATAAACTGCTTCTGCAAAACACTCTTAAGGAACTCCCTCATCTGATCATTGTCTTCCACAATCAGCAACAACTGCTTCTCTTCTGACACCATCTTGTTCTCAACCTCTTGCAATCTGGATTCCTCTTCTTCATGAGACTCTTCAACAATAATATCTATCGATTTATCAAAATGGTTCACTCCTGGTTGGAAAGTAATGGTGAATACCGAACCTTTCTGCTCTTCACTCTGAACTGTGATGGTAGCCTTGTGCATATCTACGATTTCCTTCACCAACGAGAGTCCTATTCCTGTACCACTCTGCTTCGTCAGTGAATAATCCTGCAATGTAGTATATCGGTCAAAAATAATCGACAGTTTATCCTTAGGCATTCCACAGCCTTCATCCGCCACTTGAATCACACCCTTCCCTTCTTTCACAGCAATCAAGACAGACACCTTATTCCCTTCTGGTGTAAATTTAAATGCATTGGACAAGAGGTTGAACATCACTGTATCCAATTTATCTTTATCTACCCAAAAAGTAGCTCCATTGGTTTGATCATCAATGGAGAAATGAATATTACGGTTCTCAGCCAAACGCAAGAAATTAGAACTACAGGAGGAAACAAACTGTCCCAGATTCGTCTTCTCCACCTTCAACTGCATCTTATTACTTTGAATCTTACGGAAATCCAATATCTGATTCATCATCCGCAACATACGATTGGCATTGGTTCGAACCACTTCCAACTGTTTGCGTTCCTCCTCCCCTAAAGAGCCGTTCTCCAACACATTCTCCAACGGTGCGTTGATTAACGTAAGGGGCGTACGTAACTCATGTGAAATATCTGTAAAAAACTGCAACTTGGAATCTGAAATCTCTTGTTCCATCTTCATCCTCGTTCGCAAGCGATATACAAACGCACAGATTACCAACAGAACAACCACCATCAACGCATACATGAGATAGGCCCAACCACTCTCCCAAAAAGACGGAAGGACTATGATCTTCATCTCTCGAACATTATCACACCATGTTCCCTCACTATTGGTCGATTTCACCATGAAACGATACTCACCCTTCGGCAGATTCGTATAGGTAGCCAATCGCTGTGTTCCCACATAATTCCACTCTGTTTCAAATGGCTCTAATTTATATGCATACTGAATATGTTCTGGAAAACGATAATCCAATGCGGCATATCCAACAGAGAAGAACGACTGGTTAGATTCCAATGTAATCTCTGTCAACGAATTAACATCCTGATGAATCGGTGACTCTTTCGAATGGATATCTTGTTCTTTATTAAAAAGCAAAAAACGGGTATAGACAATCTGTGGCGCATAGTCGGTCGTCACAATATCCGATGGTCGGAATGTATAAAATCCATCATTCGTTCCAGCCACTAAACTGCCGGCATAACGACGCACCAGACTTCTACCTGAGAAATGATCGGTTCGGAATCCTCTAAACTGTCCGAACGACTCAAATAATCGGTTCTGTTCATTGAACTTCACAATCGACTCCTCTGTCAAAATCCACAGATGGTTATGTTCATCTTCCTGAATATCCAGCAACAAATCTGAAGGGAAGAGATTATTCTGTCGATTGAATGACTCAAACTCAGGTGTTTGAAACAACACAAAATCATGAGAGAGTCGGAACAAACCTCCCCCGTAGGAAGCTAACCAAATATTTTCCTTCTGATCCTGAAAAATATCATAGATACAACTATTGGTCAGGTTAGTGTTCTCCGTATTATAGAATAGGAAACGAATCTCTTCTGGCGATTCAAATTCTGATGAAAAAATAGTCAAGCCTTCACTTGAACCCAACCATATATTTCCTTGTTGATCCTCCATCAAGGTGTGCGACTGCTCCACCGTAGGCGGATAACTATTCTTCCAGACATTCTCTTTATGAATGAATGAACAGTGCGTTCCATCCATCATCAGAAGATGCAGTCCTCCATTGCGTGAAGCAAACCAGATATGTCCTTTTGAATCTTCCAATATATCACTGATATCATAAGACAACGGTTCATACTCATGAGCATCTGGCACACAATGCGTAATATGATAACCTGATGAGGCTGTTGGGGTCAAATAAATAATTGACTGCTCACATGCCATCCAAATTCTACCCTTCCGATCCTGATCTATGGCTGAGACCGTTGCAAAAAAGGAAGGCGCAGATTGCACATCGCCTTGTTTATTCAAATAACCTATCCGATTATTGTGTATATCATATAAGCAGACCGTTCCATCTTTCGAGGCAACCCATAACTGTTTGGAATCATCCTCAAAGAGAGCCGACACATCCATTGTTTTTAGTTCTGCCGATACATGTTGAAAAGATTCATTGAAATATACCGTCTTTACTATACCTGTATTTTCTTTAGCAGTCCATACCACCCCCATAGTGTCCACAATCGACACCTGATCATCATAGTCAATCAGATAATTCTTTTTTACTGTATGTGTTTGTGCATCCAACACATATACACTGCGTTCTCCCTTCAGGGTATAAGTGATTTCACCCTGCTGATTCTGCCAATACCTATCCAGTACGTTTCCAAACGCAATCTCCTTCATAATCATTCCATCCGACAAACGAAACAGATACAATGTCTTTCCCGTCAACGCACAACAATATGTGTCATCCAGAACATATAAAGCATAAATCGATTGTTGGGCTGGCAATGAGACCGGCAGAACCCTCTTTTTTACTTTTTCATATTTATATACTGTACCCGACGAAGAGGCAAACAACAGTTCATTGGAAGACTCCGCCATACAATTGATGGAAGCACTCAACTCTGAGATCGACATGGAGGCCAATACGCTATCTTGTCCCTGCACATAGAAAGCCCCCACATTAGACAACAACCATCTTTTATTATTTTTATCAAGAAATACAGAATAGACACTACCATTCACCTCCGCTGCTTGTGGTACGAAATGGTGCAGACTCACATGCGAAGCAGAATCGACAATCAAACGAATAGCACCAGTATTCGATCCCAATAACCAGAACTCCCCTGCATCAATCTGTTGAAGCTTCAACGTGGAGAAATAATCATCTCCCTTATTCTCCTCAGCCGATGGATACAAAGAAAACTGTTCCGTTTGTGGATTAAATCGCAAGACTTGACCTATATCATTCACAATCCAGAAGCAACCGCAGACATCACGCTTCAGTGATAAGAATTGATTGCTGACACTTCGCTGTAGATCTTTCGAACTTGCCTTATAATTCTTAAAATCATATCCATCAAAACGACTCAATCCATCTTTGGAAACCACCCACAAAAAACCATTCTCCTCTTTATACATATCTTTTATGGAATTCTGTGCTAATCCATTCTGAACAGTATAAAAATCATAATGAGAAGAAAGAGGCATTGTGCCTAAATGCTCAATTGAATAAGTCTCCTGCACCCTACTCACAAAAAGCAAGGAAAAGAGGAATACTATGATCAATAACTTATTCTTACGCATTTGACATTATTAAGCTGGGTTCTATAAATTCATTTCGTGGAATCTTTGTTCTTGCGGTGAATTTACAGGATTCACCATCATTCCGAACAAATATCTCCTACAAAGATAAAATTATTTTAACTCTTACGGCTTAACTCTACTCGTTTTCCGTAAATTTCAAATATTGTCTGAAAGAATCCGTGTATTTTACCTGCAACTGATCTTGATCATCTGAATAAATAAAATAGGCAGCCAAGTCATTCTGTTGCGAAGCAAATGCATAGGCACTATCCAATCCCATCACCATAAAAGAGGTGGCAAAAGCATCTGCCGTCATACAATCTGGGGCAATCACTGTTGCGCTTAACAGATTCCGTTCGGCAGGAAAGCCTGTATGAGGATCAATCGTATGCGAATAACGTTTACCATCTTTATAATAGAACTGACGATAGTTTCCTGAAGTAGCCAATCCCACACCCGAGAGACTTACGACGGTCTGCAAATCTGGTGACTCAATACCATTCGTCTCTGTAGGCTGCGTGATACCTATATTCCAAGTCTCTCCGTGGGAGTTCTTCCCTGCGGTCACAATCTCACCACCAATCTCCACCATATAATTCTTTATCTGCAAAGAAGCTAAATAATTAGCCACCACATCACACGAGAATCCCTTTGCAATTGCCGAAGCATCCAACATGGTATTAGGATTGTCTTTTACTATCTTATTACCTTCCAAACGAACCTTCTGATAACCCACATATTGTTTTATTGAATCAATCATCTGAGGTGTCACCTGGTCACTTTTCTTAAAACCAAACCCCCAGCAGTTAACCAACGGAGCAACCGTCATATCAAATGCACCATCTGTCACCGTTGAAATATATTGTCCCTTACGGAATACTGTCACAAAAAACTCATCCAACTTCACCGTTGAATCGTTTTGATTCACCCTCGATATAACCGAGGTTGGAACAAACGTCGAAAGGGAGTTGTCTATTAACGCAAAGACACTATCCAACTTGTCACTCTCCACACATACGCTATCCGCACCATAGATAATCGAATAATACGTTCCATAGATTTCACCTTTCATCTGATAGTATCCCTCGTCATACCTTGTGATTACTGCTCCGTTCTTTTGTTCGATGGGCAAAGATCTCTCTGTTTTCTTTTGACATGAACACAGGATGAGCGATACACATACACACCCTATCATTTGCATTAACCGATTCGTCTTCATACAATCAATATTTATGGCTTAAGGATGTAACATAATACCCGAGACCATTCTTCCCGACGCAAATCCATCACGTCTTGCGGAAAAATAGCGATCGTCATCATACGTACATTCGTTTGATATAATAATTTTATCACATTTCACACCGCAAGCTTCTGCTTGTTGTTTTATCGCTTTACGTAAATCAATATGAGGCTTGACATAATTGGAGGATCGCATAACTATCTCATGATCCAACCCCTCTTTTTCAAATAGCTTTGCAACCTCCTCACCCACTTCAAAACAAGCAGCTGAGATACAAGCATTCACTCGCATATTCAGCTGTTCAGGCATAATAGCCATCTGGAAGGCAATCTCCTCCACAACCTTTGGGAGGATTTCCTTCACCACACCTTTCCATCCTGCATGCACAGCTGCCACCACACGTTGCGAGTCATCATAAAGTAAGATGGGAACACAATCGGCTGTTGTTACGCCAATACAGATGCCTGGCTCCTTGGTCAGCAATGCATCACAGACAAAGAGTTGTTCTCTCTCTGCAACAGACAGACGTGTATGCTTCGTTTCGACCCACATCCAGTGGGTCTCATGTACCTCCTTCGGAATAATTAAATGAGATGAGGCAATTCCCAGACATTGAGACAATGCTTCTCTATTTCTCAGAACAGACGATTCGTCATCGCCCGAATATAATCCAAGATTCAATGACTGATAAGCCTTCCTACTATAACCGTCTTCACGGTTCGTCATAAACCATTCGACTCTACCGATTTTTTCTCTATAGCCGAACATGAATCCTTTTAGAAATTAAACATCATCACAGCAACAGCTCTATGATTCGTCACTTGATGTGTATTCTCCACTTTACCTGAGTTCAGATTCAAATCACCATAAAAAGCGGAAGTCATCTCATACTCCACACCGAATGTCCAACGTTTTAGATTATAACATAACATAGGAGAAAGACGGAAGACCTTATCCAAATTATTATAACCAAAGATATACGTAGTCTCAGGTGAATAAAGTTTATCATCAGAACCTAGATTCTTCATGAATCCCGCAAAGAAGCCCACTTGCCATTTGTCACCATACACGATATTCATCCATGATGTTGAATTACGTATATTGGTATATTCGAATGAGCCATCAGGAAGGATCTTTGACACACCATATCCACTCAACAATAACAGATGTGACATATTCTCGCCATACATAGTCTTTGCTCTAACAGAGAACTTCTTATTCGGTGTTGTATATTTCATGAAAGCTGTCAATGAAAGAGATGTCAATTTCTCATCCACTGTGTGACGATAAGAGGAATCAGCATTCACCTTCACTTCAACAACCTCACGAGGATGGATATGCAACAGATCAGCTCCTGCTCCGACTATCCAACCATTCTTTTTCCAATCCAAGCCGAAATAGAGCTCTGGCACCTTACCATGATTTTGATAAACGGTGCTTCCACCTTCTGGTCCCCATGACGTATATTGCAACTGATATAAAGCTGCTAAATAAACACGAACAGTTTGTGATAACTTCCAATCAAGACGCAGTTGCGGACTACGATTGAAGGGTTGGAACGGACTACCAGTCGCCAAGCTCTGAATCTCGGGTACCACCTCACCAAACATTGGGTGCCACGTCTGACCAAGAGTCAAGTCCCATTTCTTCCATGACATTCTCATGTATGCCTGACGAATACGGAACATAGTGGTGTTCGTCGAGAATCCAGCAAAATCGGTTTCCACCTGTGCCATCAACTCAGCACCTAAAATAGGTTTCTGCGCATATACCTTTAATCCCAAACGGGTAGCAATACTTAGAAAGCGAGAAGAGGCAATCTGATTGATGTCTTCTCCAAAAGCATTCAATTCTTTATCCTTAGGGATAATATAAAATAGACCTGAAGCGGTTTCGAAATTTTCTCGCGAATCATAATAAAAATCATTCCGTATAAATCCATAAGGAACAAACTTTACCGCCTTGGTATTTAATTCAATTGATGAGGGTGATTGCTGATTATTAACCACTGGTTTGTTATCCACCTGAACTGAATCAGCTATCATCTGCTGAGTCCATGCACTACCTACCGCAAAGGCAAATGCCATAGACAATATCACTTTTTTCATAAAAACTTTTTTTTCAAAACTCCGCAAAGATACATTATACTTAAACAAAAAACAACCAGACAGCAAGAAAGTTAAGTCGAATTCTTCATCTTTTTTTGTTGATAAGTTTTTTTGCATCATCCAAAGCAACATTTTACCTTTGTAAAAAATTAAGGTGAGTTCTAGCAATTCACCATCTAAATAAAAAACAGAAAGATAAAATGGACGTAACAGGTAAAATCATAGTCGTTTGTCCTTTACAACAAGGAGAAAGTGCAAAAGGACCATGGAAATCTCAAGATTATGTGATTGAATACTACGAACCAGGCTCTCAATACAGCCGCAAAATGGTTTTTAATGTGTTTGGTGAAAACATTGATAAATTTGCTATTCAAGAAGGTCAAGAATATACCGTCAGTGTAGATATTGATGCCAGAGAATGGAATGGCCGTTGGTTCAGCAACATCCGTGCATGGCGTGTGATGAGTCCTCAAAACACATCTGCACAAGCACCTCAACAAGCTCCTATCGATGCACCATCACCTATGCCAAACAACATGAAGACGCCAGATCCTTTTGATGCTTCTTCTCAACCAGCAGATTCATCAAGCGATCTTCCTTTCTAAAAAGAAGATTATAAGCTGAAATAGATTTTGTAATTGAGGTAGATTGGGTAAAATTTGATGAGACATGTCATAATGTAATCTATTGAGTATAAATGGAAGTAGAAGACTCTTTATACCGAATAGAGAAATAGATGATTCTCATTATAGCGTTCGTATTGGTTTAGATTACAAAGACAGTTTATATAAGGTTTTGGATTGTTCTTACAAATAGAACCCATGACACAAAAGGAACGATATGCAGCCATACTCGATTGGTTTCAAGAAAACCGTCCCGAGGCAGAAAGCGAGCTTCTCTTCAGCAACCCGTTTGAGTGCATCGTCGCTGTCATGCTATCTGCTCAATGTACCGATAAGAGAGTCAACATGGTGACACCTGCCTTATTTCGTAGGTTCCCTACCCCAAAGGAGATGTCACTAAGTTCCTTCGATGAAATCCTCTCCTATATCAAAAGCATCTCATATCCCAATGCCAAGGCTCAACATCTTTTGGAGATGTCTCGTAAACTGATGACCGACTTCGACGGAACTGTTCCCGACGATTTTGAGAAACTGCAAACCTTGCCCGGCGTCGGAAGAAAAACAGCCAACGTAGTCTGCGCTGTAGCCTTTCATCAACCTGCTATGCCTGTCGATACACATGTGTTTCGTGTAGCCAACCGACTAGGACTGACCATTAACGCAAAGAATCCTCACGAGAGTGAAATGACCTTACGTAAACATATCCCAGAAAACCTACTGTCCAAAGCTCATCATTGGTTGCTACTACATGGAAGATACACCTGCACCGCTCGAAACCCTCATTGCCTCCAATGTGACTTATATCCTTTCTGCAAACATCCAGTTTGTCAGAATCAGCGTCAAAACAACTGACAAATTGACACGAAAAAGAGTGTGGCATATTCTTTGAAAGAACTCTTTACGGGTGAATCACACCTATCATATTATGTATAACTAAAGATTCATATAAGATATGCAAAAAGGTAACATTGGGGTAACGACAGACAATATTTTCCCCGTCATCAAAAAATTTCTTTACAGCGACCACGAAATTTTTCTTCGCGAATTAGTTTCTAATGCAGTAGATGCCACACAAAAGTTGAAAACTTTAGCTTCTGTGGGTGAATTTAAAGGTGAACTGGGAAATCTTACCGTCCAGATTAAAGCAGACAAAGAGGCGGGCACTCTTACCATCTCCGACCATGGTATCGGAATGACCGAGGAAGAGATTGATAAATACATCAACCAAATAGCCTTTTCTGGTGCAAACGATTTTCTTGAAAAATATAAGAATGATGCAAATGCCATCATCGGACACTTTGGATTAGGTTTCTACTCTTCCTTCATGGTTTCTAAAAAAGTAGAGATCATCACAAAATCCTTTAGAGAAGGTGCCAAAGCTGTTAAATGGAGCTGCGACGGTAGTCCAGAATATTCCATCGAGGAAATTGAAAAGGCTGACCGTGGAACAGATATCGTGCTCTATATAGAAGACGAGAATAAAGAGTTCCTTGAGGACTATAAGATCAATGAACTTCTAAATAAATATTGTAAATTCTTAGCTATTCCAGTTGCATTCGGTAAAAAGAAAGATTGGAAAGATGGAAAACAGATTGAGACCGAAGAGGATAATGTCATCAACAATACGAACCCTGCATGGACTCGTAAACCTTCAGAGTTAAAAGAAGAAGATTACAAAAACTTCTACCACGAACTCTACCCTATGGCTGATGACCCATTATTCAACATCCATCTAAATGTTGATTATCCATTCAACCTGACAGGTATTCTCTATTTCCCTAAGATTAAAAACAACATCGAAATACAGAAAAACAAGATTCAGCTCTACTGCAATCAAGTATTCGTCACCGATTCGGTTGAAGGCATCGTACCTGAATTCTTGACACTGCTTCACGGTGTGATCGACTCTCCAGATATTCCATTGAACGTTTCCAGAAGCTATTTGCAAAGTGATAGCAATGTAAAGAAGATATCTAATCATATCACCAAGAAAGTAGCAGACCGTTTACAGGAAATCTTCAACCAACAACGTGCTGATTTCGAAGAGAAATGGGACGATTTAAAGGTATTCATTGAATATGGTATCCTGACAGATGAAAAATTCGCCGAGAAAGCAGAGAAGTTCGTTCTGTTGAAAAACGTAGATGGTAAATATTTCACACTCGAGGAATACAAGACATTGATCGAAGCAAATCAGACAGACAAAGACAAGAATCTTATCTATCTGTATGCTACCAATAAAGAGGAGCAATACACCTATATCAATGCTGCAAAAGGAAAAGGATATGATGTATTGATGCTCGACGGTCAATTGGATGTTCATTTCATCAGCAAACTGGAACATAAAAGCGAAGGCAAGAGTCGTTTTGTCCGCGTAGATTCTGATGTTATCGACAAACTAATTCAAAAGGAAGAAACCAAGAAAGTAGAATTATCGGCTGACGACCAAGACGCTCTTACGCAGGTATTCAGTTCACTTTTGCCTAACAACAGCAAAAGCAACTTCATCGTCACTTTCGAAAATCTTTCTGCCAACAGTCAACCTGCATTCATCACACAGAATGAATTCATGCGTCGTATGAAAGAGATGGCTGCCACTCAATCTGGCATGAACTTCTATGGTGAAATGCCTGACTCCTTCAATATGGTAATCAACACAGCCCACCCTCTTGTTCAACGTATCTTAAAGAACGAAAACGAGGCTTGCAACGAAAAGGTAACTCCTATTCTTAACAAGATAGCTGAACTGGATAAAAAACGTACTGAGTTGAAAGGTGACAAGAATGAATCAGACTTGGCTGAAGCAATCAAAGACGAAATCAAGAAAATCGACGACGAGCTATCTTCCAACAAGAAAGAGAAGCAAGATATATTGAACGACTTCGCTAAAAACAGCAAAGAGGTTAAACAATTAGTCGATTTGACATTGCTTTCCAATAATCTACTAAAAGGTGAAGCGCTGAATCAATTCATCCAACGCAGCATCGAAATGATATAAGTAACACAAACGAAAAGCTCGATAGTCATCACGCTATCGGGCTTTTTTTCTCTCCTATAAAAACACAATGTCCATGAAAAAACTTGCATGGTTTCCTTTTTTCCTCTCCGCCGTTCTTCTCGGCAGTTGTCAGCCCAAAGCCGTACAACAAACAGAGACACCTCAGAACATGACATCACAATGCAGTCAAGCCCCCATACAAGGTGATTCTGCACGTTATGAACTCATCTCCTTTACTCGTGAAGGAGGAGGAAACATTGCGTTCACACTTCAAGCGAAAAACGATTCTCTCTTTTGCCTTCTTTATCGAAGGAACTTCCAAGACACCTCCTTGGCATTCTCTTTTACCAAACATCATTTTGATTCAACCGATGTTGCCCTCCTCGATAGCCTGCTAAACGGAACTATTGATCTTCAGGAACCCATAACAGAACAACCCACACGTCCTATGATGACCGGAACATGGGTCTATACGTATGCCATTAAACCATCAGGAGAAACCGACACCATAACACTAAAACGAGCTAAAGAGGTTTTGACCCATATAGAAGACTCGATTCAAAACATGCTGTCAAAGTAAAATCTCCAAGATGTAATGACCACATCTCAGACCAGATAAAAACAAAACAAGTTCCAAAGACAGGAAAACTTTGGAACTTGTTCTTTACTGAAGAGACTCATCTCTTCCATAGCCAATGGATGACTAACGTAATAAAGCTACATCATCAATATCGATATAGGCATTTACACTCGGACCGTCAGTCACCACAAGGCTATCTACCTGACATTGTTCTATAATATCTCGGAGTTCGTCAAGATTCTTAATTTGGGTATAATCACATGGTCCTGTTCCTTTAAACAAATCTGTATAGGCTACGTAAAAGAACGTCTTTTTATCACCCATAGGAGATTCACGAACAAAAACCTTTTGTGTTTTCTTATCGCACAACACATACATGAAACCTTGCTTCTCTAATTGAGAGACAATAACTGATGCATATATGCGCTGTATCTTAGAAAAATAGTCTATCATATTCACATCATTCTTTTGCATTGCCATCGGAATATATTTCGATCTCATCAACATCTGAGAAAAGCAATTCTCATGAATGGTGTTCTTTAGAAGACTCTCTATCACTTCATTTTGCGTCGTACCATCAGGACTGAAAATAGCCTTGTTCAATTCTTCCCTTCTATTATCAGAGATAACAAACGGATTGCTATACTCGTAAACATCCACTGGATTGAAACGGATAGGCATAGACGATTTATTTAGCATGTCTGGAATATTCTCCGATTCGCTGGATGTCAGTCGCACACTGAACGACCTTTTATCTACCACGCCAATACTTTTCAGGAACCAATCGATATCAAAAAATGAAGTGCCATCAAGCATAGCATATTTGATACCCATCGTACTGGCGATCATCATCATGTTTTTTATATTTGTCAGCTTGTCCTTTTTCTCTAATGATCCAATAGGATAAGCACAGTCGAAACGATCAAGACCATTCTCATCAATAAATGTTTTGGCTGCCTCATAGTCACGGAACAGAATAATACTCTCCCCTGGCAAACCATGACCTTCTCGCATATATGTCTTTTTAACATCAAGCAAGATGAACACTCTATCTCGATCATTTAATTCAAACGCTTGCTGAACATCGTTCATCAACTGAAGATTCGATGAGTCATCTTTGTTTGCACTCTCTGAGGATGCTTCAGTTCCCTCCGCATGAGAGGAACTGTTCTCCGTAGGTTCCGCACTCACAGTCTCAGCTTCTTTCGCAGCCTCTTCCGCTTTCGCAGCCTCTAATTTAGTGCATCCTTCAAAGACAGACTCTCCTAATTCCGTATTATCAGGAATCGTCACCTTAACGAGGTTTTCACACGACTCAAATGCATAATTTCCTATTCTCTCAACTGATTCAGGAATCTCTACACTCTCCAAACTGATACAAGAATGAAAAGCCTCATCACCAATTTCCTTCAATCCTTTAGACAGAACAAGCTCCTTCAACTCTTGACAGTTCTGGAAAGCCTGCTTTTCAACCACCTCTATCGTATCCGGCAATATTACTTTTTCAAAATTTCCTGAATACAATGAAAAGCGATTGATTTTTACAACCTTATATGTAGCGTCATCAATTTCCACCGTCGCAGGAATCTCAACCACCTTCAAATCACCATACTTAGCAACTGCACAAGTGTCGTCACTCAAGATTTCATATCTTCTACATATTCCGTATAACGGTGTGGAAATGAACGCACTATCGTCAATATAAGAAACCTTATCAAGATTAATCTTACTTAAATTATTACACTGAATAAAGGCATTTTTCTCAATCCGTCTAACAGTGGAAGGCAGATGCACCTCCTCCAATGACGTACATTTATTGAACGTTTCTTTCTGTATCACTTTTACACCTTCTGGTATGGAGATACTTTTCAAACTTGAAGAACCTGAGAATGCCAACATATCCAATGTCTCCAACCCGTCAGATAGAGTCACCTTCGTCAATTGAAAACAATCATCAAATGCATACCGTCTGATCAACTTCACTGATGCGGGTATCACAATCTCAGTCAAGGAGGATTCTGAAAAAGCATAATCACCAATGCTTTCTACTGTATCAGGCAACACCACCTTCTGAATCTTCTTCTCCTTGGCAAAAGCATATTCACCAATCTTCACCACTTTATAAGACTTACCATCCTTCTCAATGAAAGACGGTATTTCTATTAAAGCATCTGAACCAGAATACTTTTTTATTGCACATGTAGTATCCGACAATGGACTTATAGTTAATCCAATTTGTTCCATATGGGTATTTTATGACAGAATTACCTAAAAAAAGTTCATCAATAACCAATAAACATTACATCAATTGATGAAATGTTGCATTCAAAAACGACCCTCCAAAGATAATAAAAGCCAATTAAAATGATAGATTTATTGTAAATAAAATACAGCTTCGACTCAATTCTTGATTATTATCAATTACCAAACAACCAAAAACAAGAGGTAAAATTGACCGCAACCCCACTTTTTATAGGGCATGTAGAAGTTTTTTTTACAACAATAAACAAATATAAAAAAATGTAAATTTTTCATAATTAGACACTTTCATCACATCATACACTTGAAAAAAATTGCGAATAGAGAAGAAAATAAATAAATTTGTTACAGTTAAAATCGCTAAAAATGGCTTAAATGATGAGAAAAAAGAGTACAATTTTATTATTTTTAGGATTAGGGATGACCACAATCGTCAATGCACAAACGATGAAGGAAAATCTATTCAATATGGTGTCAAGATGCTACAATGCATGGAAAAGTGAAGGAACAGATATCGACGAGAATGGTAAAAAATTTGAATATGGGAATATCAAATACGACCTACCCAACGGTTATGTAGAGACTCATGGAGGATGGCCTACCTGCGGATGTGGCTGTGAAGCTAAAGCGGCAGCATTCAAGGATGCCAATGGACAATACACATACATTAAATACGAAGAGTTTAATTGCGATGATTATGGCATATCGGATTCCAATAGAAATATTTTGGATATTATGCCAGAAGGATTTGGTCTTAAATCTTTCACCGACTATTACTTAGGGAAACCCAGCGATTACTCATTCCAACTAAAATTTATAATTCCGAAGGTAGGTACCGACATGAATGTAAAACTTAGCGTACTTCCCTTGGGCTCTGTTCCCAATGATGTAAATGGGTTGACATTTAAATCAACTGGAAATATAAAAAACGCTTTTACTTTACATTGTTTACAATACATAGCAAAAGAAGTTGATAACAACACACTTCTTTGGGCTGCGGAAGGTAAATTTGATGAACTATCTGCCGAGCAACAAGAAAAATTTCAAAAGATTGTTTCTTCCTACAATTCCCACAACAATGGGGGTGAAGCCTTCTATTCAGATATTCTTTTATGTATTATAGATGTAAAAAGAATGTATGACATATACCAGTCATTGAATTGTGTTGACATGACCCTGAAATGGAACAAACAGACAGCCAGATTTGAAATAAAATCAAAAGGTCCCAAAGTTCCTGCATGTTCTTTCAAAGAGTTTCTGACAAATGTGGTAGAATATGCTGACTATAAATGCTAACAAAGCCATTACAATCATGAAAAATTTTATAGTTATTTCTATATTGATGCTTTCTTTTTTTTCATGCAAAGAAGATCCTCAATCGTTGCCGGAACCCTCATGGAAATCCAATCATTTAATTAATTGCTATATTATCCCTGATTCTTTAGAGATTTTAAATCAAAATTCGGATTATTATTATGCTGAATATAATGCATTAAAATTAGCCTTTTTAATAAGTGGAGAAAAAGCATACTCTGGAGAAGTACTGGAAAATCCAGAACCTGCACATGTGTTATTCGATTCTATTTCAAATCTAAATCATGACACTGGATGGTATGGGACAAGTGGGTATTTTAACCCAGCTGTAGCATATCCCGTAAAAAATATATCAATTGTGTCTGATCATGATTTTGATTCTATGCACCCTGCCGGAAGTGAATTGATTGACATTGCCACAATAGAAGTTGGAACATGGGGTGTTTTTGTTTTGAACGGATATCCTTATGGAGAAGAACATTTAGTTTATACAAACAAAGCTTTTGCTAATTTTTCAAACGGAGAAAAAAGCCTTTGGTATCATGGAAGCAACGGTATATGGCTACCTATACCAACAAATTCCAACCATCACATTTTCACCATTACGATCACATTCGAAGGCGAAAAAAAGATTTCAAACACGATAGAAGTGAACCTATCATCCATTATGTAATCATACTATATTTTATCCTTTATCATTCATCGGCAAAAAAATAATCTTCTTGATTCGCTCCAAAAAAAATTATAAATTTGTATCCACTCAAAATAAAAATTAGGAAAGATGATTGTTTGCATTGCGGAGAAGCCCAGTGTGGCAAGAGAAATAGCTACATTATTGGGCGCACGAAACAAAAGGGATGGATACATTGAAGGCAACGGATACCAAGTCACTTGGGTATTCGGTCATCTTTGTACGCTAAAAGAACCACACGAATATAACCCTAACTGGAAAAGATGGTCGATTGCCGATCTGCCTCTGATTCCACAACGTTTTGGAATCAAACTGATTGAAAACGATGGTTCAATCAAACAGTTCCATATCATAGAAGAATTGATTAAAAATGCTGACGAAGTAATCAACTGCGGGGATGCCGGCCAGGAAGGTGAACTCATTCAACGCTGGGTAATGCAAAAAGCGGAATGCAAATGTCCAGTCAAACGTCTGTGGACCTCCTCTCTGACTGAAGAAGCCCTGAAAGAGGGATTCCAGAATCTTCGTCCGCAATCCGATTACGATAAATTATACGAAGCTGGAGCTATGCGCGCCATTGGTGACTGGCTCTTGGGCATGAATGCAACCCGTCTTTACACCCTCCGGTTCGGCAACAACAAACAGGTACTCTCCATCGGTAGAGTGCAAACACCAACACTCGCACTGGTGGTGAAACGGCACTTCGAAATCGTCAATTTCAAGCCTGAGAAATACTGGGAACTGAAAACAGTTTACCGAGATACCACCTTCTCTGCCACAAAAGGAAAATTCACCTCCAAAGAAGAGGGATTGAATTTTCTGGAAACAGTCAGAAATGATCTGTTCACCGTAACGGATGTAACGGCTAAAGAAGGAAAAGAATTTGCTCCTCGCCTATTTGATCTAACATCCCTTCAGGTCGAATGTAATAAGAAATATGGCTTTTCGGCAGATGATACACTGAAACTGATCCAATCTCTCTACGAAAAGAAGGTCACCACCTACCCTCGTGTTGATACCACATTTCTCAGCGATGACATCTATCCTAAGATCGGTCCAATCATGCAAGGCTTAAAGAGCTATGCCGCGCTGACCGAACCCGTATTGAAAACAAAGATACCTAAAAGCAAAAAGGTATTCGACAACTCCAAGGTGACCGACCACCATGCTATCATCCCTACGGGTATCAATCCCGTCAATCTGGCAGCTGACGAACAGAAAGTATTCGATCTGATCGCAAAACGCTTCATCGCCAATTTCTATCCCGTCTGCGAAACATCCACCACCACCGTATTAGGTACTGTTAAAGACATTGAATTCAAAGTCAATGGAAAACAGATATTAGTTCCCGGTTGGCGTGCCGTTTATGAAAAAGACATCAAGGACGAGGATGCAAAAGAGGATGAGGAAAAGACTCTTCCTCTCTTCACCGTCGGGGAACAAGGTCCGCATACACCAGATCTGACAGAGAAAGAGACAACGCCGCCGAAACCCTATACCGAAGCAACACTGCTTCGTGCCATGGAAACAGCAGGAAAACAGATTGACGACGAAGAGCTAAGAGACCTTCTGAAAGAGAATGGTATCGGTCGTCCATCCACACGCGCCAACATCATCGAAACCCTATACAAACGCAACTATATGCGTAAAAAAGGGAAAAGCATAGAAGCAACGGATACAGGGATCAGTCTGATCGGCACCATACAAAACGAACTGCTCAAATCGGCAGAACTGACAGGTCAATGGGAAAAGAAATTACGCATGATAGAGAAGAACACCTACGCAACCAGTGCCTTCATGAATGATTTAAAACAAATGGTCTGCTCCATCGTCGAAAGTGAACGTTATAGCTATACATACGGACGAACAGTAAAGATTGAAGACCCACAACAAAAAGCTAAAACAAAGAAGAATTAATAACGAGTTAGGAATACGACAATCGGGACCATCCATACAATGGAATAGCCCCGATTGCTTCTATTATGGTTTTCAAAATCTTCAGAACACAACAGCCATAGTTGTCATCAAGTACGGATTACCAACTTCTTCCACCACCAGGTCCTCCACCACCAGGACCACCACCAGGACCGCCTGACGAAGTAGCCTCACCTAAAGCAGACCCACCTGAGATAGTTCCTCCTTCAATATAAGTGAGCACGGAATCATTCGTCCATCGGAAGTTTATCGTTTTAGTCGGATTAGAAATCGTTCCATCTGATGTTAACGACACAGATGAATTATACAGATAGTATAGATTCGTTGAAGATTTCGTAGTCGTAAACGCAGATAATACCGTTCCATTAGAAGCCGCTGTATATAATTTGTTAGACGATCCTGCAGAACCTGATGTCGTAGTTGCACCAGATGGAGAATTCTCAACACCCGACCCGAACAACATTAGTTTACCACCTGTATAAGTAAAGCTATAGTTACCATCACCTCCATCGAGTGTACTTCCTCCTTCTACAAGCAAAACACCTCCACTAAATGTCATACCACCATTGCTATCCAGACAATCGGTATCTCCACTTCCCACATTCAAGTAATGATATCCACCCTTTACATAAATATGTGGAGTGCCAGTTCCGGATGACGAACAAGATGCGTTCCAACCATCATTAGATGCATAAATAGAAGTGACACCGCCATTCATTGTAAGAGTAACGGCTTCAAATGCTTCGTATGAATCACTAACATAGATATCACCCTCATTTATAGTGAGCGTATTAATGCCATGAATGCCTTGATCATACTTCGCATCAACAGTGATAATACCACCGTTGACAGTCACGTCCGCTCCTTTTATACCTGTGTCAAACACCTTCGCTGTAATGGTACCACTATTGATTTCAACTGTTTTATCACAATTTATAGCTTTGGGTCCGCAACAATATTTTGTACGTGAATTTTCACCACCTTTATCATATGTTTCATCAGATGATGTTCCAGCCACAATTGTCAGAGACAAATCAGCATCTGAACCCTCTTTTTCACCGATGACAACGGACTTGTCTGAAGTGATACCTTTTCCATGTGCACAAGTCAGATTCAGTGTTCCACCTGTGATGTTCACCAAGCTTTCTCCTCTTATACACTTCGGTGTGGATGAATTAGCTGTTTGAGTTGATGACGATCTGCCAAATCCGCCTCCTTCCGAACTTGTCGTAGTTTTTAAAGTATACCAATATCCACCATTATTAGTGATGTCTATTTCACCACCCTTTACGTAAATAGAATCCGCCTTGATACCTTTCGCAATATTAGCATTGCTGGCAATATCCATTTCAACCTTTCCATTCAACACTTTGACGGAGGTTTCTGCTTTGATTCCAAAGACAGATGTCGTATCCGAGGATTCAATACTATAAGTTCCTGTAAGATTCAAATCCAGCACTCCCCCATTGATGATCACAGTTCCGTCAGAAGAAAGTCCTCTTGCAGCAATACCTGCACCTTCAATGATAAGATTACCTGTCTCCTTCAATTCTATAACACTGTCCGATTTTATAGCCGCATTGTAACTATAATCAGCAGACGTCGGATCATAGAATGCTTCCATACCATTTAAGTACGTCACAACAGTTCCTGCCGAGATGGTTGTCTTCAAACCGCTTTTGATTGCCTTAGCCCCGGCACCAGTCACTTCAACAGTCGTTGTTCCACCATTAATCTCAATCACACTATCACACTTCAATCCTTTCTTATCATCCGCACCTACATTAACCAACACCGTTCCATCAAAGATTTGGATTACCTCACTACAATCGACACCGTCACCGTCTGTATGAGAAATAGAGAGTTCTCCATTGTATATCTCCAACCCATCGGCATTAATACCATCATTAACCGCACCATCGATGGTCAGATTGCCACTATACAACTCTACACGTTTAGATGAGTTAAGCGCATGTTTTTTGTTTCCTGTAATGGTAAGGCTTCCACTCGAAACTGACGTACTATCATAACTGATTTTCAATTTTGACTTCGAGCAAAGTGCAGCTTTCATATCATTCGCTTCTCCATCGTATAAATAAGAAGAACCTCTCAAATGAACCGTTGCTGAGTAAGATTCTCCATCCAATCCTTGATTAAGAACCATAGGAGCATTAGAACTACCTAATTTCAGATTATCAAGCACTAAAGTATATGCCCTGTCTGGTGTGAAATTAAATGAACCCTCCGAAGATGTACCAGACAAACAATACACTATTCCCTTCTTACCTGCATCAGAAATAAGTGTCACATCTGCACCAGAGATACTCTCTGAAACATTATCATACGGATTAATTACCCTTGCACTAGCGCCATCATACACAACAAACACAGTGTCAGTTCCCATCACCGGAGAATTTTCAAAAGAAAATGTCACACTATCGACATCAGCAATGGAATAGACCTGGTTTTTGACACCTTCCACTATGATGTT
The DNA here is from genome assembly GCA_045113275.1 of Paludibacteraceae bacterium. Classification (GTDB taxonomy): domain Bacteria; phylum Bacteroidota; class Bacteroidia; order Bacteroidales; family Paludibacteraceae; genus UBA1181. Next base: position 29,591 of record JBGUIU010000254.1, read on the forward strand.
TCCATTGGAGAAGCGAATAGTGTCAATATCAGACACCTTGATCGACTCAACAACATCCCCAATAAGATGAAGATTCATCTTGGTCTGCGCAAGCATTATCACCCCGATAAATACAGCTATCGTGAAAAAAATAATTCGTTTCATATTTTCATAATTTTAATAATTAAACTCATGGTTCTCTATAATAATTCTTATACACACTTATATCGCACGATTCAAAGGAAATAAAAAACAAAAAACAGGAAAATATTTTTCAATGAAAGCGCTCTTATTTATAGTCAAATAACCACTCTTCAAAATTCGTGAATTAAAAGAGACCCAAAGCAATCAAACAGCAACGAAACGTTTATCACCCCACAATTCATACTCTTTTTAAAGGTGAATTTATAGAAACCACCTTAAAATCATGCAGCATTTTTCGTGCATTTCATATACAAAAACGAACTAAAATATATTGATTTTTGATGAAATTGTTTATATTTTTGCAATATAAACCGGTGAACCTACAGGACTCACCTAAAATCGAAACAATATTATGGCAGCTATTATCGGAACAATTGCCTTTTCTATCGTAATTGTTTTATCCATACTAATTATCTGTGGATTACCGCTAGGAGAATTAACCATGGGCGGACAACACAAAGTGTTTCCTCCCCGTCTAAGAATCATTTTAATCTCGCAATTACTCCTACAGCTATTCTTTGTCGTCATTCTCTTACAACTGGGTGGCTACCTACCCTTATGGTTTTCTGCTCAAACAACAAAGATAATAGGTATCGTCATGGCTGTATATCTTTCGATTAACACCCTGATGAACTTTATTTCCAAAAGCAAAAAAGAAAAATATATCATGACACCCTTGTCATTGATCAGTGCCATCTGCTTTTGGATTACAGCATTATAAGTAACAACAACTAAAAAACAAAAGATATGACAAAAGAAGAACTTTTTAAATTGATGAACGAACATCCAGTGATGTACGTAGCTACCAACGACAATGGTCAACCACGTGTACGAGGCATATTGATGTTCAAAGCAGATGAGAATGGTATTGTGTTCCACACAGGTGTAACAAAAGATTTCTACCGTCAGTTAATAGCCGACCCTCGTTCGGAAGTCTGTTTTGCTTGTGGCAAATATCAAATACGAGTAGAAGGAAAATTTGACTTGGTGGAAGATCGTGCAATAAAAGAGGAGATCGTCAACCATCCTTCTCGCAAGTTCCTTCAACCATGGAGAGCGCAGCAAGGCGATGAAGCTTTCTTCAACTTCCTGAAAGTGTTCCGTATGCAACATGGCAAAGCGTATGTATGGTGCATGGAGGACAACTTCAAACCAAAAGAGTACATTGAGTTATAATATTTTAGATTTCAACTAACAGAAACAGAGACAGATCAACCGGTCACAAATTGTGACCGGTTGATTATTTTACGACACTCAACTGTATGACCATACGCTTTTACAGAACAAGGTGTTGCGATGCTCTCGTCTGTACTACGCAGTCAAACTGCTGCAGAAGTCAGCGTACAAATAATGGATGCATTTGTTGCTATGCGACACTTTATAGTTTCAAACGCTGATGTATTTCAAAGGCTAGCTATTGTTGAACAAAATCAATTATGACAAAAAAAAGCCCGACATGATGTCGGGCTTTTTTATGTTATTAGTAACATCAATTACTTAACTTGTACGATCAACTTATGAGTATTTGACCAGAATGCGCTGAAATTAGTAATCTTCAAAACAAGATTCTTATCATCAGCAGACTTCTTTTGAAGTGTATAAGAATTGATTGGGTGAGAAGTCAACACGATAGCCTTAGGTGAACCAAGGTCGATCTCAGATACTTCACGGATATCTATCTTAGTGAAATAGCTAGTGTTGATGTTAGCAGAAGTTAACAATTTAGCTCTCAAACCTTTTTCCTTGATAGTTGACTTGTTACCAATGAAATAGTAAGCTGTGTTCAACTCAGCATCTTGTTGTTGCATAGCAGCAAATTGTTGAGCGTTAACTTGATTGATAGAATCTTGAAGACGATTCAAATTAGATACTGCACTATCCAAACTTGCGATTTGAACATCCTTAGCATCCAATTTAGCCTTCATTTCCTTCAAGTTAGCTTCGCTAGCTTTCAAATCTCTTTGTAAACCGCTAACCAATCCACGGAAGTAAGCAGCATTACCTTGAGCTTTTGACAATGCAGAATCCAAAGAAGCGATCTTCTCACGATTAGCACGGATAGCCTCTGTAATTGTTTGGAAATCTTTCTGAAGTTTTGCCTTAGTGTCAGAATTTACACCTTCTGCTCCAGCTGTCTCTTCAATAATACCCAACTCTGCACTCTTGATTGTGCTGAAGTTAGATTGTACTTCTTGAATCATCTCCAAATAATTATTCATTTCTTCTTCTACCAAATTCTTTTCTTGTTGAATAGAATCTCTTTGATAGGTCAAACGATCAATCTCCTTTTGATTACAAGAAGACATCACTAGTGCAACACATGCACCACACAATAAAACTTTCTTCATTTTTTTTATGATTTTAGTAATTAATTAAAGTCGTTTTAAATTTATTCATCCTCCTCCGATTCATCATATTTATTTTTTTTCTTTTTTTCTTTTCCTCCAAGCACCATGACGATTTCTCCCTTCGGTTCATGTTGCTCAAAATGAGCCTTCACCTCGGATAATGTTCCTCGAACCGTCTCTTCATGCAACTTGGAAATCTCTCGGGTGACCGAAACCTTACGATCCTCTCCCATCACCTCAATCAAGTGTCCAAGCGTTTTTACCAACCGAAAAGGCGACTCATAGATAATCACACTACGCTCCTCCTTTTCTAACTCCTGCAGACGCGTCTGACGTCCTTTCTTCTGTGGTAAAAATCCTTCGAAACAAAACCGATCATTGGGCAATCCAGAATCAACCAACGCGGGTACAAATGCTGTGGCTCCTGGCAGACATTCAATCTCTACATTCGCCTCTACACAAGCCCTCGCCAACAGAAATCCAGGATCTGAGATGGCTGGCGTTCCTGCATCTGATATAAGCGCAATCGTCTCTCCAGCTTTCAATCGCTCCACAATGTTCCCTACCGTTTTATGCTCGTTAAACTTATGATGAGACATCAACTTGTTTTCTATCTCATAATGCTTCAACAAAACACTGGACGTACGCGTATCTTCTGCCAAAATCAAATCTACCTCTTTCAAGATCCGTATGGCCCGAAACGTCATATCCTCCAGATTTCCAACTGGCGTAGGCACTAAATACAATTTTCCAAATGTATTCTCTTTCATGAAAAACGATTTTGTAATAAATTTAGAAAATCTTCCACCGCAGGATTCTCTTCATCCCAATCAAAACGTTCGATATACGCAAACGCCTCCTCCATTGAAGATAAAGCATCCAACTCTGCCATGGTCTTATTCAACAAACTCATATCATCTCCAAACAACTCTTTTTTATATCTAAATTTATCACCTAAACATAATTTCAAAGATTTAACAAATCGACTCTCTGCCGATATGCTCTTTGACGGAACTCGCGTACTTACCGCTTTTTCCGTCTTCTTCTCTTTCGTCGGACGCACAACTGACTCTTGTGCTCCAACTATCTCTTTTGGCGACTCTTGATTCATATCCTTTCGGATCTCCTCTTTCGTCTCCTTTTCTACTTTGTTCTCTACAATTTTCGTGCCAAAATCCTCTTTTTTCTCCTCAACTTTGCATTTTTTTTGCGTTTTCTCCTCTTCTTGGTTTTCTTTTTCCTCTAAAGCCTTTGTCAACTGCACGTTATCTTTCATCGAAACGGATTCCTTTGCAACTGACTCACACTTCTTCTCCTCACATACTTCTATCTTCTCTTCTACTCCTCGCTTCACCTCCTGGTTCTTCCCTTGCAATCGATCCAAGATAATCGACATCGAATCGACCTTCTCTCTCGATAAACATAATAACCCATTCGGTATATCATCCAATTCAGACAATGACGCACATAAAAGAGACATTTCCTTAATCTCTCTTAATAATAGATGCACTAAGTCTTTGTTATCCATTTTGGCTCTTATTGATAATAAATTTTTTATCTTTGTAAAGATATACAAAATTATTTTTTTCCGACAATTAAAAACAAATTAATTTAATATGATTCATCCTTTTTCAAAACCTTTTACCTTAGATAGAACAGTACGACTCTTTCTCTTTTTGCTGATATTCATATCCATCGTATTATTATTCAGACACTTATCTCCTGTTTTATTACCTTTTTTCGTTGCTTGTCTAGTTGCTTACTTGCTACATCCCTTGGTCGTATTTACCCAAAGAAAACTTAAAATAAAGAACCGAACCATCGTTGTTTTCTTTATTCTACTCTTTTTTCTTACCATCATCGGCTCTTTATTTTACTTCTTGACCCCCGCTCTTATCAGCGAAATCATTAAACTAAAGAACTTTGTGCTGCAATTTGCCACCGATGACTCAATTGCACCCGATAGCACCTGGAAGATCCTTCTGCAGGAATTCCTGATCTCTAACAAAATTCCTGAATTACTCAACGCCGAAAGCATGGACGACCTCATCAATGAGCTATTCCCTCATATCTACCAGATCTTAAGTAGCTCATGGAGCCTCGCAGGTGAAATCCTAACCGGTTTCGTCTCACTCCTCTATTTATTCTTCATCCTCAAAGATTATAATACTATTACACAACATTTCATAGCCCTGATTCCTGATCGATATCAAAACTTTGTCTCCACACTTCTTCACGACATGGGCAAAGGCATGAACAACTATTATAGAGGTCAGTTCCTGGTAGTCATCATCGTCACCATCCTATTCTCTACTGGTTTTTCGATTATCGGAATGCCAATCGGACTCTTGATGGGCATCATCGTTGGACTACTCAACCTTGTTCCTTACCTACAAATCATAGGTATTCCGCCTTGCATCCTGCTGATGCTGGTCCACTCTGCTGAAACAGGCACATCGCCACTCTATTCATTGGGCGCATTGTTCCTCGTATTCATCATTGTACAAGTCATTCAGGACCTCTTCCTCGTTCCTAAAATCATGAGTAAGGCGATGGGCCTCAACGCCGCCATCATACTGCTTTCTTTATCCATATTCAGTATGTTATTCGGCATCATCGGACTAATCATCGCACTGCCTATCACAACATTGCTCATCTCCTATTACAAACGTTATATATTAACGAACGTAAATAACAAATATAACACAATTGATCTTTCTAACGCAGAACAAACTGACAAACCCCAAGAAACCCGATGAATATCACATTACCCATATTCAGAAAGCTGATAAACAATCTTTATGACGAAAGGGAGTCTAAATCACTCTACTACGATATCCTCATGAAGATATTGGACTGTGATATGACCACTTTACTGATGAAGGGGGATGAGCTAATGACCCCTGAAAAAGAGGTCTATTTCAGAGAGGTCATCGACCGTCTGAAAACAGGGGAACCAATTCAATACATCTGGGGAGAATGTTATTTCCACGGAAATCGTTTCAACGTATCTTCGGATGTTCTAATCCCTCGTCCCGAGACAGAAGAACTTGTGGATTGGGTATTAGAGGAGAAGACGTTTCACACATTACTGGATATCGGCACTGGAAGTGGCTGCATTGCCATCTCTCTAAAGAAAGAAAGACCTTCGGCTGAGATTTATGCGATGGACATCTCAGAGAAAGCGTTGTCCGTCGCCCAAGAGAATGCCCTACTGAATGATGCGCCTCTGCACTTCATTCATGACACGATTTTAACACCCAAGGCATCCGCTCAAACATACGACATCATCGTCAGTAACCCGCCATACATCTTACAAAAAGAGAAAGTCTCCATGCATAAAAACGTGCTGGAGCATGAGCCACACTTAGCCCTATTTGTTGAGGACGAGAAACCATTGCTTTTTTATGAGAAAATAGCAGAATATGGCATTCAACATCTTACCGAACAAGGACTATTATTCTTCGAAATCAATGCGTTGCTAGGCAAAGAGACAAAAGAGATGCTAGAAGGGTACGGGTATCAAGATGTGGTTATAAAAAAAGATATAAATGACAAAGAAAGAATGATACGATGCAGGAAGAGATAACCAATAAGAAGACAATCAGCAAAGAAGCAGCATTAAGCCGTCTGGCTGCACTCTGCGCACGATCTGAGCAGTGCATACAATCATGTACTGAGAAACTCTCTCGTTGGGGTGTTTCATCCAACGATTCTGCAGACATCATCCAACATCTTATCGCCGAAAAATACATTGATGAAAGAAGATACGCCAATCTCTTCACAAAAGATAAACATAGATTGGCCCATTGGGGAAAAAACAAAATCGCCAACGCACTGAAACTCAATAAGATTCCGTCCGCCTATATCAACGAAGCATTGGCACAGATTCCAGACGAATCCTACGAGACACAATTGAGCGATTTAGTGATGAAGAAACTGAAAAGTTGTAAGGCAAAAAACTATTACGACTTAAAAGCCAAACTATATCGTTTTGCTATAAGCAGAGGTTTTGAAAGCAACCTTGCTTTATCCACTATCGAAGATATATTAAAAAATAACGTTATTAACTATACAGACCAAGATGAAACAATTAATGATTAAAGGCTTATTTGCCGACAGCAGTCCCATGAGGAAATTTTTCGTATCCTTTTTTATGATCATCTTTTGTTCACTGCTGTTCATGTGCATCGGTCTCCTCGTCATGAGCCAGATCAGTGATTCTGTCATAAGCTTGAAAGTCTATCAGCTTATTTCAGCCACAGGAACATTTTGCATAGCACCGCTCTCTGCCTGTTACCTGATCAGTCATTCTTGTAAAGACTATCTCTCCTTATACAAAACCAAGGCAATCTTCTACCCCATAGCTGTATTGATTGTTCTTGTCGCCATACCTTTCATCAACTTCACAACGTTATTAAATGAACAGATAGAATTACCCGAGAGTTGGCAATTCCTTGAGGCGTGGATAAAAGAGATGGAAGAAAAGAACGGCGACATAACCCAACAGTTTTTAGATGTAAGCAACTTTGGAGAATACCTCTTCAACATACTTGTGTTAGCATTGATTCCTGCTATCGGCGAAGAATTATTATTCCGTGGTTTCATTCAAAAGGCACTGCAGAAACACACGAAGAACATTCATATAGCCATCTGGTGCTCAGCCATCCTATTCAGTGCAATCCACTGTCAGTTTTACGGTTTCTTTCCTCGTATGTTCATGGGCATCATCTTTGGTTACTTACTCTACTGGAGCGGCAGTATATTCGTACCCATGGCCTGCCATTTTTTCAACAATGCCGTCATCGTGACCTGCAGCTATTTCATTGAAGAGAATGAAGAGAACATTGCCGAGACACTTGGCAAGGAAGACCTTCTGCTTTGTCTTCTCAGTTTAGCTCTCATCATCGGAGGCTGTTATATTGTAAAGAGAATAAGCAACACATCAATCCCTCACGAAGAAACAAGTAAAGAGATATGAAAAACGGACTAGTATTAGAAGGTGGCGGAATGCGAGGCATGTTTTCTGCCGGTGTCATTGACGAGATGATGGAGCAAAACATCCGTCCAGATGGTATCATTGGTGTTTCTGCCGGAGCAACATTCGGCTGTAACTTCAAATCAAACCAGAAGGGACGTGTATTACGTTACAACACACGGTTCCGTCATGATCCACGATATATGGGATTCTGCTCTCTTATCAGCACAGGCAACTGGGTAAACGTTCAATTCAGCTATCACACCATGCCTTTCCAATTAGATGTGTTCGATACAGAAGCGTTCAGAAACGACCCTATGGAGTTTTACGTAGTCTGCACAAATATCGACACCGGAGAGGCGGTCTATAAGAAATTAGAGGAACTGGATGAAAACAACATAGATTGGATACGTGCCTCAGCCTCTCTCCCTATTGTCTCCCACCCCGTTGTCATCGACAACCTACGACTGCTGGATGGAGGGATGTCTGATTCTATTCCGCTGAAATATTTCCATTCAATCGGTTACACCCATAACATTGTCGTTCTCACACAACCCAAAGGATTTAGGAAGGAAGCCCCCTCCATCATGCCCCTCATACGGCTGACGCAGAAGAAAAATCCACAAATTGCGGAAAGCCTTGCCACCCGACACATCATGTACAATCAAGAGCTGGACTATATCAGTGAACATGAACAATTAGGCAACACCCTGCTGATCTACCCAGAGGAGGAATTACCCATCGGTAGAATTGATCAAAATAAAAAACGGATGAAACGGGTCTATGATATGGGAAGAGAAGCGTGCAAGAGCAAACTCATCGAAATAAAAGAATTATATCACATCAATAAAGATTAAGAAAAAGAATTTCACCGAGACAACACACCTCAACTCTTAACTCTTAATTCTTAATTCTTAACTCTCTCTTTACTTTCCCTTAATCAAACTAACGAACTCCTCTCTTGTCTTCTGTGTATTGAAGATACCCGTGAAATCAGAGGTAGTCGTGACAGAGTGCATTTTCTCCACGCCACGCATCTGCATGCACATGTGTTGTGCTTCTATGACCACCATTACCCCCAATGGTTCCAAGGTCTTTTGAATACAATCTTTTATCTGAGTCGTCAAACGTTCTTGAATCTGAAGGCGACGAGAAAGAATCTCCACCACACGAGCGATTTTGCTCAATCCAGTAATCTTACCATTCGGTATATAGGCTACATGTGCTTTCCCGAAGAAAGGCAACATATGATGTTCGCAGAGGGAAAAGAAATCGATATCCTTCACAATCACCATCTGGCGGTAATCCTCTTCAAAGACAGCTGAGCGCAAGACATCAGCAGGATCAATCTTATATCCATAGGTCATGAACTGCATAGCCTTTGCCACACGTTCAGGAGTTTTCAATAATCCTTCACGGTGAACATCCTCGCCCAACAAATCGATAATAGAGGCTATCTGCGGAGCAATCTTCTCTGTGATCTCTTTACTTGGATACTTGGCAATATCCCATGGCTTAATTATCAAATCATTCTCCATCACTTTGCCACCTCCAATGACATATCTCTTGTTTCCTCATCCCGCACGATACAGATATCGCCCTGCATCTCTGGGAACTCAGCCAACAACTGTTTTGAAAAAACCAACGCATCCGTATGGGTTCTGAAATCCCCTACTCTTAATTTCCAGAAAGGTGATGAAAAAGTGAGATAAGAGGTAAGTTCAGGATATTTTGCTTTAATTTTTTTCTCTCGCTCCACAGCAGCGCTCTTAGAAAGCTTCTGATTGTTTCCCATATAGACCTGGACACGATACCCTAAAAATGTGATGTATTGTTTATCCTCGTTCTCTGCTATTTTTTTATCTAACAAAACATTCATCTTTGGATCCTGTACAATGACAACATTGCCTTCTCCAAAACTCTTTTTAGACAAACATTCAAATATATCCTCTTCGTTTGTCTGTTTAGGACCCTTTGCTTGTGAATATGAAGCCACACAAACAAAAGATGCTATTACTAAGAATAAAAATCTACGAACCATATTCAATTTCTATTTTTATTATCGTGCAAAGATACGAAATTATTTGGTATGCAATACAACTCATAAAAAAAAGTAAGGGCAAGTGAGACACCTACCCTTACCGTATGATTCATATAAAATAAAAATCAGCTAAATAATGTTTTCAAAGCCTCAACATAATCGGTCTTTTCCCATGTGAACAGCTCCACTTCACGAGTGATCACCTTACCCATTGGATCAACGAATTGTTTGGTTACCACCTGTGGCTGACGTCCCATGTGACCATACGCTGCACTCTCCTCATAGATTGGATTACGAAGCTTCAAACGATCCTCAATTGCTTTCGGACGCATGTCAAAGATTTTGCTATCTGCTATTTTCTTAGCAATCTCACCATCGGTCAACTTCACCTTGGATGTACCATACGTATTCACGAACAAGTTCATCGGTTCTGCCACACCGATTGCATAAGCTACTTGAACCAACACTTCGTCGGCAATACCAGCTGCCACAATATTTTTAGCCAGATGACGAGCCGCATACGCAGCCGAACGATCCACCTTCGAAGGATCTTTTCCAGAGAAGGCTCCACCACCGTGAGCACCCTTACCTCCGTATGTATCAACAATGATCTTACGGCCTGTCAGACCTGTGTCACCACAAGGTCCACCAAGCACAAACTTACCTGTTGGGTTGACAAACAGCTTATAATCACCCTTGAAGAGTGAAGCATACTGAGGATGTTTCTTCAAGACACGAGGCAACAGGATTTCCTGTACATCTTTACGAATCTGAGCCACCATCTCCTCATCCGCCTTCAACTGATTCTGTTCATCCACGATAAACTCATCATGCTGTGTTGAAACAACAATCGTATCCACACGTTTCGGTTTATTATCATCACCATATTCGATTGTAACCTGAGATTTGGCATCCGGACGAAGATAAGTCATTTCACGTCCCTCTTTACGAATTTGAGACAGCTCGAGCAATAAAGAATGAGACATATCCAATGCGATTGGCATAAGGCTCTCTGTCTCGTTACAAGCATAACCGAACATCATACCTTGATCGCCAGCACCTTGATCATAAGGATCTTCACGTTCCACACCACGGTTGATGTCAGGAGACTGACCGTGAAGAGCGTTGAAGATACCACAAGACTCAGCATCAAACTTATAATCGCTTTTCGTATAGCCAATACGTTTGATCACACCACGAGCGATATCCTGCTCATTGATGTGAGCTGTTGTTTTGATTTCTCCCGCGAGGACTACCTGACCGGTAGTAACAAGCGTTTCGCAAGCCACCTTAGAATTAGGGTCTTGAGCAAGGATATTATCCAAGATAGCGTCGGAGATTTGGTCAGCCACTTTATCTGGGTGACCTTCAGAAACAGATTCTGATGAAAAAAAATAACTCATAACCTTAAAAAATTAATTCACTCAACTTAATGAATAAGAATTGATCACATAAGGCACACAAACTTCAAAAAAACAACGAGGATTATTCGTTTTAGCATTTTTTTGAGTGGTTGCAAGCAGTCAAATCTATCCACATATTTTTTATGGATGCAAAGGTATAACTTTTTCGCCTATCGACAAATCAATCCCCTATTATTTTTTCAACATTTTTATCACATCATGGGAAAGAAGAACTACATATTGATTTCAGCTGCCATATTTATAAGTAGCACACCAGTCGAACCAATATACGGTCTGTAGAGATCGCCATCCACCTTTTCGCTTATGGCATAACGGATGGCAAGCCACTCCTCTATCAGTTCCTCAAGTCCTTTTCGGTCTGATTCGGTATCTTTTAATAAATTCTCGTATTCCGTTCTCGCCTCTCCCTCATAAAGATCAGGGCGGTTTAACTGTTTAAGATTCATGTCGATCGTCTTACACAGAGCCTCGGCAGCAATTTTTTCAGGGATTCCCTCTTTCAAGTGGTAACTATCACGTATGAGGCGACATTTCAGTACATTCACATCATAAAAACCAATCTCCTGAATAGAGGCTTCCAAACCAGAGCTCACAGTTCCGCTCATGGTACCCTGAAAAAAGGATAGATTAACAATATCTATGCCAATACGACAAACTTTATCTGCCAACAAATTCCACTTTGCATATTCGGAAGCAATTAGTTCTTGTACGGAGTTATTAGGAAGCTCAGTGTATTCTCTTATGGTTTTGTAAAAAGCGAGATATCGTTTGATATTATTAGCTATAATCATATCCCAAGTATTGCCACTTTCACTCAGATTTTTGTAAAATTGTTCTATCTCAGGAATATCTTCATCTGTGATTTCGGGCAAATCAACAAAAGCACTGAGTGTCGCGTCGAGCGACTGGGCGGATGTCGGTCCATATTTACCATAGAATTCATCAATAACGAAAACAGGCTTAGGCGTTCCCGATGGATAGCTATCGTAGTCTATATCGTAATCGCTTACTGGGACAGAAGAAGGCGTTGAAGCAGGCTCGTGTTCTTCTTTTTCAGAAGAGTACATCTCAGTAACAATAGATTCTATAGATTGAGCTGCAGTATCCACAACAGCTATACAAACTGAGTCATCATCTCCCGTTGTGTTATCTGTTTGGTCTTGCTTTCCTCCGCATGAACAGAAGGAAATAAGCAGCAAGAAAAATAAATATTTCTTCATAATATACATTCTATTTTTCGTAATTCTAATAGAGAAATGTCTCTTTGTGTTGCAAATTTAGGAATAAAATTGTAACGTGGACAATTATTTTGCACTTCGAAAAAGATTAACAAACTAGTCAGATTTATCATATTTAATAATACCTTTGACAAGTTCAACTGGGGTACAATTTGTACCACCTTTAATGAAAACTATTATAATCCAAAAAACATGAGAAGTCATAGGAAACAGATATATGTGTGTACGGACGTGGCGTGCAACGTCCGCTGTAGTGACGTAACCTACCTATTTATCGCAGTCGCCAAATTTATAAGCAGTACGCCAGTCGAACCAACATAGGGTCCGTATTCATATTCATCGCCATCCACCATTCCGCTCATCGCATAGCGGTGGGTAAGCCACTTCTCTATCTTTTCCTCAAGTCCTTTTCGTTCTGATTTGGCATTCTTAAGTGACAACTTGTATTTCCTTCTCGTATCTCCCTCATAATACTCAGGGTGGTTTAACTGTTCAAGATTGAAGTCGATTGTCTTACAGAGAGCCTCTGCAGCAATTTTCTCAGGTATTCCCTCTTTCAAGTGGCAACTATCACGTATCAGGCGACATTTCAGCACATTAGCATTATAAAAACCAATCTCCTGAATAGAGGCTATCAAATTGGAGCTCACGGGTTCGATCATGGAGTCTTCAAAATAGGTCAAATAAACAATATCAACACCTAAGCGCCCCACCTGATCAGCCAACAGATTCCACTCTACATATTCAGCAGCAATAAAATCATATAAAATTGAATTATATAAGTATAAGTCACTATCACTAGTCATTTTATCTTTATTAAGCTCAGAATATTCTCTTATGGTCTTGTAAAACGCGAGGTTACGTCTAACATTAGCAGCTAAAACCATATCCCCAGTAACCTCACTTTCATCCAAATTTTTATAAAATTGTTCTATCTCAGCAATGGTACTATCGGTAAATTCAGGCAATTCATCGAAGGCATTGAGTGCCGCAGTGAGCGGCCGCGGGAAGCCTATCGAGCAGTATTTACCGTAGAGTTCATCAAGCTGGAAGATTTTCGATCCGTATTTACCATAGAGTTCATCAATCAAGAAAACGGATTTAGGTGTTTCCGATGGATAGCTATCGTAATCCACTTTGTAATCCCCCAAAACCAAAAGGACTGTATCAGCAAAATTATCCGGGATTGTATCCTCTTTTGTAACATCAACGTTGTCTTGATTTCCTCCGCATGAACAGAGGGAAACAAGCAGCAAGAAAAATAAATATTTCTTCATATTATGCATTCTATTTTTCGTAATTCTAATAGTGAAATGTCTCTTTGTATTGCAAATTTAGGAATAAAATTGTAACTTACAATCGTGATCAGGAGCATCAGTCGTACCCATTTTGGGTACAACTGATTGTCTATTATTCATATTTAATAATAAATTTCACGAACTCGACTAGGGTACAATTTGTACCCCACTTGAACAGAAAATATTTAAACAAAAAAAACATGACACCCCACAAAACACAAACCAGCACCCTTATCCCCCTTGTGATCCTATGCAGCATGGGATGGGCGCTCCTATTCACCAGCACCTCCTGCAAGAGAATCAAAAAGGAGATGAAGGAACTGATCATCAACACAGGAGAGAAAATAGACTATCAAATTACCTCACTCTACCCTGAAATAACCGACACCGCATGTGTTGGCATAAAATACGACAACGGCTATAGCTACCAGTATTGGTTTAGGTATAAAGCCACTCCTTCCACGGTGG
>JBGUIU010000255.1:0-4182 GCA_045113275.1 Paludibacteraceae bacterium
TGAAAATCTTCCTAAGGATGTCATTAACGTAACTTTAACATCCACAAGCGGTTTATTGAATGAAATAATCACAATGAACGGTAGTCAGGCAAGTGTAAACTACACTGTTGATGAAAGGGACTTGTCAATATCTGTAAAATCATCTCAGGCTGAAATATTATTCCCATTCAACCCTGAAGCAGGAACAATATTTGTTTCACCTGGCGGTGATGATTCAAATCCTGGTACCCGCGATGCTCCTGTTGCAACAATCGCAAAAGCTCTGGAACTTGCAGCTAAAGGAAAAATAGTCCTTCTTGAAGGAACCCATAAAACCGGTGATTTGGGAATAGTGTCTGATGATTTAAACATTACAGGTGAAGGAAGAGCCATTATAGATGCTCAAAACAGTAACAGAATACTTTACGTTGGTGAAGATGCAAAAGTTGTTATTTCCAATGTCATCATGGTAAACGGATACACAATTGATGAAAGTGGTGCACTTTTAGGAAACAGCAACGAATTGACCCTGATTAACTGTACACTGGCAAATTCATCAGCTTCACAAAACAACGGAGGAGCCATTTTCAGCGTAGGCAAACTGACAATAATAAACACTACAATAGCAAACTGTACTGCAGTCAGAGGCGGAGCAGTCTACACACAAACTGAAAAGGAATATACTCAGATAAATATATTCAATTCAACATTTGAAAATAACATTGCAAAAGGTAAGGAAACCTGGGGTGGCGGAGCCATTTACGCTCAACGTATCGGAGCAATTTATGAATTTGCATTGACAGTTGACAATTCAACATTCAAAGGAAATAAAGCCCAAGGCACATCCTGCGGTGGTGCAATACAAATTGAACAGTTAAACTCTGATGTAAAAATAACAGGAAGCGAATTCATCGAAAACCATGCAAACGGAAAAGATGGCTACGGTGGAGGAGCCATATATGTCTCATCACCTTCAAGTTATGAAAGACAGGGCACAATGGCAATTTCTGACAGTCTGTTTGAAAACAATACCTGCGATTCAAACGGTGGAGCTATCCTTGCTAAAACCACTACCGTAACTGTTGCAAACTCTGTAATTATAAACAACAAAGATGCAAACGATTTGGCAGTTTACGGATTAAGATCCGAGGTCACATCTCCTTCAATCATAATGAACGATAACTGGTGGGGAACTAACCTCAGTCCAAAAGAGTTTGTTGGAGGAAACGGCTATAGGCCAACTATAAACAGATGGGCCATTCTGACAGTAACAAACGACACTCCAATAGTTGCCGGAAGCACTGTAAAATTAACCGTAAGCATCAACAGCTACACTACCGGAACTGCAAACGGCACATTATCCAAGCCGATTACAGTAAAACGCAGTGAAACAATTAAAACCTCTTTCGAAGATATTACTGGAACTTTGGAAAATGGTGAATTCACATACGACTATACAGTCCCTGAAAACCTGAAGTTCATTGCAGCAACCGTTGACGGTGAAACACAGATATTATATGCGGTATCATCACCGGTAACTGTTGAAATAAATGACATCAATGCAAGAAAATACGATAAGGTAACTGTTGAAATCAATGTAACTTCAGACAGTACAGTAAATGACGGTGAGGTTGAATTATACGTCAATGGCGAAAAGCTGATAGCAACCATTGAAGTTAAAGACAGCAAAGCTATTGGCGAAGTTGTAATTTCTGAAAATGAAGGCATATATAATCTGACAGCAAAATACGTCAACGGATTGCCGTTGTTTGAGAATGCTCAGAAGAATGCCACTTTAACCGTCAGCGGAACTTATGGACTGTACAATGAAACATTCTTCAACTTCTTTGATGAGGAAGGTAATTTAAGGGATGAAATTACAGATGATGAACTGGTATTCCATGGTCAATTCAGCGATTTGGGCATTAATAGAATAAACATTCCAAGAACAATTTCTATTAAAGGAGATGATGCAGTATTAAATGGCATTGCATTGCATATCCCGTCTGATGATTCAAAAGTATCTGATATTTCCTTAATAGCTGATGGAATCGACTTCAGTGAAAACGGGGGAGCTGCCATTTTGGTAGACGGTGAAAACATTGAATTAAACAATGTATCTGTTAACTACACTGCTCCTGTGAATGTTGCAGCCTATGGTATCTTGGCAAAATCCTCAAACGGATTCAAATTATTGGATTCAACCATAATATTTGATGCTAACAATAAGGCCGGCATAATCCAACAGGCAGGACTTATAATTGACGGCTCCAGTGATGTTGAAATCAGAGGAAACAAAATCAATGCCACATTGCCTGCCCGTGATGTCGCATACAATTATTATTACTCTGAATTGAGTGGAATCTATCAGGATCTTGTATTGGGAATCGGAATGCAGGACTGTGAAAATGTCGAGTTCACAGAAAATGCAGTCACTGTCGATGCCAAATCAGCTGACGGTGAATTTGCAACAATCGATTCATTCATGGTGGATACCATCAATAATTTATTGATTAAGGGCAATAACTTTACCCAAACTGACTTCACTGGTGTTGGAAAAGCGGGATATGCCAATGTTTTAGATTTATACAACTTTGAAGGTGTGACTGTTGAAAACAATAACATTCTTATAAATACAACTACCGGTGAAAATGGTGCTGGAACAGCCTATCCTATACAGGCTACAGGTCCATATTCCGGTCTGGTCATCACCACCAACAACCTGACTTCAGTCTCCAGAGGACCTGCATTGGGTATCTACTCACAAAACTATGACGGCATAACAGACATTATCGTAACAAACAACAACATTGATGTGACAGGATATGCTACATCAAATGAATATGCACTTGTTTCAGGCATGGAACTTCAGGACAGCTCCGCTAAGGTATATAACAATACCATCTACTCCAGAAGCATTTCAGCATATGACGATGCAAATGCATTGTATGGAATAAGCTATGCCCAATACACTTCAGGAACCCACACCTATGACATCAGGGACAATAAAATATTCACTGAAGGAAAATATGCGGTATATCTTATGAGCGCTAAGGATTCAAATGTAGTCGGCAACACATTATATGCCCATGAACTGATAAGTGATGAGGCCGTAAATATCGCTTCAGGCGAAAATAATGTTGTCAGGGATAACCTGCCGTCAGACGTTTCCAAACTGACTGTTGAAGTTTCAAACATTACTGTCGGCCAGGATGCAACAATCAACATTACCTTTAACGGTGATGTCAATGATAATGTGACAGTTGTTGTAGATGGTGAAATATATGTTGTTGAGGTTATTGACGGATTTGGAAATCTGACTGTTTCTGACTTGGCTGCAGGAGACTACAAAGTCACTGCAATATTCAAATCAGACATCTATGGTGATTTTAAAAACAGCACAATATTGAATGTGGCCAAATTGGACTCCAAAGTAAGCGTTACAGTCTCTGATGCAGAACTTGGAAAAGATGCAGTAATTGCCGTAAGCATTCCTGAAGCTACAGGAAATGTAACAGTCATTGTAAACGGCAAGAGGGAAGAGATTCCATTGGATGAAAACGGTAATGCAACATATACTATTGTAAATATCTCTGCAGGCGATTATTATGTGGATATAATATATTCAGGTGATAAAGATCATGCATCTGCAAACGAGACAAAATCCTTCACTGTTGACAAACTGCAATCACAGATTAACGTAACTGCTGCAGATGAAGTTAAAGTTGGTGTTGAAACAACAATCTCTGTCAATGTTGGTGAAGGCGCCACAGGCATTGTAATCGTCAATGTCGGCAGCACTGAGTATGCAATTGATTTGGAAAAAACCAATAACATTACTGTTGTATTTGATAAGACCGGCGAATACTCTATTGTTGCCAAATATATGGGTGATGATAATTATGAAGCAGGTGAATCTGAAACTGCAGCTGTTGTTGTCAGTGATAAGGAAGCTGCCAACATTCAAGTTGAAATTGTCTCTAAAGATGACCTGACTGTTGGAGATGAAGTTGAAATTATCGTTAAAGCAGATACCAACGCTGAATTGATCGTATTGGTCAACGGTAAAGAAATCAATCCTGGTTCCAACGGTGTATTAAGCGCATCCTTAAACAATATCCTTAAATCAGTTGAACAATCATACAAATTCACTGCAGGCAAAGCAGGAATCTACAATGTAACTGTACTTGCAAAAGAAAACGA
>JBGUIU010000256.1:0-2908 GCA_045113275.1 Paludibacteraceae bacterium
AGAATGATACCATTCTGCATATCTGTTCGAACCTTTCTAAACATGACAGTCGGACTTTTCATGAGATTTTGAACCCTCCTGATTCTTTATTAGAATTAAATTGGAACTTTAAGAACATAGTAATAGACGAAGGTGTTGACTCTGTTGACTTTCATAGGTATCCTCTGATTTCAACAAAGAGGATAAGTGTCCCTTCATCGCTGAAAACTTTGTATTTTCATTTAGTGCCTCCTGGTTTGGAAGAGGTGCTGTTGAGTCCCAAGAATCCCTATATGCGATGGGAGAATGGCACATTGTACAATCGTGATAAGACCTGTCTATATTTTATACTGCCCAATGCGGTGGATTCGGTGTTGTTAATACCTGAAACGGTGAAGCAGGTGTGGACCCTCGGTCGTATCTCTATTGTGGATGATTATCGTGTCCTTCATTATTCGAAGATTGTCTTCCCCAAGCAATGTGAAAGATATCCGGAGTCTCTCCCTTCTTGTGATTCATTAATCATCCAGTCGGAGCATTGCCCGGAATTGTCAGAATATGATGTGGAAAGATCCTCTTACCTGTATTGTCTTTCCGATTCTTTCGTGACGCATTTTTTAATGAAGGATTCGTGGAATCGTATCAGGGGATATAAAGATATTATTGATAGGGGAAAGTTTCATTGCCCCAATTATGATGTACGTAAGCGGGATACGAGTTGGATGCGGGAGAACTATCGCTTGACTTGCATCTTGGAGAATGAAGACACGTTGACGGGGGTTGATTCGCTTCCTTCGGGATGGCCGTACAAAATTAAGTCGGCGAAAATAGAGGGAATAGCGGATAAGAATGTATATTTTTGGAATCAAGATCAAGATGGGAAAGATGTTTATCGGTTCTATGTTGCCACGTATGACACATTGTATCGCCTGCCGTTGGAAGTGTTTGTAAAGCCAGAGGAAAAGAAGCCTGAACCGAAATGGAGTGATTTCGGTGAGGTGAAAGACTCCGTGCTTACTATTCGTGAGGATGTGGATTCTTTTCCCTATCTGCGAGGCTCCTTCCGTAAAGTGATTATTCCGAAGCGTACGCATTATTTGAGAGGCTCCATCAAATGTGATAGTGCGTATCTCTATTCCGATTCGTTGGAGACTTCGGGGTATTATGAAAACGTGTGGGATAAAATCGATGCGCATTATTATTATGTGGAGAATGAAGAGCTCTATTTATCACTTAAGCGTAGGCTTATGGAGAAAAACCAATTTCAAAAGTCTATGGAGATTAGGCGACCTGCCGTGGTCTATTGCCCTCATGCGGATGTTCGCAAGCGCAATATGGCATTGCGGCAGAATACGAATAAACCTGTATGGAAGGATGAAAAAGGCAACGAGATAAAGAATTTGACCTATCGTCCCATGCTCTTCAATACATGGTTACAGGCGGAAATTGAGGGGATGAGTACTAGGGATTTATATGTGTTTGATTGTCAAAGGAAACGTCTTTTGCAAAAAGATATACGTACAGGATTTTTTAATTTCATAAATGTTGGCGAAACCGCTGATTTAGAGTATGCGGTTTGGACTTATGACACCTTGTTGCCTCTCCAGCAAAAAGACACGGTCAAGATGGTGAAGCGGGACGGAACATCTTGGGGGGTGGGGTACAATTGGAAAGAGTGTGTGCTCTATTATGTTCCCAAAGGTGAGACAATAAAGTCAATATTAGAATCAGGGAAGAAGCCGCTCCTGACGTGGAGGTCGGGCGATACGATTCCTCGACAATATGCAAAACGCTTGGCGTTCGGCTTTATGCTTACAAATGGAGAGTGTGTTTTGAGTAACGTGATGCATAAAGCTTTATGCATCGACAAACAGAATTATTTTTGGAATGATTGTTTGGATTATTCAGTAGAAAAGAGAAACAAGTTCAAAATCTTGAAAGTGCCGAGTCGGTACAAGGAATTCTGGTTGTATTTTATTGCTGAAGATTGTCCCAATTGTATTCGTAGGCACTATCCTTCTATGCATTTTTACATAGGCAAGTAGGGATACGATTCCCGTTGTTGCAGTGAATCATTTTTAATTGGGCAATAAACTCAAATATTCTATATTTGTGAAAATACAATTCGTCATCGTATCGTTATGGGGAAAAAACTTCTTTGCTTTTTCAGTGTTATATTCTTGCTCTCCTTTGGGTCTGCCGAGGCTAAACAGAAGCATCCTTTTAGGGTGGAGAATGATACCATCCTGCATATCTGTTCGAACCTTTCGGAAAATGACTGTTGGACTTTTGGTGTGATTGCTGGCGAGAAGGACCCTTCTGATTCTGTATTAAATTGGGACTTTAAGAACATAGTAATAGACGAAGGGGTTGATTCTGTATATCTTGACATGTATCTGATTACAGCAAAAAGGTTGAGTATCTCTTCATCGCTGAAAACCTTGTACTTCCCAGATGTGCCTCCTGGTTTGGAAGAGGTGCGGTTGAGTCCCAAGAACCCCTATATACGATGGGAGAATGGCGCATTGTACAATCGTGATAAGACCCATCTTTATCTTATGTTACCCAACACGGTTGATTCGGTATTGCAAATTCCCGAAACGGTGAAACAGATGTGGAGTATTCCATATCGCGATTATTCGAAGATTGTCTTCCCCAAGCAATGTGAAAGATATCCGAAGTATCTTCCTACTTGTGATTCATTAATCATCCAGTCGGAGCATTGCCCGGATTGGTTAGGATTTGATGCGAATAAATATTCTTACCTCTACTGTCTCTCCGATTCTGCTGTGGCGCATATTTATATGTTATGGAATCTTTGGAATGCTGATTACGATAGAGGAAAGATTCATTGCCCCAATTACGATGTGCGCAAGCGGGATACAAGTTGGATGCGGGAGAGTTATCGCCTGACTTGTGTCATGGAGAA
>JBGUIU010000257.1:0-3847 GCA_045113275.1 Paludibacteraceae bacterium
GGACTTGACTTCGGGACTGTCGATGAGTTGGTCCCAGATTTCGGGTGTACATACTTGCGGTACACCGGCATTTACTTTGTCTTGATATTGGAACATAGCTTTTAGTTTTTAACGTTCTTTGACTTTTGGGCATTCCAGCGGCCTTGTGTCCAAGTTGAGCCGACGGGACGACCGTTTTCGTTTTCCTCCGGATAGAGTTTCCGTTGGCGTATAGCACGTTTATGCACGGCTTTCTGCATTGCTTTCCATTGCTCCTCGGTCACTTCGAGTTTATCGAGGCACATAGGATTGTAAATGTCGCAGTCCACCATCCACGGATTCATGGTCATACGACAATGTGTTTGTAGTGGACCGTTGATGCCACGGACAACTCCTGTTTCGGTGTAGAACGGGCAGGCGCTACTACATTTCACGCCGCCCTTTCTGATGGCGATTAGCAACATTTCTCCACCTCCTCCTTGAGGTCCATGTCACAGATGGATTCGCCCATTTGCTCGATCTCGCGAGCTAACATGTCGGCGAGTTGCTGCTCGGACACGTATTCACCGTGCTTGATATAGAACTCGACCTTGATGTGGTTCGCGTTGGTGTGGATACGTCCGTGCTTGGTTCGATCCAGCAACCGCCAATGCAGTTCGGGATGAATCACATGCTGCACCTTGTTTTCCGCGAAATGGAAATGGTCATCGTCAACAAATCTAAGAACACCTTTGCGGCTTTCGCCCTGTTGGATAATTGTGTTGCCTTCAAACTTCAGATCAACACATGGAAATGTAGATTTCATTTGTCTTAAAGTTTTTAGGCCAATCGTAAATCCCTTTCTCAATGGTCGGCTCTGAGGATTGTGTGTGTCGAGCCTTCCACCGATTATTATACACACTTTGGATTGGCGATTTCGCTATATAAATGGCATAAAATGTGCCATTTGGTTTCGCGACACAAGTCGTGTCTTGACGCTTGTTTTCAAGACATTAGACGTGTCTTAAACGGCGTTTTCGGAACACAGGTTTGTGTCTTGAAGTTGTTTGAGCATTTTCGCCAAAGTGTCATACGTGACACGCCAACGTTTGAGTACGTACGGTTCCCATTGCACGTTCGTCCACGGATAACGCGCACCTGCGATCTTATTGTTTACGTACGTGAGATTACGCACGGAACAATGAGCGAGGAGTTGCGGCACGTTGTGATGTCTCAACCATTGGTCGAAGGCAGCGAACGGCGGTCGTGCCGGGTTAGATTTGAAGAAGCCGTGATCTTGCATGCATTGGAGCACAACGAGCCAATCCCAATGTTCGGTCATCAGGGTGTACCACTCGGTGTGCATACGTTGTATGCGCGTCAGGATAGCCACAAGAACCTGTTCTTGTGTTGCCGGTGTTTCGGGCTGTAGATAGCCCAGACGGATGAGCACTTCGTTAAGTGTCTCAGTTTTACCGCTGCGTGCGGTTTGTTCTGCATTACTTTCCATAATGTAACAATGATTTTAATTGTTGAACATTATGGACCGGTCCGGCTGCTCCGAGTGTATAACGATCGATCATTCTCGGTACACAGCCTTTTATAATGTTGTTTCTATATTAGTTCAATTCGTTGTTTTCGGTTTACTTTTGACTATTTTCTATATTACGTTCTTTAAGTTGCTCAGGTTAGCTCTAAAAATTTTGCAAAGTTACTGCTTTTATTTCAAATACCAAAAGACACTGTTTTCTCGTGCGCGGGTGCGCCCCTATCTAATGTGCGCGCCGCGTTTTTAAAAACCTTACTTTTCAAAAAAGCACCAAATCCCATTTCTGAAATTCGGTGCAAAATTACTGCTTTTTTTGCAATTAACTATTATACATTTGTTAATGTTCCGCCTTTGAAAAAATCTTATCCGATAGAGATTTGAATAAAAGAAAATCGTGTCCGATTTTTATCCGACACGATTGAAAAATTATCCGATTTTTGTCCGACTGGAGAAGAAATATATCCGACTGGTATCCGATTAGTCTTTATACTGTGCTGCCATAGCGTTAGCGTATTTGATCGCTTCTTCGATTTTATCGGCATCATCAGGTGCCAAAGCACCCTTTTTCTTCATAGCTGATATGGCACTTGCCGCTTCATGACGCAGGTCTTCGGCATTGACGAATGATTGCATGAATGGCTCCCATATTATATTGCCGCTTTTACCCGATTTGCGAAGACTAAGTTCGTCAGCGACACGCTCAACGAAATATCCGAATAATTTCTTAGAACCCTTCCATTCTAATATTTCTTCGAAAGCATCAGATGTTATTTGACGACGATGAATCTTAATCAATCCCACATGAGATAATTGGTTTATTATCTCCATGCCTGGTAGGTCTCTAAATTCAATATGCAATTGCTTCTCTCGGATTTTTCTATTTCTCTCATTTATTTCTCGCACTAAATGCTCATACTTGCGTTTCCAAGAGTCTCGATCGTGTTCCAGATCCTTTTTCTCATCTTTCAAATCTGAGATTTGATTTTCTAACTCCTTGATACGCTCATCTTTTGATTGTTCTATCGCTTTTTCTAATTCTACGGCCTGTTTCTCTTCCTCTTCTTTCTGTTTCAATAGTTCGTCGAGGAACTGATTGTTTGCCTTCAAGCGATGTGATACCATAGATACTTTAGGAGAGGAATTAGGATCTTGGTTGGCATCTTCAAGTGCTTTGCGGATTTCATCGACAATGGTTCTTCTGGTATCCGGCGTTTTGAATCGACGAATAATATCTTCAATTACAACTTGGTCAAAGTCATCTGTTGCATCTTTCCACTCTTGTACAGCACAAAAGCACATCGCGAAATCAAACTCTGGCTTTATATCAAAGGAAATGGAATACTTGGTGTTGTGTTTCGTGACAAACTTACTGAACGTATCGAAGTCAGAATACACATCTTCTAATGCGTGCTCCAGAGCTATTTGGAAAAAGCGAACATGCCTGGGTAATTCTTTTTGCTTTTTCAGAATGGTCCAAACGAATCCCATCACATAATTGCTAGCCTCTTGTGCCATGTTGGCATATTCTTGAGCCTGCTTGAGCTCTTGCTTCGATTGCGGATTTTCAAGTTCCGGTATGGACGGATACAAAGATGTGCCATTATAGAGATATGAATTTATATTCTCCGCTGCATCATCATTCGCATATATGCATGTAAGGTAGTAGAATACCTCATTGAAAAAATCTACTGAGGTGTGATGATCTTGAAGTACATCATCTTTGGTGGTAATGTACAACTCGTATAACTCGTCGTATTCAGCACTTGGAATCTCAAATTCATCAATACTGTTCTTGTCAGTATAAATCAATAGTCTTTCTAACGGATGTGTCATAGTATTTCTCCTTTCTTGCGCCAAAACTTGGCGCAAAGGTACAAAAAAAATCTGATATATGCAAATTTTCAGTCAAGAATCATTCACAGATTCACAGATTCACGCATCGGTGAAAGTTGGAAGAATCTCCATAATAATATAATAATATTATATATTATATATTTATTATGAGCAAAATACGAAGATACAAATTTGTGTGAATTTGTGAATTTGTGAATTTTGCTCGGAGATTTCCAAGAAAATGCATTTTTTTGATTTTTTTTTGCGAAAAAATTTGCAAAAGGCAATTTCTTCATAGTACCTTTGCATCGTCGTTCGGGAAAGAGGGCGAGACAAGGCAGAAAGATGACGTCTAACCTCTGCTTAACCTCGGCTCAACCGCCCCTACGTTATAATTAACATTATAAACCTTTTAAACCAAACCTAAACAACTATGGCAAAGTATGTTCCTATTGAGATGGTCAAGTCGTATAGCGGCAAGATCTGCGAACACTCCGATGTGTATTT
>JBGUIU010000258.1:0-5521 GCA_045113275.1 Paludibacteraceae bacterium
AATCAGGCAAATCCAAAGGGGCGAAAAGTTTCTTTGGTAACTTATTCTCCATCCGGTTTGTTTGAAAAAGTTATTCCTTTAATCAACTAATACGGGTAGTTTCGATGGCGGGATTCAGAACAATTGTAATTAACAAAAGATGTAAGCTTGAGTCCCGCCTCGGTTATCTTGTTATCAGAACTGTAGAGGAAACTCGAGTTCACATATCAGAAATAGAGAATCTTATATTAGAGTCAACTGCTATATCATTAACGTCAGCATTGATTGCAGATTTGGTGAAGGAAGGTGTGAATTTAATTTTTTGTGATTCATACCATCTTCCGTGTGGTATGTGCATGCCCATTAGCTTTCATTATAATTCACCGAGAAAGATTAATATTCAAATCGGTTGGAATTCCGAACTGAAAAAAACATGTTGGCAGTTAATTATTAAAGAAAAAATCAAACAGCAGGCATTTGTCTTAAATCAGGTTAACAAAAAGGAAGTAGCAGCACAGCTTTTGCTGTACAGGGATAAAGTTTTGCCTGGAGATATAGATAATATGGAAGCAATCGCGGCTAAATGCTATTTCACATCTTTATTCGGTGATTCATTTTCAAGAGTTAAAACAAGTAATGTAGAAAATTCCGCACTTGATTACGGTTATGCAATTATTTTGTCTTGTTTTTCTCGTGAAATAGTTGCTTGTGGTTATTTGACAGAATTGGGTATATGGCACAGAGGGGGAGAAAATTTATATAATCTTGCCTGTGATCTGATGGAGCCGTTTAGACCATTTATAGATCTTTATGTATATGACATGCCTATATCCCAAACTCGCACTTTTTTCTACTAGCACAGGCACCAACAACTCAGACGGGATAGGCCTGTGCACGTTCAATCTTGAAATGCAATAAATTACTTCATCTTGATCTTTGATACCTCTTGCTGAACAGAGCCTTCTGTTATTCCTACAAGCTTGCAGATTTCCTTCTGGTCCTTATTCATCGCGTAGGCAGGTTCCCATTCGCCAGTCTTTTCGTTACGCATAATCTGATATTTAGCCATCTCATCCAGGAGGGTTGCAACTGTTCTTGAAGTGACCGCATGCAAGAATGTTCTCTCAAAGTATCTCAACGCAGCTAGACAAATCAAAGCGATAAAAGCCACAAACATGATCCCCTCATAGGTTTCTTTCGTATGTCTCCATGTGGTGCGCATATGGAAATGGTTCATTAAAGAAGCAAAGTTCTTTTCAGATTGATCCCGCTTTCTAATTATATGTATCGTATCATTAACATTCATCTTGGTTGGACTGAGCATTACAAAAAAGCCCTTCATATCCAGAAGGCGCTGAATCATATTCACATCTTCATATAGCTTAAAGTTCTTACCAGTCTCTTTATCCTTCTCAGTTTTCTGAACAATAATCCCCTTACCGGCAAAATCTGTAACCATCTTCTCTGAATATCGTTTACGACTTTCCGCCTGCTTCCAGTAGTAATTCACCACATTATGAATGGTGTCCCTTTCATCTGAAGCCCGCTCACTGTCATAGAAAAGATAAGCATAATAGAGTTTGCTGTTGCCATTTCCCTGAAAAGGATGTACCTCATATATATTTCCGTATACATTTTCATCCGGTACGTAATAGAGCTGTTTGTCTTTAATTTCGGAGCCATGTTCCCGAATTAGATTTTCTACCCAGGTTGTACCGTCAGGGCATAGAACGCCAAATTCTATGTCCTCCAGTTGCTCCATTTCGACAATATCTTCTTCGCTATAGTATCCTCTATCAAAAACTACAAAAAGTTTTTGATATCCCATATTCACAATCTTTTTCAGCGAGAACGGGGTTTGGGTCTTGTCCAGTACAGAACCATCAAAGTGTTCATACCATAAAGGAATACCAGTCTTCTCATCCACAAACATGGCTGTATTGATCACTGGTAGTCCAATATCTATCTTGGCGTGTCCAAGTTTCGCCAAGGGAATACCTCTCCCAGCATAGTTCTGATTAGTGGAATCAAATCCCACTGTCCGCATCTGCGACTGGGGGAATCTAGTACTGAACTCGGTCCATAGCAAGGAAAAGAAAACCTTTATATCTCCTTTTCTGTCAGAAATTTCTTTGTATAATTTGCTGATTTCACTATCACTAGGAACTCTATTCAAGCCGCAATAATTTGAAAAACACCATCCATGGAAAGCCTGGGAAGTGGTTGACTCTTCAGCTATGCCATGAACACAAAGCCCAAGAATAAGTTTCCACTTGTCCGGAAAGCTCCTTTGAAGTGGCGAAAGAGCACCAATCTTCTCACACGCAGCTTTGATCAACGCAAATGTCCCAAAGGAAAGACAGAAGTTTATTTTCCCAGCGGCTTTCAATTCCCGGGCGCCGTACTTCTCCCTTAACCTTGTAACTTCAGTATCTACTGGCCCAAAAATCTTCTCGTACTCAGGTGAATAGTACATCAGCTTTGTCTGTTCCGGAGGACATCTACCTATCGTTGTCCTGGTATAACGTGGCTGCCTCTTTACAGGATCCCATTTATAGTCAGTCTGTAGATAAACATAGCCGGTTTTGGCCAGGACGATAGTGCCTTTATCCGAACTCTCTGGTACGGGAATCAAGATAGTGTTTCCATAGTACATAGTTCGCTCCGCTAGTATAAAATCAAGTTAATATAATAACAAATTATACTAGCAATAAACACATCTGTAAACCCCAAAATAGCATTATTTTTCAAGGATTTTTGGCAATTAACTTGTGCTTTTAGAACATCAGCTAGTAGAAATCTTTACGAGTTAGGGTTATAAATACTTCATTTCGCCGGTATTATCATTCTCCGGAAAAAGAGTCTCTAGATTAAACCCACCAGATCAAGACTTGGCTTTAAGGTTTCTCCGCCAGGCTGCCATTTTGCCGGGCATACTTCATCGCCATGCTCAGCCACAAACTGGGAGGCCTGTACTCTGCGGAAAAGTTCGTCAGCATTACGTCCGACATTGCCGGCAATAACTTCGTAAGCCACAATCTTTCCCTGAGGATTAACAATGAAACTGCCACGTTCAGCCATGCCTTCGCTTTCAATCATTACATCAAAGCCTCTTGCCAGGGTACCGGTCGGATCGGCAAGCATCGGATACTTGATCTTCTTGATGGTCTTGGAGGCATCATGCCATGCCTTGTGAACAAAGTGAGAGTCACAGGAAACACTGTAGATTTCACAGCCAATCTTCTGGAATTCCTCATACTTGTTGGCGAGATCCTCAAGTTCGGTAGGACATACAAAGGTGAAGTCGGCAGGATAGAAGAAGAATACACTCCACTTATTGAGTACATCCTTTTTGGAAACCTGTTTAAATTCACCGTTTACAAAAGCCTGAACAGTGAAATCAATGATGTCTTTATTGATTAATGACATTTTTACTCCTTATGAATAATTGAAAAATTAAGGATTATTAAACACTGGGATTAAATTCTTCAGTTAATAATATCTTTCTTGTTATTTTTTTATTCAGATATGCATTTTTATATTTGTTTTTAATTTTTTCAATTCACTCTTATAACCTGACATAACTCAACCGTCGTGGACAATGCCACCACTGTCCTATCCGGCAGTATTCATATTATCCCGGTATTTTCCGTTTCGCAGCTTTAGGTAAAAAACCCGCCGTCAGGGGTTACGTCTCGCCGGTCACTGCCGGTTATTTGAGTGTTTTGCAGAAGATGGTGACTAAACCTCATCTTCATATGTTCTTATCTTCAGCATATTAAGTGACGTGCCTTAACATCGGGCATTCCACAAAAATTCAGAATCAAAACACTTTTAAATCGTGCTTTTTAATAAATAAAACAATTATTTTTATAATCCCGGCACAATTCATAGTCATTATTACCTATAATGGTTTTTCTTAGCAACAAATAAATATGGCTTAAACAATAATTAAAACAAAAATGTGAACTTTAACATCCGTGCAAAATTTAAGAGTACTTTCAGAATAATTCAAACATCTTTCGGAAATGCATGAACTGACTTTTCCTAAAAACTGAAATAATCAGCCGTTCACAGCATTTCCAAGTCTTCATAAAAAGATATCACACCTTCCATTAAAGTCTGGCGTAAAGGTGTTCATAAGGCTTCTGAGCAGGATGACTTTCAGGTAATTATGCAGTGCATCCGCCGGAGTTTCCTAAAAAGCTCACCGGAACTCCGGAGAGGATTATCACGGGTTTTCGGGAGAATTTTCAGCATACGACCATTAGATAAATATCGTACGTCAATCATAGAAAATAAAAAAATATAAACCTATAATTAAAAAAATATCATCGGAAAAACTTTATGAAAATCCGGGCAAATACTCCTGTTATCCAATGGTATAAATAACGGGTAACAGTATGAATAACCAAACAATATAAAGCGATAACCCGATAAATAAATACGTACGGAACCTAACCCAAACCTTCGGCTGAATCAGGAGGAGGGAAACGGAACAATAAACAGTTAAACGAAATAAGAAATCATCGTAAATATAATAAAAGAAGCCCAAAAGCCAATACTAATAAAGCATCTCGGCAATCTAAACTGTTGGAAAGGGTTATCCCTGCATAAACAGCAAACGCACTGTCGTTATCAGTGACCGCATGCCCAACAGCACACAGGGAGATAACATTATGAATGCAATTTTTAATAAGAACAGCTCAAGCAAGAGGTACCAGTGGAAAAATCTGGGCAATATCAGTATAGGCCGTCCGGATCTTGGGGATACCGTTCCGGTAGCCATATACCGTCAGCT
This sequence comes from Paludibacteraceae bacterium, assembly GCA_045113275.1. Lineage (GTDB taxonomy): Bacteria > Bacteroidota > Bacteroidia > Bacteroidales > Paludibacteraceae > UBA1181. Next base: position 4,781 of record JBGUIU010000258.1, read on the forward strand.
GGAATTCTCACTGATAGAAGTACTCACCAGACGCTACGGTTCCAAGGAAGCCAATGATATCTTCAGGGAAGCCGGTTTTATTGCCGGGGTGGAGTTTGCCAGATTTCATCTCAATACTCAGGCAAGCTTTGATGAGTACATAGGAGAACTGTATGAAGTTCTGTATAAGCTAAAGATCGGCATTCTGAAACTGGAACACGTGGATTCCGACTTTAAGGAGATTATAGTTTCCATTGCCGACGATCTTGACTGCAGCGGTCTCCCGCCTACCAATGAAATGGTCTGTGACTATGATGAAGGCTTTTTAGCCGGAGTGCTGAAGGTATATACAGGAGAAGACTACACCGTAACGGAGATTAACTGCTGGGCAAACGGTGACAGAATATGCCGATTCAGATGTATAAAGGATCAGAATAAATAAACTGAAGTATTCTGACTAAAAGGCTGTTTCCCCAGCAAGGAAACAGCCTTTTTTCCATAAAAAATTATTTGCCGACTCTTCCGGCAGACGTGTTTACCGAAAAAAAATACCTAATCCTAAAAAATCCTGCTTAAATAACCCATTAAAGAACTCCATACTCCAAGAAGGAAGAGGGAAAGAACAATGGAAATCCAGTACCAGCCGCGCTTATTTACAAAGTAACAGATAAACGGAGCCAGAATAAGCAGAAGTCCGGCATTAAGGAACTGCTTTGATAAAACTACATTAACAATAAAAATTACACAGGTGATGAGAAAGCC
>JBGUIU010000259.1:0-2817 GCA_045113275.1 Paludibacteraceae bacterium
TCCTACTAGGTAACTGCCGATGGTTAAAAACAGCATGGCAGGTGTATTCAGAAATAACTCTTTCATTCGTCTGTCCCCTCTTTATATGTGAGTTTTATGATTATCTTGGCAACATAACCGGAACTGAAGAATACGGCTATAGTCGAAAAAAGTACCACGATGATCCATTCTACAAAGTTTAAACGAATCACATCCCATTGCTCTAGAATGCCCATAAAAGCAGGTATGAAGAAGATGGACATGTTTTGTGTGAGAAACTTCGCAACAGGTCGAATAGTGTCCGGCTTTACCCATTTCAATGTTAAAGCGATGAAAAGAAGAATCATGCCCAACACACTCCCCGGTATAAAATGATTCATGAGATAGGCACCGACCTCGCCTAATGCAAGGAAACCTAATATGATAGCGATACCGATTACTGTATTCATACTTTTTTTTGCAAAAATACCATATTTCGGTTGGCTTGACAAGAGAATCCTGCGTAGCCTGCTCTGAAAATATGTTAAATAATATAAAAACCGACAAAACTATTTTTGTTTTGATAGTTTTCTGCATATCTTTGCATATGATTTAAACTGCATGACATGTCTTTACATAAAAAGCAACTCAGCGTTTGAAAAAACATAAATTATGGGCGTAGAAAATAGAGAAAAGATTGCAAAAGGTGCTTTGGAGTTATTTTTGGCACAAGGAATAAAGACGGTGACCATGGATAAGATAGCCATGGTTCTTTCTATTTCTAAGCGTACTATATACGAGAGTTTCTCTGATAAGGAGGATCTGGTGTCAGAATGTCTAGTCGTGTTTAAGAAGCAGATTGATGATAACAATAAGCTATTGGAGAAGACGTCTGATAACTCTTTTGTATATCTCCTACGGATGTTTCAGAGTAATTTTTCCAGACTGCAAAATATCAATTTGAATTTTTTCATTGATGTTAAAACCCTATTTCCTGACCATATCAAAAAAGCGAAATTGAATAAGCCTGCGCAGATTTCACAGTTTCAGAAATTGATCGAGAGGTCGCAGGCAGATGGGTATATCATCACGCATTTGCAGGCAGATGTGTTGGCAAATGTCTATTATGGTATGTTGACGTCCATGCGAAATGATGATACGTATGATTATACAATGAATTCTCCAAAGGAAATTTTCAAGGTGTTGTGTACCATCTATTTTAGAGGAATCGCAACAACGAAAGGTCTTGCCTTGATTGATGAGTATGTAAAAGATTAAAGAGAAAAAAAATAAATAAATAATAATATGAAGAGGATATTAAAAAAAGGTGGTTGTTTGTTGACGTTGTCAATATTGGTAAGTGCATCTCTTTTTGCACAAGCGGGGGATTCGTTGAACGCTGCAGACAAGGAAGCCAATGTGTTGGCTTTTTCGTTGGATGAGGCAAAGAAATATGCAATTGAACACAATCGTACGATTCAGAATGCATCGTATGATGTAAAGAAAGCTGAGGCTGCGAAGTGGAAAGCGATTGCAAGTATGTTGCCGCAAGTGAGTGGTGATGTTACGTATTCTAATCTATGTGGATATAAAAGAGATCTTTCTGGTTTAATGGGGGGCGGTCGTGGTAGCTCCACAGGGATGTCAGATACTTCAAAAGCAGGAATGGCTGTCGATACAGCAAGCCTTCAACAAGCATCTGCCTCATCGAGTGAAATTAAAGTGCCTTCGACAGTTAGCTGGGGGGTAAGCGTTACGGCTACTATCAGTGGTGTACAGATTGTTGGTGTGCGCGTTGCGAAAATAGCACAGGAACTCTCTATGATGGCTGTTGGGAAAACAGATCAAGTTATTACCTCTAATATTGAAACCTCTTATGTCAATATCTTAGCTCTTCAAACAACAGTGCAGTTGTTGGAAAGTAATCTTGAGAATATGGATAAGATGTACAATATGACTGTGAATGCTGTGAATGCTGGTGTGGCTGAGCAGAATGATGCTGATCAGATTGCGATTCAGGTGGCTTCTATGAAGAGTGCAGTGAATACGACGAAACGGACGATAGAGGTGCTGTACAATACGATTCGTACGATGATGGGTATTGCAGCCGACCAAGAGATTGTCCTCACCCAAAAGTTGGAAGATGTAGTAAATCCGGGCTCTATTCTATCTCTTATGGGGGCAGATTTAAATTTGAATAATAACTACGATTATAGAATAAAGTCTAAGAGTACAGAATTGACAAAGAAACAGTTAAATCTTAGCAAGGCTGCCTATATTCCTTCTTTAACTGCATTTTATAACTATTCAGATTATAAATATGTAAATGCAGACGAGCAGACTGAAGCAATATTGGATATGTTTAGCTCATCGCCTAAAAATACGGTAGGTTTTAAACTTTCTGTTCCTATATGGTCTAGTGGAAGCCGTTGGGCTGATGTTCGTAGTGCTAAAATGGACTATGAAAAGGCTCTTAATGAATTGGAGGATATGGAGCTTCAATTGGGTATCCAAGAAAAACAACTGCGTTATAATTTGACTTCTGCTTATGAGAATTTTGAGATTCAATCTAATAATATTGATGTGATGCAGCGTGTATTCAAGAGTAATTCTGAGAAATTTAAATATGGAACGATCTCAAGTATGCAGTTGACCACTTCTAGCACGGAGTTGATCAGTGCACAAAACACCTATATTACTGCACTTATGGATATGGTAAGTGCGTATGTTAATTTAAAGGTGCTTTTAAATAAATAAATCTAGATAATAATTAAAAACAATATACAAATGAAGAAAGTAGTAAAATGGAGTTGGATCTCCATGATGGCTTTGGCTTTGGTGGGCTTGTCCGCTAGTTGC
>JBGUIU010000260.1:0-2429 GCA_045113275.1 Paludibacteraceae bacterium
TGCCACAATGCGAAGTGATTGGCGTACAGGCATTAGAGGCTGTACGAAAGGGTGGTGCGCTCAACTGCATATCGTGGAATGTGAAGAGTCTTTAATGCCAAAACATTATTTTTTGTTGTAATATGGCAATTCCATTTTTATATTTTTTGTATTTGATAGTGCTTTATTACGAACGTATCACTGTCTGCTGATACTTTATCTCTTGATAGTTGACTCCATCAAGTGAGACTTTTATTGTCATTTTATTTATCAGTTGTACATCCTCATATATGGCGCCACTATAATCGCGTCCAAATTGTTTTGCATAGCCGAACTTCCCATTGTTAGAGTATATGTGGAAGCCAGGCATGTAGATATCAAACGTATCAGACAAGAATATTCCAAGGACTTCATTCTTTCTGTTTATATACATGTATTTGCATTCTTTTTTCTCTTTTTTAGAAACAATCGCTATTCCATTTTCATCAAAAGGCCGATAAAAAGACGAATACAAGAAAGGAATGACTACATTATTGTTGAGGTCAATAATGCCATATTTGCTACCCACTTGGGCTACAGCGGTGCCACACGCATCAAAATGATTTAAGTCTTTGTACTCACAAGGGATAATGACCTCCTTGTGAATGTTGATACATCCGTATCTTATATGACTACAATGGAGAATGCCTGATTTCCGCAAGCGGATATCCTCTTCTGGCATAGGAATATCCTTAGAAACATATATTCGTCCTTCATTATCACAGGATTCAAAACAATAGTCATCATCCTCTTCTAACAATATGGTCTTCATGTCAATGGAGTATATTGCTGTTTTATTACCTTTCAAAAGGACAAAATGATTGAAACTGAATTGGACATTTCTAACGCTTCGGGGGTTGATATATCGATGCATATATCTGTCGATGATGTTGTATCCTATGAATGTCTCATATGTCCAGAACATCGTGGCTTCTTCGTTGATGGGTCTGCAATTGTTTGGTGGGAATTGCGCATAAATTTCCTGAAGAGAAAGTTCTCTTCGTGACTCCTGTTGCGTGTCAGAAAAAAGAACAGGTGCATTCTTTTTCTCGCTGGCTTGCCTTAATTCCATGTAATTATACCCCAAATAAGGCTCGTCAGGGTTGTTCTTGCTGTATAATGTGCCTTTCACGCTGAAAAACAGAGGATTGTCTATGCCGACTACAATAAATGGCAAGCACGTTGAAGGTTCATCCACATCGATCTCATAGAAAAAAGCCTTTTCTATTTCTCGCATAGTTGACGGGAAATAGACATAATGAATATGAGGAAAGACATCATATCCGATAGATTCAACACCCTCAGGAAGTATGATTTCAGATATAAAACTGCCCTCAAAAGCTTCATCACCTATTTTTTTTACGGAGGATGGTATATCAATTTCCTCCAATCCAGTGCAGAGAAAACAATTTGCAGGAATTTCCTTTAGTTTATTCGACAGTTTAACAGTTTCCAATTCGCAGAATCCAAATGAACCTTCCCCTAGACATTCAACAGAATCAGGCAATATGACTTTTGAAAGATCTTCACAAGAATAAAATGCGGCATTTCCAATCCTTTTCAATCCATCCGGCAAAGTTATGGATTTCATCCTATTGGAATAGAAAGCGAAATGACCGATTGTCTCCACGCCCTCAGGAATGGTAACGTTCTCTTTATCAAAACTATTCACGAGTACTTTCTTGTCAGCTGAAAGGACCAATCCATCTTCAAGGATGAAAAGAGAGGCAAACTCCTTGTTCAACAGCAGTTTTTCTATCAACATAGGCTCGTCGTCACTTCCAATGTCATAGAAACGGTCTTCCAATTTCTCTATTGATACGTTGACAGAGAAATTGCTGATGTCAATTTGCCACACATCAGGCTGAGTAATCATGTTTTCATATTTCGGGAAATCTTCAACACCTATTTTCCCCTCCAAAACAACCTTTTTCTTTTCCATCGCAGCTCGTCTTATTGTTGATGCGATAAAGATAAAGAAAAACAATTTCAAAGAGGAACAATACTCTTGAATATTTTATATCTTTGTTACACGAACATTTAATCCCCCAATATATGAATTTAGACTCATCTCATTCGCCTCGCCAAACCCTCATTCAATCCCTCTCGCAGATCCACACCACCCCCATGGGTGTTGAGAGGATAAAGAGGAATCTGCGCTTGTCGGAGGGGAATGTGGTGACCTATTGCAAGGAGAAAATCGCTTCCCCGAATTGTGAGATCACCAAACGGGGGAAGAACTACTATTGCCAAATAGATGATATCATCATTACGGTCAACTCGTTCAGTTTCACTATCATAACGGCTCACATAAACAAACAGATATGAGAGTATTAATCGTTCCAATGGCAGCCATGGCACCGACGGCTGGTCCATCATATCGAACTCGGTGCATCGCAAGAGAAATGCAG
>JBGUIU010000261.1:0-9873 GCA_045113275.1 Paludibacteraceae bacterium
GCATGATTTGCAGTGTTTCCCCATCCACACTTCATCAAACTGATTCATGGCTTGTTCGACGATTTGTGGGTCGTCGGTCAGGATTCCGGCTTCGAAGTTGCGTGTTGTTTCAGCTTTCATTCCGACGCCAGCTCCTGTGAGGTTGGCACTTCCCACGTAAACCTCTTTGCAGTCGAAGACGAACATTTTGAAATGGACTCTTGGGCAAAGCACTCGTTCCAGTCGGTCATACAGCACGGGGTATTTATCAAAATCCTCACGGAAGTTTGGTCCTGGTTCTTTCGCATGGATAAGTCTCACCTCCACACCTCTGCGGATGAGTTGAGCAATAAGTGCCAGAAACGGTTTCTTCTCACCGCCCACCTCCACATAGAGGTCTTTTATATCGGCGGTACCAATCCATAGAGTATGTTTCACGGATTGAATGCGGGAGAGGAGGGTGGTGTAGTGGGCGGTGTTGGGGATGAAGTGGAGCATGGGAGCGTTAAAAATTTTAGAACTGTTTTTTCAAATTTTCCTCGATCTTACCCATCTCATCAGCATATTTCTTATAATCGTTGCATTCATGGCTAACTTTTACACCTAAAATGTGCATTGTGCCACCACAACCTGCTAACTCATATTTTTCTGCTTTGTTTTCGTTTCCAGTTGGATACACAAAACCACCATCCACAGCTTTCATGCAATGCATATAGGTTACTACTTGGTATAAATCTTCGCGTCCGACGCCATTTTTGTCTAAACGCTTGTATTTTGCATCAAGAATGTAATTTGTCTTCCAAAAATCAGGATAAAGTCGGCGACTGTTGTTATCAAACAATGATTCATCTTCTGGCTTTTTAAACATTCTGATTCCACCACGACTTTCTTTGTTTCGAGGATGTTTGAACCCTTCTGTTTTTAGTATCTTGTCCAAATACTCCTCCCACAACCATGCGCCATCGAACAGAATGCCATAGACTTTGTCCTTCTCCTGCCCGTACTTGAGGGACTCGTGGCGAAGGATTTGCAGACAAATCTTTTGCAGTTCTGTATAGGCTGAGTAGTAGGGATGTCTGACGGGTCGGAGGTTCTGGTTGATCACCTTCTGACGCTCGCGGACGTTATAGGTTTGTGTGGCCATAACGATTTGGCTGACAGCCTCTTTTGTCTCTTTGTTGTTGCTCAGAATATGTGCGCCATGGGCTTTCGTCTTGATGTACTCTATCGTGTGGCGCACCAGCTGTGTCACCTCGTTGTCGTAGCTATGTTCCCTTGTGGAATAGGCCACGGTGCCCCGAAAAGGAATGTTCTGGCGAATATGCCGGCTCACATCGATCGGTCCTCGGATATTGGCGTCGTTGTACTCAAACCGGCGGTACTTTTTGTAGAGACCTTGCCCCAACGCCTTTTGCAGGAAGTGGGGAAAAAGATAGAGCAAGAAATCGAACACCTGTTCTTTGTCGGTGGTATGTTTGATGTCGAACAAGTTGATAGCGAATACTTTCTGCAACATATAGTGCAGGAAATAGTCGTTCCCATCCTCTTTTGCGAAACGTGAGCGGATGTCTATCTGCGTGTCGTTGACTCCGATGAAGCCCATGATATTGCCTGTGGAGATTTGATCACCCTGCAATTCGAGGATATGGCCTTCACTTATATCGTCGCCATAATGATTCAAATCACGGGGGAAGACCAAAAGATTAGGGCAGTCATCAAGCTTTAATTCATCTATTTGAATGTTGGCAATCTTTTGAATATCAGATATGGATTTCTCTTTATCAACAATATCACATCGATAATGGGAATGAGGAATGCTATCTATTGTAATGGCTTTATGATTATCTGTTATCCAAATACTATTCATACTTATCTGCTTTTGTATATTCGTATGCAGTTGCCAAGCCTTTCATTTTATGGGAAAGGTCTGTGGTTCCTCGCAAATACTCATACAATAGACCTTCTAAGTGATATTCCCACAACTTATCGAAATCATAGCTTCCGTCATCATTCCGATAGTTTTTTAATTTCAAGAAATAGCTTGCACCGATATGGTAGGCGGAAGAAAGTCCCTCAATACATTTATCCTCATTTTTTTCATCCTTTTTCTCTTTATGCCAAATCTTATTGTTGAGGCTATTCATCTTGCCTTTTATGAGTTCAATTGTCATATCATCTGGCTTCAATGAATTTTCTTTGCTGTCTTTCCATGCTGTTTCACTATCTAGCATTTCTTGAGAATCCTTGGCAGTCACCTCCTTGAAGGCGAATCTCCTACGAAAGGCGAAATCCATGCTTTCCACGCTACGGTCGATATCGTTCATGGTGCCGATGATATAGACGTTTTCGGGAACGTAGAAGCCCTCATAAAAGTCATCATCTTCTTTGATGAGGTTTTGATATTGCGTTTTTACCTTTCCTTCGATGCCTCGATAGCCTGGGTCTATTGAAAAGAATAGCTCACCAAATATCTTTGAGATTTCACCACGGTTGATTTCGTCAATGATGAAGACGAAATTCTTATTTGTTGAAGGTTGTAAGGTCTCTTTTTCGGAATTAGGTTTCTCCGAATTTGAATTTTGAATTACGTTTTTTGCCCGATCTAATAAAACTTGAAGTGTCCAACCGTATTCGCTATAATCAATTGTTTTTGTTTTCCCATTTGTGAGATTTGAGATCATGCGCCAATAATCGTCTTTTGTAAGGTCGGACAAATCATATTTTTTTTTGTTAAGCAAATATTCATATAATAATTTCATGTTATCTTCAGATTCTGTTCTTGACGATTTTTCTCTATACACCAAGCGGTTGTCCTTAATTTTTAGTGGATTAATTCCTCTTGGCGTTTTGTAATTATTAATCTTACCTGATTTAACATCGTTTAATAAACTGTTGTACACTATATCAAAAGATGTGCCTTGAAGTAATGGTAAAGGAATGTCTTTTTTTAAATCATTATAAAGGGCTTTTTTACAAAAATCTTTAAAGATACCATTTCTTCTTTCAAAACTAACCTTTCCATATCCATCATCAACGGGCCTCAATCCTTCCACAAAATCCGTATAATCGTATGACGGGTGGAATTGCACAAAGCCACATTGCTCATTGAATTGTTTTTTCTCCTCATCTGTCATTTCTTTTTTTACTTCACCAAAAATCAGCTGTTGAGCAATTTCTTTTGCTAAATAGGTTTTACCTGTGCCGGGTGCGCCGGTGAGTATGAGATTTTTGTTGGAGGTTAGAAGTTGTTTTATTTCATTAATCATTGCCTGTTGATTTAATTTTTCTTTTGTTAATATATCTATATAAGCGACTGCATTTTTTACTGATGGGATTTTGTCATAAAATTTGAATTGATTGACATGAATTTGAGCTTCCTTGGGAATCTTTTTAAAATCTTCCACCAGAAAAGCAATAACTGCTTTTTGATTGCCAGCGGCATATTCATCAAATGATTTTTTAAACCATGCGGGATTCTTTTTCTCCCATTCTTGAACTTTCGCTGGATATTCTTCTTTCGTGGCAAAATCTATAATTTTGCCATGGTAATCAGAAACATTATTTGCGATGTTATAATAGTCAAAGTATCCTTGCTTGGAAATTAGTTCTTGGAGCAATCCTTTTATTTCTTCTAAATTAGACATTTGATCTTTCCACATGACACCGCATATAGATTCCTTTACTTCATTTTCGAAATCTTCCTTCCAATCAGTAGTAGCGTCTTTGGCTAGAATGCCTTTAATTTTTATTTCTCCCATATCTTTCTATAATTGTAAAAATTGGTGATTCATAATTTAGTTCTAATTTACAAACTATATATTCCCTCCAAATATATCCCAAACAATCAATCCCCACAACTCATAGTTAAAACTTTTTTTTCACCACTTTTCCCTTTTTTCTCTGAATTGTCAAGTATTCCTTGACAGTTGCCTCTTCTTCAAACACACCTTCTTTGATGATTTGATTATACTGTTTTTGCCATCGTTGTTAGATTTAATTGTTCGTTTGCCAGCAAAATAAAACATAACCTGTGCCAAATCAAGGCACAAGTTTGAGAAAAGTTTTCAATTACAACCGAGTTTTTTTTTATCGCCTTTCCATCCTATCCCCCCATCACAACAATCCGAAACAAGCCCTCTTGGCTGAACGAAGTGCCTCACAAAACATCTGGAGTGTTCTGAAATGACTCGATCCATTTCGTGAGAGTTTGTAGTTCCTTGATCAGCAGAGGGTGTTCTTGAGGAACATTGCATAGCTTTTGGGTGCGTTAAGCATCTCGTTGATAAGCGATTCGATATCGGTGTGCATCCCCTCCTTGGACGCGGGTTGTATCCTACTAATCACTTTGTTCAGTGCCAAACAGTCACCCTCTGAGTATTCGTGTGTGTACATCATCTTTCTTCGAAATTTGGTTATTATGGGCAAAGAAAAAAGAAACCTCTGCCGGATGGGGGCAGAGGTGGAAAAGAAAATGTTTTTTTCGATAATTTTTTTTTCAATAGGTCATTCGAGGTGTATTTCGATTGGTGGCAATGTGCGTTTAATACCATCGGCCCCTAAAACTTTCGTTTCATATACATAGATAATGGTTTCATTGTTGCTTTTTTTAATTTCCTCCTTCATTTGCTCTGTGATTTCTTCTGAATCAGAGTACAATACAACAGACTTATCTGTTTGCGGGTTATAAAAACTCATTTTAAAAGATAATGTAACATACTTGAGTGTGTCTAATGGGGTAACTTTTCTTTTTTTACTGGAAAATGTGAGTCGACATGAAATGCTTTGGGCTGAGAGGATCTTCTCTTTCTTTTCTTTCACGATCGGGCCTCTGCTACTGTCAGATGGGAAAACCAAAAAAGCCTCAATTCCCTTGGGATAGTCATCTCTGCTTAATTCGATTTTACTGTCATCCCATTCGTCTTTAGGATCATTCTCCTGCTTGGATGTCGGTTCTGTTTGTTTTGCTGCCTTTCCCTCAATAGGTTTGCAAGTGACAATGCATTTCCCATCTGAGTCAAAATCGGCTGCGGTGATTGTGACTGGATCATAATGTTGAAATCTTATCGCGAGGGTCTCTTCTTTTTCAATAGTTCCAGTAGGAACAGTAAATGACCCATCGGAATGAGAGCAAGTTAAAACGTCATTCAGCTTAAATTTCACTAAGGACAATGCTTTGCCGTTTATATCTCGGAACAGTATCTTATGGAAAACAATTACGGTGTCAAGTATTTGATTAGGTTTTAGGGCAGGCATAGATTTTCCCAAAATGGAGAATGGCCTGTTTGGGAACATGTTTGTCTGTATCATGTTCCCGTTTATCCATGTAAATATGGTATCTGGGGCTGCGAAGATATTAATATGTTCGTAAGGGTAGTTTATAAGGCGGCAGCGGAATATTGCACCATTTTTAATTTTAATATCGCAATTCCACCAGGTAAAATGTTTGACAGAACCTATATATTCGTTGCCTTTTTTTACCGAGTATCCTTCCTCAATCCACAATCCGTTTTCTTCATTGAAGTACCAGAGAGGAATGGTGTCGTGAGCTGTAAGTTTATTGGGTGCTGGATATTTCAACACTGCTTCGCAACCGCTTTTTAATTGAAGCTCGTTTCCAGTCTCGTCTGTCATCTCCACATTTATCATGCCGTATGAGATAAGCGGGGTAGTATCTCCATTAGAGGCTAATGCCATAAGATCGGATCCCGGCATAAGAGGATTCATGTTTTTAGAAGGCGATAAGTAAACAACGGAGATATTCACCATTCCGTTGTAGTCGCTTCCATCATTATTTACCAAACCGGATTTCGGAATGGAAACACTGGCGCCATCGACCATTACTGTCGTTCCTTCCTCTGATTTGAATTTTTTAAAAGTGACAAACTCCGAGGGCTCTTTTTTGATCAAATGAATTGGATAGTTCATGGTGTCGTCCACCATTTTTGAATAAATACGGTCGAAATAACCTTCATTTTGAATGCGCAATACACAACGGTTGCCTATCGGTGTGTCGACGAAGATGTTGAAAATTCCGGAAGAATCAGTTGTGGCTTGATTGTCCCCACTCGAAACCGTGGCTCCATTCAAGGCGTTGCCGTTCTCGTCACATATCTTGCCACTTACACTTATTTGAATTGATGACTTTGATGTTTCTTCTGATTTGTTTGTAGTAGAATCCGCACATGAACTAGCAGATATGAGAAGAATTGCACCTATTGTGTATAAAACGATTTTTCGCATGATTTGATAACATTTAAGTTTTACTACGTGTTCCTTAGTAATGCTAAATAAAACAAACATTGTCTTAGATATGCGCACCTTTATCACAAATTTTAGAAGAAATCTTGAAAATTGCAAATAATTCGCAGGAAATCGAGTAAACGAGAAGGGGAATGTTGCACGGTGCAGTGTAGTGTCTTTTAAAGGAATTTAGCTTAAAAATTCGCAACACTACTGCGAATTTTCATTGAAAATGTGAAGTAGTACTGCGAATTTTTAAGGATTTTTTGGAGGAATGAGCATAAAAAACAGCGCTGTCGATTTTTTTCGGCGGCGCTGTTTTGAATGTGAAGCTATGGAAAGTTAATGTTCTATAGCCACTTTGTCTGTCAATTCTTTCAAGAAGGTATAGCAATTAGACAATTTATCAATTATTTCATCTGTTTTTTCCCCGTCTATTTCCGCCACATGTAAATAGACTCTGTTATTTTCATTCTCTGTGCCTTTATCCAAATGACAATCTTTATAATTTTCTGCAGTCATAAAAGCAGTTTCGTATGGTTCCCAACATTGCAAGGCAGACGCTCCTTTAACATTCCAGGTGGTAACGAAAATTCTAAATTTTGCGCATGGGTCGTTTCCCCCCTCTATATAAGAAGCTTCAATTCCAATTCTTTTATTTGTGTTATCATTAAAAGAGATGACTAAATCCCAGCCTGACCATATCCACCATCTATTATCCCCCGTTTTTTCCTTTATTTTATTATATAAGATGGATACAGCCTCTGCTTGTTGTTTAGTAATATCGTTTCTCCATTCGTTGTAATGACAAATTAGGTTGTCAACTTCTTGCCTATGCTCAAAAAAGAATTTTGAGAGTTCTTTGTTCTCCATAAAGTTCATTTTGTTATTTAGTGTTTTCATAAAATCTACCATAAAAGTCAATTGTTTCACGTTACTATCTACAATGTAATCACCTATAATGGAGTTTACTTGTTCAAAAAGAACTTTGTATGATATTTCTTCGAATCCACATTGACTTGCTTTTTGTTTTTCATTTGGAGAGAGGGAATGCGCAGTAAGAACGATTGCCTTCTTGTTAGGATAGTTTTCCTTGTATTTTTTCTTAATATGATTAGAATAAACATTTAAATCATTGTATAACTGTGCTCCGATTTTGTTTTCAATAGCATAAACGGTGTTGTCTGCTTCGATTATTATGTCTATTCTTTTGTTCTCATAACTTTCCGCACATTTCGTGGGTTCTTCCAAACTCAGTCTAATGTTTTTGGGTTTACAATATTCCCCTTCTTGTTTAATGCATTGATTTAATGCACGAAACCATAGGTCTCGGAATCCATGTTCCTCGTTAGGATTGAAATAAAACGCTAATACTCTACTGCAAATTTCTTCAAATCGACTTGCAGGATACTGACATATACCCATAAAGGTCTTTTCTCTTTTGGGAATATGAATCTTCGAGAAATCTTCGAGAAGTTTTTTGTATTCTTTTGCTTCCATGTTTTTATTATTAGTTATTCATTAAATATTCCATCGCTTGTGTTGCGTTTTCTTGAAGATATTCCCGCCATGCAGAAGAATTATATCCTTGTGCAGAGTGATGAATTATCGTAAGTGGAATGTTTATATTTAGATGACCAGTAGCTGGTTCACAGTTGCTTATTTTTTCATTGGACCAATTCAATTTTCCTAACTGTTGATATTCTAAACCCCACCAATTTCTGATGCCGAACATGATAATTTGATCAGGATTAAGAACTTTTGCCACTTCCACTAAACATTTCCATCCTTCTTTTTTATTCTCGCCCGAAGGTTTATCAGAACTACATCTCATGGTTTCTTGAATGAAATTATAGAAGGCAACTTTTGACCAAAATTCATTTACGTTTTCTGGAGAAATATCTGTATCTATAAAAGTGTTTAATAGGCCATTATACATTTCCCATGTAGATTCATTTTTATGAATGTCTGAAATCACACAGTTGATGATGCCTCGAGTATAATTTTTATCTTGCTGGCTTACGTCGTATTCTTCTTGTGAGAATTTTCCATCCTCTTCTTGAGCATAATGGCTATCACCTAATATCAATACTCGGCATTTACTACTTGCGTAGTTTACTCCTACCCAAGGATACCTTTTGAGCAATGATATTTTATCAAACTCTTCGTCAAATTTCTTGTCGCATAGACTATTAATAAATTCATTTTCCATGGTGAATTTCTATTTTAATTGTTTAGTTCTGATTTTTATTATATTCCCTCCAAATATATTAAAATAATCAACGCCACAACTAAAGTCTCACCTTCTTACTTTCTCTTTTCTCTAATCATTTTTTGTCGCATTCCTCCGTCATTTTCTTGAGGGTGTGGGCGTTCTCATCGTGCAGGATGGTGTCGATGGTGTGGTAATAGGCGATGTTCCGTTTATTCTTTTCTTTGAGTTGCAGCGTTAGTCGTCCTTTCGTCAGTTCAAAGTGCAAATCTGCTGCGCTTGCCCAATTGGTATATCGTACTTTGAGGTCTAGCGTGGTACGGGTTCCTCCATAGCACCCTGCCACATAAAAAGGAGCATGGATGCCATGATACCGTCCTACGGCCCGGATGCTATAGGGTGGATATACGTCGGTCTGCGTGGTGAACCAACTGTTGTGCCCGGCTATTATCGTGTATTGTTCATTTGTTACGGTTGTGATGATGATCTGCAAAGTGTCCTTGTGCGGTTTAAATTGCAGGGTCTTCCAGTCTAAACCGTTCTCCTCGAGTGTGATGCTCTTGTTTGCTAGCTTCGTCAGACATTTGGATGACCGTCTCCCAGTTGCAACTGGCAACATATAGGTGCTTTGTGCTTTTTGAAGATTCGTATAGTCGTCACTCTCCGAAAGGGGCGCTTCTTTCACCTTGCTGAGCAGATCCCAGACAAGTTGTCGCTCTGCCACACCATTGCTCGCATTCGCTTGTGTGATGGCGAGAACCATATCTTCGTTGGGCGCTACGATGATGTATTGTCCGAAGGCTCCGTCGGCACGGTAGGCATCGGGGTAATCACAACGCCACATGTGGTAGCCATACATGTCTGTCATCCCTGTCTCTTGCAGTGCAGAGGTCATCATCTCCACCCAGTCGGACGGGATAAGCTGCTGTCCGTTCCAGTTACCTTTGTTCATCAGTAATTGTCCGATCTTCGCCATCGACTCCACCTGCATTCGTATTCCCCAGCCGCCTGTGTTGATTCCCTCAGGACTCTCCTCCCATTCCACATCTGAGATATGCATCGGAATGAAGATTCTTGTCTTCAGATAGTCCAGCAGTTTCTCTCCCGTCACCTGCTGCACGATAGCGGAGAGTAGATAGGAGCACATCGAGTCGTAGTGAAACACCTCGCCAGGTTTCTCGCCTGGCTTGGCTAGGTATCGTTGGAGCCATTCTGCTCCGGTCGTACGGATCTGTGGGTCGGGACGAATACCAGAGGTCATGGTTAGAAGATCTCGGACAGTCATCGTCGCTAAATGGTTTGATACCGTATCAGGTAATAGATCAGGGAAAAATGTCACCACACGATCCGTCAGCCTCAGTCGATTTTCTTCAATCGCCAGACCAACCGCTATTCCTACATAAGACTTGGCAACTGAATAGAGCATCTGCGGATATGCGGCG
>JBGUIU010000262.1:0-12890 GCA_045113275.1 Paludibacteraceae bacterium
AACAACCAAGCATATTGTGGATTGATTTCAACCACTTTTGATCCTTTTTTCCCTGTTGCATCTTGATAGGAAATGATTATGTAAAAACTTTCTTTTTTGTCGATTGCCTCAGTGATCCATTTGATCTGTTCATCGGTTAATCGATTTCCTTTTCCTGGGATAGGATGAATACACATGATGTGAAAATTATATACTTCGGTTCCTGTCACATTATATTCGGTTCCTTTGTAATTGATCACATGAATCGTTATGGGTTGGGTTCGATCGATGGCGAATTTCATTTTTCCCAAGGTCAATTTATCCAAGCCTAGTTTTTGTGTATTCCCTTGATTGTCGAAATAACGAAGTTGAATACACTCTTCTTCTCCTGTGATTAAATATTTCTTTTTGATAGAAGTCTTTCCTTGTGTTTCAATGAAAAAGGAGTCTTTTCCTACGGGCAATTGAATAGTAAAAGCGAATATCCTTTGTTTGGCAGTGGCAAGACCACTGCTGGTCTCGTTTACTCGGTGGATTTTCAGAAATTTCCCCTTGCTCAATTTGATTACATCTGTTTGTTTGCTATTGGCAAGGCTCACACGTATGGTTTTGTCATCAATCTGACTAATCTTGCTTAGTTGTTCCATAGAGAAAGGAACATAGATTGTCCCCTCGTAATTTTGCTTGACAGATTGGATCTGATTGGCAGCTTGTGACAGCAAATCATGATGAATAAAGCATATAAAAAGCAGAAAGAGTAAGTATGTCCGTTTCATATCTTATTTTTTTTCAGATTTTATAAGAGTGCTATAATCGAAGAAAACTTTCTCTTCAAAAGATGAATGTGTAAAGGTAGAAATTTTTCTTCTACGCAAAAAGATTTCGTTCTAATGTTGTAAATTTGCACCCGCATTTCGAAAAGATGCACAAATAATAAATTAAATCCTATACGGAATGAGACTATTTGCAGACATAACATCACAGATTTCAGTTCGGAGATATCGACGCTTTGAACAGAAGAGTTATGCGCATTATTATTATAATCAAACTCACACTAACGGTATAGGATTACCTCATCACCCTAAGCATAGTTATTTCTTCTCGACGGATTAAAACGTAGATAAAGAGAACAAAATAAGTGATAGTTGGGAGATCCTTACCGAAGGAAATCTCAACTATTTTTTTATCACAAAATGAAGAAACAATTATGCCAGCCAATAAGAATGCCTTGATAAGGTACAAAACAATAGATAACTGTCTGAGAAACAGATACAGAAGATGGACGATCGATGACCTCGTGGATGCGTGCAGCGAAGCTTTGTGCGACATGGAGGGCATCACCAAAGGTGTCTGCACTCGGACGGTGCAGATGGATATTCAAATTATGAGATCCGATAAATTGGGTTACAATGCTCCAATAGAGGTGTACGACAAAATCTACTACAGATACGCGGATCCTGACTACTCCATAACGGAGATGCCCCTATCCATGGATGATTGTAAACTCATCAAAGAGGCTATCACACTTCTTGGAGATAGGGAGAACCGCGATTCGGAAAAAGTACGGAATGTCCTCGCAAAAGTTCAGAATAGACTGACAACCATTCTGAACTTCGCATAGATGTGTAGTGTTACGAAATTTTTCTTCGTTCACGCTACAAAAAAAAAGAAGGTTCTTCCCCAAGCATTGAGGCGAGGAAAAGAGCCTTCTCTTTTGACGGAACTGCAATCACCTGAACAGAAATGTGATTGTACGAGAGAGGGAGTTTAACAGGGCTCGAACCTGCGACCATCAGAGCCACATTCTGACGCTCTACCCACTGAGCTATAAACTCCATGTAAATGTCTGAAGTGATTCTTAGACATTGATTTGTTCGGGAGGTAGGACTCGAACCTACGTAGTCGTTAGACGGCGGATTTACAGTCCGTTCTCGTTGCCACTGGAGCACTCCCGAATGTGAATGGAACTTTGTGGAATCGAATCCTGTTCCAGTATCTGTGACTCGTGAGAGATTCGAACTCCCGACCTTGACGTTCGTAGCGTCACGCTCTAATCCAACTGAGCTAACGAGCCATTGATAGCGGAAGCAGGAGGATTCGAACCTCCGAGACTCAGGGAGTCTAACACGTTAGCAATGTGCCGCTTTCGTCCACTCAGCCATGCTTCCTTATCGTTTGCGGATACAAAGTAACAACAGCTGAACGCAACCTTTTTTCGTAGCGAAAAATATTTTTCTAAAAAATTTAGGTTGAATATATAAATAACAGATAATCAAGTATTTGTAAAATTATATATCTATCACAGAATCCCCTCGAGAGATATAAATCGATAGAATTTTTCGGTGTTTATTGCTCTTGCTCCTTCATTTGCCATTCAGCTAGCTTTAATTCTGCATAACTATATTGGGAGTTGAGGTCTTCGAATATCTCCTTTTTATTTGCGTTTGGATGCTCTTTCATGAATTCTTTAATAATATCTAATCGACTTTGAGTCGTTAGTTCCTCTAAACTCAATGTTCCTTCCATCACATGGTCAATTAAATGTCCCTGTATGGTTGATGTTGCTAGATTCTGAGCATTTGCAATTTCTTCGATGGATTTGCCCTCTTTCCATAGATTGAGGGAGACATCTTTTGTCCTTACTTTTTGTGTTGAGTCAGACGAACTTTTTTTCTTCGTAGTCTCAGGTGGAATATCCGTTTTCTTGTAATCATATTGTATCATACACTCTTCTATGATTTCTAGGATATCCTTTCCGTACAGTTCAGCTGTCTTGGGTCCTATTCCGTTGATGTTGATTAGCTCTTTATCATTGGTAGGCAGATAATTGGATAGATTGATAAGAGCAGTCTGCGAAAGAATTATGTAGGCAGGTTTCTGTTGTTCATCTGCTTTCTCTTTTCTCCATATTCGTAAGCGTTCAAATAGCTCTGGATGAAGAATGTCCGAAGAGTCCATTTTGCCCTTTTTAGTCTTGGTCTCCTTTTGAGTGTTATTGGATAGTAATGCATCATTTTTTGCCTTAAAATAAGCGATGCTATCAAATCCGTTTCTGGATGCTTTAAGAGTCGTTGTTTTGATATTGATATCCATTGTGAGTTGAGCATAAAGTTCGTTTAAACGCTTCTCGATGCTCTTGTTATCAGTGTTCACTGTGCCGCATGACTCGTATAGCGGAAGTATGAGTGAGTTACATTTCTCTATAAAATAATCAACCCCTTTTTGAATACGTTCATTGATTGTCTCCGGGTTTTCCTGAATGATTCGTTTTAATTGAACTTGAAATCGATCAGCGACAGAGGTTATATCATGTTCGATATCTGTTTTCCCTTTATCTAATTGATCAATCAAGTTAGGATAGTTTTTATTCAGGTGTTCAATTATTAATCGATGAAAAGAGGTGAGGTCAGAGATGATGTTCTGAAAAGAGAATAGGTCGGACAGTAGTTGTAGTTGGTATTCAGCCTTTAGTTCGTTCAATTGTGTCTCTGAAGGGATCAATTGTTTTACCTCAGCATTAAAATCCTCCACGCGAAGATCATGTTTGATAGAGTTTAGCGTTAGGGGTGTGCTTAATATCATCCCTTCAAGCGTTTTGCATCGACTGAGCGCAACATACACTTGTCCGTGAGAGAACGATGATTGAGCATCGATGATGGCTTTTTCGAATGTTAACCCTTGACTCTTATGGATGGTGATGGCCCAAGCTGTTTTTAGCGGATATTGTTCGAAAGTACCATCGATGGTCTCTTCGATTTCATTTGTGGAGGGATTGATTATGTATTTTATGTTTTCCCATATTTCGGGAGAGACATGGATGTCTGTGTTGGTTTGTCGGTCAGTTACGATAATACTATCGCTTGTAAATTCTTTGATGACACCGATTTTACCGTTGAAATAGTTCTTTTCAGGAGATGAATCATTTTTAATAAACATTACTTGGGCTCCGATTTTCAGACAGAGAGATTCGTCTGTAGGATAGTTTGCTTCGGGGAAATTCCCTTTGACGGTAGCCGTGAATGTTTTTGCCGTACCTGGTAATTTATTCATTTCCTGTTCATTGATTCGTTGAGCCGACCAGTTGTGGGTCGTTAACTGAATGTATCCATCCTCTATTGATGGGTGGAAATTAGGTACGTATCTTTTGTTGAGTTCGTCAATGGTATGTTGATCAAACTGATTCTCTCTGATTTTGTTCAAAAGATTGATGAAGTGCTCGTCTTCCTGTCGAAAGATTGTCTTTAGCTCGATATATGCAAAGGAGATCTGTTTCAATGCAGTGCTGCTAAAGAAATAGGGTGTTTGATAGATAGTGGACAATAGCGTCCATTCGTCGTCTTTCACAACAGGAGTGAGTTGTTGCGTGTCGCCAATCATCAGAAGTTGAACCCCACCAAAAGGCAGGTGGTTTCTTCTTATCTTTCTTAACACCTCATCGATGGCATCCAGCAGATCCGCACGAACCATACTTATTTCATCAATGATGAGTAGGTCGAGAGTCCGTATGATGTTTATCTTTTCCTTTCTAAACTTCTGGATTTCGACGGCTTTTGATTGGTTCGGAATGAACGGTCCAAAGTTGATTTGAAAAAAAGAGTGGATGGTCATTCCAGAGGCGTTGATGGCAGCCACACCTGTCGGTGCGACTATCACCAATCTCTTGTTACAATTTTCTTTTAGATATTTTAAAAAAGTTGTTTTTCCAGTGCCGGCCTTCCCGGTGAGAAACAAGCTTTTGTTTGTTTGACAAATAAGTTTGTCAGCCAAATCAAATTCAGGGGTTCTTTCAATCATTTGTAAGTAGATTTTTGTTTACTATTATATTATTTTTTTATAAAACGTACAGCCACCCAATTATTGTTCTTTTCGTAAGATAGTTTTTCTAGTCCATATTGATTACACTCTTTTTCGATAGCGTCAATGTCTGATTCATAAAAACCGCTAAGGATTAATAATCCGTTGGAATTTAATACTTTAACGTATCTCTTGATGTCATTTAACAGAATGTTTCTATTGATGTTGGCAAGGATGATGTCGAACATCTCATCACCTAACAATTCAGCGCCACCTTTTTTGAGCGTGATTTGTTCGGTATGATTCAGTTGAATATTTTCTATGGCATTGTTATAAGCCCATTCGTCGATATCTATGCCGGTGATAGGGGTTGCACCTCTTAGTGCGGCGAGAATAGCTAAGATGGCTGTTCCACATCCCATATCCAGTAAAGATTTATTCTTTACATCGATGTCGAGGATCGCCTTTGCCATCAAGCTGGTAGTAGCGTGGTGCCCTGTACCGAAGGCCATTTTAGGGTCGATAACAATATCATATTGAACTTTAGGGTAATCTTTATGGAATGTGCTATGAATAACACACTTGTCGCCGATGACGATGGGGTGGAAGAAGTTCTTTTCCCATTCCTCGTTCCAGTCCTTATCCTCTGCTTGTTTAGCGGAATAGGAGATACCTTTCTCGTACTCAAAATTAGCAAGAAGATCTGCTAGTTTCGTTTCGTCAAAGCTGTCTTGCTGAATATATCCAATGAACGGATCTGCCTCATCAGAAAAACTTTCAAATCCAAGATCCGCAAGTTCGGCAGAAAGAATATCTTTTATATAATTTTCTTTAGAAGGAATGTCAAATGTAATTTCTAGATATTTCATAATGCTTTCAATTTCGTCGATAAAAATAGTTTATTGGTATATATTTTTTCTGACATATATTAAAATAAGATACTTTTACTGCAAAGTTAATGCAAGGGTTTGAAGTTTTTTTATACCTTTGCTTTATACTTTGGTATCGCAAAAGTAAAAAAAATAATTTAAGTGACGGAGGGTAATGTTATGGTAAATGTTAGCAAACTTAAAGTGTTCATGTTGATCATCATTGGAATGATGGCAGTGAATTCTGTGTACGCGTATGATGATATCTACGCTACAACTAAGGCAGGTGCTGAATTTTACGGAAAGAAGAAATCAAAAGTGAAGAAAGAAGATAAGGTCCCTGTCGCCAATTATGATGATATGATAGTTCTCAAATCGAAAGGTTTGAAATTATATACAGCCTCTGATAGTAAAACGGTGTATATCGTTGATACAACACTCAAGGGTACTGATTTTTATTTGGATACGGTGAATGTGTTGGATGAGGCTGGAGATTTGGAAAAGATGTTGATCTTGAAGACGAAAGATAAACAAGATGTGTCATTTGAAAATGGTGCTATCGTTGTTTCCGATCCATCTGCAGTAAAATCAGGTGATTATACGACGGATTCTTTGGTGGCTTTGGATAATGGAGATTATGAATATACTAAGAGATTGAATAAATTTCATGGTGCAAACTTTAATGTAGTCTCTGCAGAGTCGGCTGATGCTTCGTCATCTGAGAACGTGACGGTGGTGGTGAATGTGACAGATCCTTACTATTACAGTTGGTGGGGTTCTCCATACTATTGGAATCATTATTATGTATATGATCCATACTGGTATAGCTGGCATCATCATGGTTATTTCTACGATCCATATTGGCATTGGCATGGTTATGGATGGCATGGATACAGTCACTGGACTTATTATTCACATCCGTACTATCATCCATATTATCATCATGGAAGCCATTACTATCGCTCACCACGTTATTCAAATGCAAGAAGCGTAGCAAGTTCGGGCAGTCGTAGTACAGTGAGCAGAACAGGTAGAACAGCTTCTACATCTTCAGTGTCTCGTCAATCAGGCGTTCGTTCTTCAAGCAGTAGTATTAGAAGAAGTACAGCTAATTCGGGTGTTCGTACAAGTACAGGATCTGCTATCAGATCAGGATCAAGCTCTGCCGTACGTTCAAATACATCTGGAACAAGATCTTCATCAACGACAAATTCTGGTACGAGAACGGTTTCTCCTTCAAGATCATCCTCTTCAATGGATCGCTCTGGTACAAGCGGAAGCAGATCATATGGTGGATCTTCCTCAAGCTCTTATGGTAATGGTTCTTCTAGAAGTGGCAGCAGCTACAGTGGTGGCTCATCCAGAAGCGGTGGTAGCAGCTACAGCGGAGGCTCAACTAGAAGCGGCGGTAGCAGTTATAGTGGCGGTTCAAGCAGAAGTGGCGGAAGCAGCTATAGCGGTGGATCTTCTAGAAGTGGCGGAAGCAGCTACAGTGGCGGTTCTAGATCAGGCGGATCTTCATCTAGCGGAAGAGGTTCTGGTGGAGGTAGAAGATAATCCATTAAAATTAGAGATTTCATAATTTTGTAATAATATAATATTGAATTGATATGAAAAAGGGTATTATGATATTGGGAGCGATGGCTCTTTCATTCACAGGTTTTTCACAAAGTGCATATGATGCATTGTCGGTGAATCAGTTGGATCCATTGTTGGGTACGGCAAGATATACTTCTATGGCAGGAGCATTCGGAGCGTTGGGAGGTAATTCAAGTTGTGCGAAAGATAATCCCGCAGGTATAGGCGTATATAAGTGTTTTGATATTTCATTTACACCTAATTTATATTTAGATAATGACAAGGAGTTGAGTGTTGGATTGAATAACTTTTCGTTAATCATCAATTTTAAAAATTACGAAGATCGTACGAAGGGATATATCACTTCATCATTGGGAATTACTTACAACAGATTGCGTAATTTTTCAAGATATTCAGGTTTGAATAGCTTAAACTATAACGGAAGTTCTCTTTCAGATGCAATTTGCTCAGTTAACTCTCCAGATGTTATCTTCAATGCAGCTGATGATCTTAATTTGGTGGGTCTTAATGCAGATGGTGATTATGCATCTACTTTCAGCTTGTATGATAATTTTGATAAAAAGGCTCGTTTTATTGAGTCTGGGAAAGTAGGTGAGTGGGACTTCTCTTACGGTATGAATATCAGTAATCGTGTCTATTTGGGAGCTGCTTTAGGTGTAACAAACATGACTTATTCACAAAAGGCTTTGTATGAAGAGGAGTCTATGAATGATAGTAAAGATATGTTCTTTTTAGATAATTATTATCGTGTGGATGGTTATGGCTGTAATTTTAAATTAGGAGCTATTGTTAAGGCAACAGATTTCTTACGTGTAGGTCTCGCTTTACACACACCTACAATCTATACGTTGGATGAGGAGTATTCTATCGAGATGGATTACAACAATCAGTATCCTAATCAGCCAGAGATTGATCATTCATATCTTACATATAATATGAGAACTCCATTTAAGATGCAGGGAAGTTTAGGCTTCGTAATTGGTAAACGTGCATTGATCGGTGTTGAATATAATTATGATGATTACTCTTCTATGCGTATAAAGAATGATGGTGTAAAGAATGAAAATGAATGTGATATCATTCAAAATGAGTTTAATAAAGTTCATACATTGAAGTTAGGTGCTGAGGTGAAGGTGATTGACGAATTCGCTCTTCGTGCAGGATATGCTTGTATGAGTTCTCCAATGGATTATATTCCAGAGGATTGGGCTAATAAGTATATGATGCGTTCATATTCAATACCACAGCAGGTTTATTATATTACAGCTGGTGCAGGTTATGAGGGAGAACATTTCTATTGTGATGTAGCCTATATGTTCAGAAATCAGGAGGTGAATTATTTCCCAATGGTTCCTCAAGACGAAACGGCTTCTATCATGAATTTGAAAAACCATAACATATCAGCTACTTTAGGTTGGAGATTTTAATTAATTATATAAGGGTTAAAAAATTTCAACAATGAAAAAGTATTTAGCAGAAATGTTTGGTACCATGGTGTTGGTACTAATGGGTTGCGGTGCAGCCGTAAGTTTAAGTTGTGGAACTGACACAGCAAGTGTAGTGGGTACTTCAATCGCATTTGGTCTTGCCGTTGTTGCAATGGCTTATACAATTGGAGGTACAAGTGGATGTCATATCAATCCTGCAATTACGTTGGGTTGCTTGCTTACCAAGCGTATTTCAACTAAAGAGGCTGGTATGTATATGGTATTCCAAGTTCTTGGTGCATTGATTGGTTCTTGTATTCTATATGTGTTGACTTCAAACGCAGGATTAACAGGAACAGGTGCAAATGATCTACAATCAGGTGTCTCTGTGGCAGGTGGATTGTTGGCTGAGATTGTGTTTACTTGTGTGTTCGTTTTCACAGTATTGGGAACTACAGACTCAAAGAAAGGAGCTGGTAATTTCGCAGGCTTGGCTATTGGTCTTTGCTTGATTTTGGTTCACTTGGTATGTATCCGATATACTGGAACTTCAGTAAATCCAGCACGTTCTATTGCTCCTGCATTGTTCCAAGGAGGTACTGCACTCACTAACCTTTGGATCTTTATCGTTGGTCCATTCATTGGTGCTGCTATTGCTGCTTTTGCTTGGAAAGCAATCGAAGATAAATAATCTCTAAATAAACGTTAGTGGAAAGGCGGTTGTCGTATGACAATTGCCTTTCTTGTTTTGTGTGGGATGATAATCGAATGTGTCTTGTTGAATGAAAGGAACGCGACAGACTGCTTTTAAAACAACAAGAGTTCAGTTTGCGTGTCGGGTGTTTTTGCCGCACAAAAATCTTTTGCCAGACAGTTGGTGCAGGTTGGCGTGTTGTAGGTGCATTTGTACCGACCAAACAAGGTAGCTTGATGAGTAAAGTTAGACCAGTTGGCTTTGGGTATGATTCGCATCAGGTCTTTCTCTATCGCTAAGGGATCTTTCCCCTTGCTAAGTCCAATCCTTTGTGCCACTCTTGATACGTGTGTATCCACTGCAATGGCAGGGGTGTTGTATATCTCTGAAATAATTGTGTTGGCAGATTTCCTTCCGATGCCAGGAAGAGACAATAGATCAATTATGTCCGAAGGTAGGTCTCCATTGTGTTTCTCCATAATGATATTGGCCGCTGCAATCAGTTGTTGTGCTTTATTCTCTGCATAGGTGATATCACCAAGAAGAGATACAAGCTCGGTGTATGATGCATGAGACAGTGTTTGAAAAGAGGGATATTTAAAGAATAGAACAGGTGTCTTCTCATTTACTAACTTATCTGTACAACGGGCCGCCAGTAGAATTGCAACGAAGAGCTGATAACCATTTTCGAAATGTAGTTCTAATTGCGCATTAGGATACATTTCGTCCAAAATAGATGATAGTTTCGTATATCGTTCCTTTGCTGTCATGGTAGTAAAAATCCCCAAGAGTGGAAGTACCCTTGGGGATTCTATTGGGGAATAAATGATTATTTCAATTTTTCAATGCCGGCCTTAAGCGTTAAAATCTTACTTTCAGCATCTGCTTTTTTCTTGCGTTCATTTTCAACGATTTCAGGTTTCGCATTGGCTACAAACTTCTCATTTCCTAATTTCTTCTCTACAGATTTCAAGAATCCTTCAAGATAGGTGATTTCAGCTTCCATCTTCTTGATTTCTTCTTCGACATTAACGTTGTTGCCAAGAGGAACAGAGACTTCTATGGTACCCACCATAAATGTAGCAGCTGCCCCATTGATGTTTGTGTCTGATTTAGAAATCTGGCTGATGTTCGCTAATTTCATGATGATAGAATTGTTCTTTTCATCCAAGTCACCTTTGTAGAACATTTCGAATGGTTCACGAGGACTGATGTTCTTTTCCGCACGGATGTTACGGATACCTGCAATGATTTGCTTGGTCGTTTCCATTCGGTTGATGTTCTTTTCACAGAAATCTTCAGCTTTAGGAAGTAAACTTACCATGATGCTATCCTTCGTGTCACGTTCCTTGATGTTTTGATAAAGTTCTTCAGTGATGAATGGCATGAAAGGATGAAGCAACTTCAACAAGGTTTCAAAGTAACCTAGTGTTGCATCGTAAGTAGCCTTATCAATAGGTTGTTGATAAGCAGGTTTTACCATTTCCAAATACCAAGAAGAAAACTCATCCCAGAACAATTTGTAAACCGACATTAAAGCTTCGCTGATACGATACTTCTCGAAACAATCGTTGATTTCAGCTATGGTTTTGTTCAATTGTTGGTTGAACCATTTAACTGCTTTTTGTGCAGATTCAGGTTGCTCAAGACCTTCTTTTACTTCCCATCCTTTCACTAAGCGGAAGGCGTTCCATATTTTATTGTTGAAGTTACGACCTTGTTCGCAAAGAGCTTCGTCAAATAAGATGTCATTACCAGCAGGAGCAGAGAGCATCATTCCCATGCGGACACCATCGGCACCGAAACGATCAATCAAATCAAGTGGGTCAGGTGAGTTACCTAACGATTTGGACATCTTACGTCCCAATTTGTCTCTTACGATTCCTGTAAAATAAACATTCTTAAACGGCATGTCACCTTCATATTCATATCCAGCCATAATCATTCTGGCAACCCAGAAGAAGATGATGTCTGGTCCGGTAACCAAGTCGCTGGTAGGGTAGTAATATTTGATTTCCTCGTTACCTGGATTGTTGATTCCGTCGAACAAGGAGATTGGCCATAACCATGAAGAGAACCATGTATCCAAGCAGTCTTCATCCTGACGAAGGTCAGATTTCTGAAGTTGTTGATTTCCTGTTTTCTCTTTTGCTAATTGTAATGCAATGTCTTCGTTTTCAGCAACGACATAGCCACCTTCAGGAAGGAAGTAAGCTGGAATTCTATGACCCCACCAAAGCTGTCTACTGATACACCAGTCTTTGATGTTCTCCAACCAGTTACGGTAGGTGTTCTTGTATTTAGGAGGATAGAATTTCAAGTCGTCTTTCATTACTGGATCCAAAGCAATTTTTGCTAAGTGTTCCATTTTCAAGAACCATTGCATTGACAATTTTGGCTCGATGACAACATTGGTTCTTTCAGAGTACCCCACCTTGTTGGTATAAGCCTCAGTCTTTTCCAAAAGACCAGCAGCATCTAGATCTATTTCGATTTGTTTACGAACATCAAAACGATCTTGACCGATATACATTCCTGCCGCTTCGCTAATAGAGCCGTTGTCGTTAAAAATATCGATTGTCTTAAGATTATATTTTTCACCCAACATGTAGTCGTTCACATCGTGAGCAGGTGTTACTTTCAAACAACCGGTACCGAATTCGATGTCCACGTATTCATCTTCGATAACTGGGATGACACGATTAACCAATGGAACGATTACCTTTTTGCCACTTAGCCAACGGTTTTTAGGATCCTTAGGGTTGATACACATGGCGGTATCACCCATGATTGTTTCAGGACGAGTGGTAGCCACTACAGCATATCGACCTTTCGCATCTTGGTGAATGACTTCTTTTTCATCACCCGTTGCGCCCTTCATATCATCGTCAGCCACATAGTATTTGAGGTAGAATAGTTTGCTGTGCTCCTCTTTGTAGATTACCTCTTCGTCGGATAGAGCAGTTAGCGCTTTAGGGTCCCAATTGACCATACGTACACCTCTATATATAAGACCTTTGTTATAGAGGTCGCAGAAAACTTTGATTACGCTCTTGCTGCGTGTTTCGTCCATTGTGAATCCAGTACGATCCCAATCGCAAGAAGCACCTAATTTCTTCAATTGTTCAAGAATGATGCCACCATGTTTACGAGTCCATTCCCACGCATGTTCCAAGAATTGTTCACGGGTTAGGTCTGTTTTCTTGATACCTTCTTGAGCCAGTTTGTTAACCACTTTTGCTTCTGTGGCGATAGATGCGTGGTCGGTTCCGGGAACCCAACATGCATTTTTGCCCATCATACGGGCACGGCGAACAAGAATATCTTGAATGGTATTGTTTAACATGTGACCCATGTGAAGTACACCCGTTACATTAGGAGGAGGAATAACAATGGTATAAGGTTCACGACCGTCGGGCTTTGATTTGAAGAAGCCATTATTTAACCAATATTGATACCACTTTGCTTCAACGTCAGTGGGGTTGTACTTGTTAGCTAGTTCTTGCATTTTTTTATATTTTCAGAAAA
>JBGUIU010000263.1:0-2271 GCA_045113275.1 Paludibacteraceae bacterium
TCTTCCTTAAATTCTGCTGAATACTCCCTATTTTTCTTTTTCTGAACTACAGATATTCCATGAATATCAATTAGCTTTACTATGTAGGTCACTGAGGTTCTGTCGCATTTAAATAGTGTTGCAAGTCTTATTGAACTGTAATGATCTTCTTTCCAAAGTCGATACATCTCGACTTTATCTTCGTACGTAACCTAAAAGTTGTACAACATACACTCAACAATTCTAGTCATTTCTGACTCCAATTTTTTTGAGATACAGTGAGTCACATGCTGTGACTTCTGTACTCCACCTGTATGTCCTAAGTTTGGTTGAAATTTTGACACTTTCTACTGTATCAAACCACTGTAGCTGCAGGTATATCGGGGTATTATTTACCCATGATTTCAGGCGTTTGGTAACAGCAAGCTCATTACTACTTAACTGACCTTCATGAATATCTTTATCAAGTTCCAGTTTTAACTTTCGGATAAGCTCGCAATAATATTCGTAATAACACAGTGCTACAAACTGCACAAACATTCTTCCACGCAGAGTATCCGAACCCCATACACGAGCTCTTGAACCGTCCGCCTGCTGTTTTTCTGCCCGGAAGAACGACTCTATAGTCTCGCGTTTGCGGTATTTACTTAAACATTCAAAGGGATTTTTCTCCCGGTTGGATATAAGTACAAAGTATCCCTGATACTTATTAGCTTCACTGATAGCCTCATTATCGGGAATAACAGTCAGCTTGCTGCCCCATTTTTTTATCTTAAAGTATTTTGTGGCTTTTTCCTGAGCTGATGGTGACAGTTCCTCGATAGGTATTCCTTCTTCCAGTGTCCTTTTCAATTCAAGCAGTTCTTCGTTAAAATCGACATTGGCCTGATTGTGTCTGGTCTGACTGAAATATATGTGAATGTAAATCTTCTTGGTAAAGCTCTCAGTATCTCCCTTCTTCAGTCCTTTCTTTTGACTGGCATATTTATGTACCTTTACAAAATCGTGTTTAACAGGAACAACTATTCCGTTTATTGACGGATCAAACGGGCATACGCTACTGAACTGATGCAGAGCATCGGTGTTTTTGTCTATCTCAGGTCTTATCCATTTGATACTGGTCTTTGCGAGTGTAATAAAATCAAAACCGGCCTGAAGCATCTCTGAAATATTACTTTCCGAATAGTATCCGTTATCTGTTATTATTTCTCTGGTCTTTATTCCCAGTGCTGTCAGCTGTTTTAATGCGTTAACCACCGAAGTAACATCGGGAAGATTTCCCGGCTGTTTGGTAAAAGCTACGGGCTGCCTGCTGTTAATGGAATACAGTGTCAGCAGTTTTATTGTTTTTAAACCGTCATGAGCCTTGTTAAAACCAAACCTTGCATCACTCTGATTATTTGAGTAGGTCGATATGGTGGATGAATCATATGCAAGAGCATCATTTTCTGACAGAGATTCACAACGTCTGGTAAAAAATTCCTGCTGAAGTGATTCGTCCATACCTATCTGTTTAAACAGATTATGGTAAACATCCTCTGTTATTCCATCCTCATACGGTAACGGATGATTGTACTGCCAGGTTCGTATTCCAGGAAGAGTCTGTCCATTGGAGGCAAGAAGATACCTTGCAAGTGAAATAATCTTCTGTGCTGTCCCATAATCAGTCGAACCATAGACAGCATCATCTATACCGGAAACCTGTCCGACGTGTTCTATGATATCCATCATTCCGATACGGGTTCTTTCGGCAGTTACAATTTTACTATCAGCCTCATTTGCATCTGATTTCTTTCTTTTTGCACGTGTTGGCACAGGAATTTCAGAGCCTTTGGGAATTTTAGAGAGTAGTTTTGCACTTAGTATTTTGTTGTACTTTTTCTCCGGATCATATTTGATTTTTCTTTCCAAAACGTAGATATCTCCGTTCTTCTGACGGACATGAACTATAACAGTTTTAATTTCTCCTGAAGGAATTGATGGCATAACTCTCTCCTTTAATTGTGTGTATATTGTATTATAATATACACACAATTAAAAAGCAATAAAAAAGACTGATTTTTTTCTAAAAATCAGTCAGTTTTTTCAAGTTTTCCCGTTATTTTTCTAAAAAGTCGATTTCTGTTATTTACTTGAGTTTATATTAGACGACTTTTTGGGTACAATGGCAGCGAGAACAATAACAGTTCAAACAACGGATACACAACAGCCCCAGACGGAAACTACAACAGAGACGATTCGGGCAACGGATACAGAACCAATACCGATAACTATATGAGCAGCGGCTATATG
>JBGUIU010000264.1:0-5978 GCA_045113275.1 Paludibacteraceae bacterium
CTTCACCTTAAAGCGGTCATCATAGACGGTTATGGTCTCGACCAGCCGTCGCACCAAAGCATCATCGTACTCCTGAACTTCGGTTCCCTGCTTGGAGAGAAATGATTCCCCTGCTGAGCATCATTCCAGTGATCTGCTTTGCCCTTAAATAGTTGAACTCATTCTTAAGCTCATCTGCCGTGTATTTTCTGATGACTTTACTGTCAGTCTTCGATTCTTTGGTCTGCATTAAATAACTCCTTTATGCCAAAACTCTCTATGTTCCGCAGGAGCCGTTTCTGACAAAAATAATTTAAGAAACTTCTTTCTTCCTGACCAAGATGTTTCGTAATTTGATGTGGTTCAAAGGAATTAATTGATAAAGATCTAATTTTGCAACAACTTGTTGCAAAATTAGATAAGGAGATCTCAGACATGGACATAAAAAAGTTTGATATAAAATTTAATTTTGTTGATGGCTACGACGGTGAGCCTTATGTATTGTTCAAAATTCAAGGTTCTACCGAACCTCTTTTAAAAATTTGGGAGGGGTTGATTGCAGATCTGCTTGAAAATCCTGATATGTCGGGCAACGGTTGGAAAGGTTTAACCCGGGATTATCATGAATTGAAAGGTATTTGGGCTGATGGCTATGAAGAAACTGAAATAGATTTGGCTGAATATCTAAATGATTTGGCATACTACGTTAACAAATCATTTGATTATGAAGAAACAGAGGAAATGTTGGAATCTCTTCTTAAATACTTAAATTACGCGAAAGCTCAAGGGAGTCAAATTGTAGCAAGATTCATTGACTGATTTGCTTTATTATGTTTGGTAAAACTGAAAGAAAAAACTACCGGATTCTTAATTCTTTCATCACTTCTTTCTATTCTGTCTTTAAGGACAAAGGCAATGAAGAAATTCAATCATCTAGTTAATCCTTCAATTTTTAAGGATACTGTAGGATTGTCATTCAAAAAATACAAATGCAATGACTTTTTATCTACAAATTCTGTCTATCAGATTGTTGGTTTGTATATTGATAACAAGGTATTTGCACTCAGGAATGAATTACAACCTATTGATTATTTCGGTACCACTGAAGATGTTGCCGTATTCAGTTTAAGTGAAAGTGTCGATAAAAATATCATTTCCGGGCTTAAAAATGTAGAAATGCGTGATAATGTAATTGCTAAAAATATTACTTCTATCCGGATTATAAATGAAAACCAAAAGATCTACGTGTATTCACGTCTTGAATACGACATAGATTTAACAAGAGCAATAATTTTTACTCTTTCCTCTGGTGAGGAAATTTGTTTTGAAAAAGACAGTTGGATTTTTTCTGAAGAAATTGTAATTAACAGAGGTCTTAATCTAATAAACCAGATTACAAGTCCTGATGATTTTTATAAAAGAATTGCGGAAGAACCAAATATGAAAGGAGAATTAACACGAAGTGAAATTATTTTAACTTAGGTTAATTTTATTTTACTGTCTATCTCTGTTCGAGCCGACAAGTCTAAACTGTCGGCTATCTTCCTATAATTTATAGGAGCCAAATGTGACCCAAGTCTAATTACGAAACAAGTTGTTTCGTGATTTCTTATCAGGTAATTTATTGCTTTTTATTGAGTTCAAGACCTGTGACATTGTGGAAATCGAATCTTAAAACTCCTCGATGTCCGTCATGAAAGAGAAGAGGTATTGATTGTGAAATATACTACAAATCCAATGCAAAATAATTGCATTTAACATACAATACACATCCAATTAACTTATGAAATGTAAAAAAGAAGGAGGTTACCATGACTTCATCAACAGTGAATTACAGTTTCAGGGTTGATCGCGAAATTAAACGTCAGTGCGAAGCTATGTACAATGAACTCGGCATAAATTTGGCTACTGCATTCAATGTTTTTATGCGTCAATCTCTTCGAGCAGGCGGATTCCCTTTCAATGTTCGTCTGGAGGAACCATACAAGGAAACGATAATGGCCATGATTGAAGCTGAAAACATAGCCAAAGATCCCGAAGCAAAGCGCTTCTCTGACGTTGAAGAAGCCTTGAAGGAATTAAAAGAAGGATGAGTAAGTACGATGTTTCCTGGACCGGTCAATTTAAAAAAGACTACAAGTTAGCTAGAAAAAGAAACCTTAATATAGAACTTCTTGATGAGATCATTCGAAAACTAGCTAGAGGCGAAGATCATCCCAAAGAGAACAGAGATCACGCATTATCAGGAAACTGGTCAGGTTATCGCGAATGTCATATTCAGTCGGACTGGTTTCTGATTTATCGCATTGAAGAAGGTCTGCTGATACTGACTCTTACCAGAACCGGCACACACAGTGATCTGTTTGGGAAGTAAACTCAATGTACGCCGTATTGAACTGCCGGTAGCCGTTCGGCTTTAAGGTTCCGAAGAGATCACGAATAATCTGCTCCTGCTAGTCGATAAGTTCAAAAGGCTTTCCTGCCCAGGTTCCCTTGGTGTGGCAGAGAGCCTGAATAAAGTTCACCGCGTAATCGGCGGCATCCCTGTCATACACGGACTTCTTTGCCTTGAACTTTGTGGGGACGTATTTTTTAAGTTTCCGCATTGCCATCTGCTCACCTCCTTTTAGGCATAAAAAAAAGACCGCCGAAGCGATCTTTTGTAAAAGTTTTAGTATGGTTAATGTTACTTGAGATTCTTTTTGTAGAAATCCTCAATCTTATCAAACGGTATTTTTTCCAAGTTATCGTACAAATCTACGTGATTTGCATCCTTGATAATAAGCAGTTCTTTGTTATCACCCTTGAGCTTTTTAAAAGCATCTTCACCAAAATAACGGCTGTGAGCTTTCTCTCCGTGAATTACAAGAACCGGAGATCTGATTTCATCAGCATACTGCAGGATCGGCATATTGATTAGGGAAAGAGCTGACGTCATGTTCCAGTGCCCGTTGGAATTTATAGAGCGTGGGTGAAATCCTCGTTTGGTCTTGTAGTATCCCCAGTAATCCTTAACGAACTGCGGTTCATTTCCGGACAGAGTCTCCGGCAGACCCTCTCCCGGTTTAAATGTATTGCCGGCATAGTCCAGAGTTCTCTGCTTATTGAGAGCTACTTTCATTTCATGGCGGGCATCTGCATCAACCGAATCGTTATAGCCCTTTGCTGTAACTCTTGTCATGTCATACATGGTTACGGCCACAGTTGCTTTGATTCTGGTATCCATTGCGGCAGCGTTAAGGGCAAAACCACCAAAACCGCAGATCC
This sequence comes from Paludibacteraceae bacterium, assembly GCA_045113275.1. Lineage (GTDB taxonomy): Bacteria > Bacteroidota > Bacteroidia > Bacteroidales > Paludibacteraceae > UBA1181. The sequence continues at coordinate 3,247 of JBGUIU010000264.1, forward strand.
CCATAATACCGGTAGCATCGGGATTAACGTTGCTGTTGTTGCTAAGATAGTCAATCGCAGCAGAAAAGTCCTCTGTGTTGATATCCGGGCTGGCTACATTTCTCGGGGTTCCTTTGCTTTCTCCGGTAAATGACGGATCAAATGCAAGAGTGATAAAGCCGCGTTCGGCAAGTGTCTGGGCATACAGACCGCTGGATTGCTCCTTTACAGCACCAAAAGGACCGGAAACAGCTATTGCCGGTAATTTACCTTTGTGCTCTTTTGGTATATACAAGTCACCGACAAGGGTAATCCCGTACCGATTCGTAAATTCAATTTTCTGAACATCTACCTTATCTGATTTTGGAAATGTTTTATCCCAGTCCTCTGCCATAGCCGTACCTATCCCCATCATTGTCAAACACGCGGTAAATAAACCGCAACATAAGCCTTTACCCATTCGTTCACCATCCTTGATAAAACTGATATCCATATGTGCTGGTTGATTCTTTACAAAGTAGAAATCATTGATCAAACTATTTGAGTTTGGAATAATCCTCGTCAGTAACCGGCTCGAGCCATTCATTGGAGATGTTTTCTCCCTCAACTTCAATCGCAAGGTGAGAAAACCATGAATCCGGAGCGGCTCCGTGCCAGTGTTTTACATTTGCCGGAATGTTTATTACATCACCAGGGTTCATCTCTACCGGAGCCTTGCCCTGTTCCTGATAGTAACCGCGGCCGCCAACAGCAATTAAAATCTGACCGCCACCTTTCTGGGCATGATGGATATGCCAGTTATTACGACATTTTGGTTCAAAGGTTACATTGAATATTTTTACCTGACTTACGGAAACCGGTGCAAGGTAGCTCTGACCTATGAAATATTTTGCATAGGCGGTATTCGGTTCTCCTACAGGGAACATTATGGTTCGAGCATACCTGTCTTTCTCAGAAGAAGCAGTGGCAGCGTTATCGTTCCAAACCTCCTTTGCAAGGTTAAAAACAGCCCATGCCTTAGGCCATCCTGCATAAAAAGCATTATGAGTAATGATAGCTGCAATTTCTTCTCTGGTTACACCGGCCTTTTTGGCATTCTCAAGGTGATACTTCATGGAGGAATCAGTAATCCCCAGTGACATCAGCGAAGTTACCGTGATTATGGTTCTTGTTTTTAGAGAAATATCTTTGTTGTTCCAGTTCTCACCAAAAAGGACGTCATCATTGTAGTGAGCAAAATCAGGGGCAAATGTACCTAGATTATCTCTTCCTGCCGTCTGCACAATTCTTTTTTCTTCCTTCATGTTTCCGGTCTCCTTCATATCTGCTGTCGCGTAACAGGTTCCGCATACTGTTAAAGCAAAGCCGCAGAGCAGATTAGTTAAATTTCTCATAATGCATTCCTTATTCTATGGATTTAAGCCACTTCAAAACCTGCTCTTTAACATTATCCCTGTTATTCTGACAATCCTCACCACGAACCGCTATACCGTTCTTTACCAGTGATTTAGGAAACAGAGTTTTCAGCGTGGCATCCAAACCAGACAATCCGCTTCCCTGATGGGTTACAAAAGGTATTAAAGTTTTTCCGTTAAAGTCATTATTTTCAAAAACGGTATACATAATCATCGGGTAGTTTCCCCACCAGATAGGAGAGCCGATATAAATCTCCTTGTATTCAGATAAATCCGGCAAAGCTCCCTGATATTTCGGACGTGCCTTTTTTTCCAGTTCATCATTGGCTAACTCTGTAAGTTCTCTATATGGAAGATTGTAATCATCATTTACAGGCTTTATCTCAAAAATATCCGCATCTTTCTGGCTAGCAATTATTTTCGCTACTATTGCTGTATTTCCTTCCGTTATATTACCAACCTTATACTGATCACCGGTTCTGGAAAAGTAAATCACTAAAGAATCTTTAGCAAAACAATCTGACATCAACCCGAATAAAGCTATAAAAAAGGAAATTTTTAAAATAAATTTTTTCATGTTGCCGTACCTAAATTCGTACAAATGCTCACCTTTCAAACATCTTAAAGGACAACAAAGTTAACGTCACCATAAATTCAAAATAATTGCACAGAACATTCACAAAAAAGTTTCGATTCAGTGTTTATTTTACTCAAATAAGCCCTGGGTAATCCCGATAGCGAGTATTGATGAAATAATATCGCCAACTTCTGAGTTCGGGATTACAATCCTTCGGAAAATACGCACGTTGGTTATAAAAAATTAAGCTCCGTACTAATTATTGGCGTTCTTTATCGCCCATTCAATGGCATGGCATTCATCTACATCATGCATGAGGAGCGTGAAATCGGTGTGCCTTCACAGCGATACGTTGATATCTGCCTTGACGGTTACGAAGCTTTCGGCTTTGACGAAAATTTCATTTATGAGTCCCTCAACATCAGCCTTGAAGAGGCAGGAATGACAGCAACAAAAGTATGCCCAATCTGTGGTAAAGCCTACACCGGCCATCCGGCTCTTTCCCGAAAGGACAACACCATTCTAATCTGCCCCAACTGCGGGACCAGAGAGGCACTCGAGGCCATTGGCATTTCAGCGGAGAAGCAGGAGGAAATCCTCGAAATTATCCATGAAAAACTTGGTGAAAGAGAGGCGTAATGCGGGATTGAACTGAACAACAGGAGGTTATAGATGCCTCCTTTTTTCTTCTCATTATTTGATTTTTCTTCTCAAATAAAGCAAAATTAGAAGAAAAACAATTAAATGAGAAGAAAGGATGA
>JBGUIU010000265.1:0-20345 GCA_045113275.1 Paludibacteraceae bacterium
GGCGAAGAGTTTCTTTTTCAATGCTGAAATCCTCGAGGAACGGGATGAGTCCCTCACTGGCTTAAAGAAGTACCCGAGTGCGCTGGATCCAAGTGGTGTCACGACGCGCAAGTGGGTACAGTTTTCATGCCGTTACCCGAAGATTTTCGTTGATTGATCCTGGGCAACTGCAACAATTTCAAAAATTGTTGTATCTTTGCCCCTGTCATCAATGATTGGATGACAAGACATCGTGGGAAAGAAAAATCATTATACTCCTGCCTTTTGAAAACCTAGGAACTTTTCATAAAATGATCAGCAGGGCCGTATAGTGGTTCTCGTCACATAGACGTGAGCCGCTCTTACGCCGCTGGTCAGCCACCGTTCCTAGGGGCTTCAAAAGGGACGTATTCGGTTCACGTCTTTTGTTATTCATACCCAATCAATCAATTTTCCTATATTTTTTGGTACTTTTCTTCAAAATTCTTGTTAACTTTGTAGGCTTTAATACACGTGTCAAAAAAGAGATTCCGTAATTGTAGTATGACCTTCACAGAGATATTATTTAAATTCCGTACCCAGTCTTTTACTGAAAAGGAAAAGGGCACAAAATTTGAACGTTTGATGCAACGCTGGTTGCAGACCGACCCACGTTATAATAACCTCACTGAAGTCTGGCTCTGGGAAGAATTCCCGGGAAGGGGTGATTTTGGTGGCAAAGACACAGGAATTGACTTAGTTGCCAAGACTGAACTTGGTGACTATTGGGCCATTCAGTGTAAATGTTATGCGGAAACCGCAACCATTGACAAGCCAGCCGTTGACTCGTTCCTTGCGACCTCTAGCCGCACGTTTAAGAATGAGGTCACTTTCCAGACAACCCGTTTTGCCGCACGTATTTGGATTAGCACAACGAATAATTGGGGTGTCAATGCAGAGGAGGCCATACAGAACCAGGATCCCCCTGTGAGCCGCATCTCACTTGTGGATCTCAATACATCCCCAGTTGACTGGAATAAACTTCTGCTCGGCATCGAGGGTGAAGATGCCCTTGCTGAAGGAAAGCAGCCGTACAAACATCAATTAGAGGCGACCTCAAAAGCCTACGAGCACTATGTAACCCAAGGCAACGACCGTGGTAAGCTCATCATGGCCTGCGGAACGGGCAAAACCTACACTTCTTTGCGTATTGCTGAAACGCTCCTGGACAACCATGGGCTGGTCCTTTTCATGGTACCGTCCATCGCTCTTCTCGGCCAGACTCTCAATGCCTGGTCTGCTGATGCACAGAAGCAGATTAAAGCCATCTGTATCTGTTCAGACAGCAGGGCATCCCGCCGAATGCTGAATGCCGACCTGACAGGTGATAGCGCAGTTGACCTCGCTCTCCCTGCTAGCACCAATCCCAAGTCCGTTGCAAAGCAGCTCAAGGCTTATCGCAAGCATGACGGCTTGGTGGTCGTTTTCTCGACGTACCAGTCCATCGACGCAGTAGCATCGGCCCAACAGGAAATCCTTGAAGACACGAAAGGCGAATATGGTGAGTTCGACATGATTATATGTGATGAGGCTCACCGCACCACTGGCGTCAAGATTTCCACGGCCGACGAAAGCAATTTCATCAAAATCCATTCTGATGAGAATGTCCGCGGCAAACGCCGCCTTTATATGACCGCTACTCCACGCCTTTACGGAGAAAGCGCCAAGATCAAGGCCTCCCAAAAGGATTGTATCCTCTGTTCCATGGACGACCCGAAGATTTACGGTACAGAGTTTTACCGTGTGAACTTCTCCTATGCAGTGACCAACGGTCTGCTCACCGACTACAAAGTACTCGTTCTCACTGTCAATGAGGAAGACATCCCCGGCAACATCCTCAATGACATCAGGGACTCCTCGAATACCGAGTTGAACTACGATGACACAAGCAAGCTCATCGGCGTCATCAGCGGTCTGTCCAAGCTTGTTCGTGGAGATCATGGCAAGACTTGGGACAACGATCCTCGCATGATGCACCGGGCCGTCGCATTCTGCTCATCCATCGGTGATGACTTCAGACCGGGCACGTCAAAGAACGTGGCTAGCCTCTTACCGAAGATCTCAGCCAAATATGACGAGACACTCTCAGAAGAGGAGCGCTCTCATGTTGTATCAATCGCCGCCCGCCATGTGGACGGCTCCATGAACAGCTCGCAGCGCAACGCTGACCTCGCTTGGCTGGCCGAGGAGTCGGACAACCCCCGCGAGTGCCGTGTCATCACCAACGTGCGTTGCCTCTCCGAAGGCGTTGACGTGCCTTCACTCGATGCAGTACTTTTCCTATCTGCCCGTAACTCGCAAGTCGATGTTGTGCAGTCCGTCGGCCGTGTCATGCGCAACTTCCACAAGGGACAGCCCGACGAGAAGAAATACGGATACATCATCATCCCGATTGTCGTTCCCTCCAGCGTTTCCGCTGAGGAGGCTCTCAATAACAACCAGGCTTTCGATGTGGTTTGGTCTATCCTCAACGCGCTCCGCTCGCACGATGACCGCTTCAACGCCATTGTTCAGAAAATTTCTTTGAACAAATCCAAGCCTGAAATGCTCACGATGGGTGGCATCGGTATCGGCAAGAACGCCCTTGATAACGGGCAGGATACCGAGGATGCCAAGACTCTAGAAACTGCTGAAATTGCCCGTCAGTTGGAGATTAAGTTTGGCGAGTTGCAGGAGGGCATGTATGCCAAACTAGTAGAGAAATGCGGTGACCGCCTCTATTGGGAGAACTGGTCTAAGGAAGTCGGCAAGATTGCCATCAAATTTATCGATCGTATCACCCGCCTCATCCAGACCGACAAGTATAAGAAGCAGTTTGAGGACTATCTCAAGGGATTGCAAAAGAACCTCAATCCCTCGGTGGATCAGGCACAGGCTATCGAGATGCTGGCCCAGCACATGATCACTCAGCCCATCTTCGATGCCCTTTTCAAGGACTACAATTTTGTCGAGAACAACGCTGTCAGCCGCTCAATGCAGTCCATGATCGATATTCTGAAGGACGAGGCGTTTGAAAAGGACACTGAGCTTTTGAACGGCTTCTACGAATCAGTCAAAATGAATATCGGTGAGATAGACAACCTGGAGGGCAAGCAGACCATCATCAAGAACATCTATGAGAAGTTCTTTAAAGGTGCATTCCCCAAGACTGTCGAAAAGCTCGGTATCGTTTACACGCCTGTCGAGTGCGTCGATTTCATCATCAACTCTGTAGAGTGGATACTAAAGGACGAATTTAACACATCCTTAACGAATGAAAACGTCCACATCCTTGATCCCTTCACTGGTACAGGCACCTTCATTACCCGTTTACTCCAGTCTGGTTTGATTAAGCCCGAGGATATGGAGCGCAAGTACCTCTACGAGATACATTGTAACGAGATTGTCCTGCTTGCTTATTACATCGCAGACGTGAATATTGAGAGCGTGTTCCATGAGATAACCCGCCGCAAGGAGTATCTCAACTACGACGGCATTTGCCTAACTGATACATTCCAGCTCACCGAACCTTCACACAATGATCTGTTCACAGAATATTTCCGTGAAAACTCGGAAATTCGTGATCGTTTGCGTGATATTCCCATACGTGTCATTATAGGTAATCCTCCTTATTCAATCGGTCAAAAATCAGCTAATGATAATGCCCAAAATCTCTCTTACCCAAATCTTGATGATCGAGTTGCTGAAACATATGCTGCAAATAGTTCAGCAAATTTGGGCAAAGCATTATATGACAGTTATGTTAAAGCTTTCCGTTGGGCTAGCGACCGCATACCTAAAAATGAGGGCGGAATTGTTGCATTCATCAGCAATGGAGCATGGCTTGATGGCAACGCTTTAGATGGCATGCGCCGTTGTCTGGAAACCGAGTTTTCAAGTATATATGTGCTGAATCTTCGTGGCAATCAACGCACTAGCGGGGAACTTTCTCGAAAAGAAGGTGGAAAAATCTTCGGCAGCGGCTCGCGCACGCCAATTGCTATTACTTTACTTGTCAAGAATCCAGCCAAGTCTGGCAAGGCTACAATTTATTATCACGACATCGGCGACTACCTCTCTCGTGAGCAGAAACTCAAAATGGTTCGTGGCTTCCGCTCAATCAAATCAAAGAAAATTGAATGGCAGAACATTGTTCCAAACGAAAAAGGCGATTGGATTAACCAACGTGACGGAGACTTTGACAGCCTGGTACCGCTTACTCCAAATTCAAGATTTAACTATAACGAAAATTCCGTCTTTGTTATTAATGGCCCAGCTGTAGCTACCGGTAGGGATAGTTGGGTTTATGGCAGTAGTATTCCACTAATACAAAACAACATGAGCAATATGATCATTTCATATAATGAAATTGTTGAAGCTCACAACATTGACGATGGAGAAATCGAGAAAGACCAATCAAAAATTAGTTGGACAGTAAATCTATTAAAAGATGCGAAGCAAAGAATCAAACATAAAATGTCCAATGATTTTAGAGTTGCAATGTATAGACCTTTCTATAGGCAAAATTTGTTTTTTGATAAAAATTTTATAGAAAGGGCTGGTATTAGTAAAAAGTACACTTTTATTCTCAAAGAACAAAAGAATCTGGTTATTTGTCTAACTGGCGTTGGTTCAAGCAAATCGTTCTCTTGCTTGATTTCAGATGTTATACCCGATTATCAGTTGATGATGAATTGCCAATATTTGCCTCTATACTGGTATGAAGAAAATAAGAATAAGGTTGGCTCGCTTTTCGATTTAGGCAACGAGGAGTACCTACGGCGAGAGGGTATTTCTGATTGGATCCTGAAAGAAATCCGGTCACGCTTTGGCGGCTCCCGCAGCATCACAAAAGAGATGATTTTTTATTACGTCTATGGCATCCTCCACAGCCAGGACTATAGGGAGCGTTTCGCCAGCGACCTCAAGAAGTCGCTGCCACGCATCCCCATAGTTGACCGCATTGAGGACTTCATAGCCTTCTCAAGCGCTGGCAAACAGCTCGCCGACCTCCATCTCAACTATGAGGCTGTAACACCGCATCCTGCCGTCAAGGTGTTCAACACCCTGACCGATGCTCATTATTCCATTAACGACCTTCCATTTGACATGTCCAAGCCGGACGAGTACGAGATGTTCAAAGTCTCCAAGATGCAGTTTGGCAAAGTCAGAAACGAGGACGGCAAGCTCGTCTCCGACAAGTCAAAGATCATATATAACGACCACATAACCCTCAACGACATCCCCGCCGAAGCCTACGATTACATCGTCAACGGCAAGTCGGCCATCGAGTGGATCATGGAGCGTTATGCCGTTACCGTTGACAAGGCCTCGCAGATTAAGAACGATCCCAACGACTGGTCCAGGGAGCACGGTAAGCCCCGTTACATCCTTGACCTGTTGCTGAGCGTCATCAACGTCTCCACCCAGACCGTCAACATCGTCAACAATCTCCCCCGATTGGACTTTTCCATCGTCAGTACAGATAATCTATTATTGTCTGATGATGAACATTCTAAAGGAGTATTGTCGGATAATGAGTATGCTCAAACATATAATGAAATCAAAGATTTAGATAATGCATCTCTGATTTCATTAATAGAAAAAAACCTTCCTATTGGTTTAGAACTTAACGAGACTCACAAAGAGGTACCTGCAAATATTTCATATTGGTGGCCAGATAATCTTGAAAAGTTTTCAGTGAGTAGTATTTGCATAAAATATGCTCAACAATTCAGAGAAGAGATTACTAAGCTACTAGTTAATAAAAGGAGCTACACTCAATATGTCTTAGATGTCATTCAAGTTATAGCGCCAGCTATTGCTCAACAGTATCATGGTATACCTTCAATGATATTCGTTGCCGCAATAACGGTTATGTGTAGAAATGGAATCATGGATTATATCAATGGCAAACTTAACAAAATTTAGATCTCATTATGGATATTATCTATAGCTTCATATTAAATAATTGGGTCGGCTTACTCACAATTATTATTGGCATTCCGTCAGCTATTGTATGTATTAAACAAATCAAATCCTGGAAAAGGGCTAGTGTATTTGTAACTAATTCACCAGGAGATGTATCTAAAATTTGCATTGGCCGTTCTTCTGAAATTAAAAAAGTAAGAAATAGAATTTTAAATGAGAAACCAGTTTTCATATATGGATCGGCTGGTATAGGAAAAACCACTTTGGTAAATTCAGCAATTAATGGTATAAAGGAAAAGCTATGTAAAAAATATGATAGAGTTCTTTGTTATGATTTTGCGAAAAATCCTGATATAGAACAAGCTGAAAATGCTCTATGTGATCAAATACCTAATAAAGGCACAAATGGTTTTCACGCTTTGATAAGTGAAAAAAAATACATTATACGTCTTGAAGGATGTGAAAATGCATCTATAGAAACTCTAAATGAAATTATTTCAGCTTCTGATAGTCCTGTGTTTATTTTATGCTCTCGCAGTATAGAACAATCTAAGGTCCTTCAGACAATAGATGATAGTGATGATTTAACTGTTTCATTATCAACGTTAAATCCTAAAAGTGCTTTAAAATTGTTATTAGGATTTTGGGGGTATTGGAAACCATTTAAAAAGAAAAACAAAAAGATCAGTGAAGCAATTGTGAATTTTGTTGCTTGCCATCCATTTAGTGTATACAATATAAAAATCAATAGATTATATAAAAAAAATCCTCTTGATTTTTATAATCTATTGAAGGAAAAAGGACTAGATAGCACTGTTGATGATAAACATCCATTTATATTTAAGCAAAAATATAATATGCAGATGCTACTAAAACTAAATTTCGGACTAGAAATTGTTGATAGTAGTGAGTATTTATCTGTTAATTCGAAGAAAGCGTTAGGTTTTTTAGGTTATTTATCTGATGATTTTTTCCCTTATGAGATTTCTGATCTTTTTGACAAAAACGTTATAAAAGAAATTAGAAAAACTAATCTATTTATTATTAAAAAAGCGAAGGGTGTTAAATACATTAAAGCAAAGCATTCATTAGTTACTGAGATCCTTTTTGATAATAGTAACTCATTATTGCAAGGAGACTATTCTCAAGTAATTAGTTTTTTATATATAATTATTGCACATTCCATTGTATCTAATAAAAATTATTCAGGCGACTTATTCAATTTTGCTAGGTTGGATTATTTCTATTTAAAAAACCATCTTTTTTACTGTGCAAAAAAGCTTATTACTAATAAAAATGTGCATATTGATGGTGACAAAGAAGAACAGCAAAATCAATATATTTCAATAGTATATACTTTATTGCTTTTATCAACTTACGGAATGTACAATGACGTGATTGAACTAGCAGAGGAGTTTTATAATAAGTTTCATGAACTATGTCCAGATGATATTTTGAATGAACTTAATCAAGCCCTTTTTTCAACTTACGAAGGATTTGAAATGTATGATAAGGCAATAGAATGTCAGGACAAACTTATTTCTTCTAATATTGATGATATAAACGTTATACTGACGGGTAAAAGCAATATTATTGAAGAAATTATTAACTTAAAACGATATTCAGATGCAACGAAAGCAATATCTGAACTAAAAGAACTCATTGAGAAAAGTAGAGATTCAATTGATCATTTGACTTTGATTAAATATGAGCTCGATATCAGGTTCTTCGAACAGAAAATCAAATGGTATCATGATCCTGATATTATCATGATTGATTTTATACAAGATCAAACAAATTTAATTGCTGATTCATTAAAGATATTTCCCAAAGACGATTTTTTTATCATTAAGTCTTTAGTTTATCTAGTCTTTGCATATATTAAAATTCAGAATGATGCAGCAAAGAAAGTATTTGCAATATTGCAGGGCTGTTTAGAAAAATGGAAAAATTCACCTGGGTATTTTTTCATTCATAATCAAATTGCTGATTTCTTTTTTGATGAGAAACACTATGATCAAGCATTGTTGGCTTTATCTAGTATTTATAATAGGGCAATAATTATATTTGGAAATGAGCATTATATTACAAATCGAATTAGGGAAAGGATAAACTCAATAGATGATAAGCACTAATTAATCACGAAGTATAGAGAATATGAACGAAGGACTAACGAAATACGGAATCGTCTATCTTTTGACAAACCCGGTTATGCCTGGGCTTGTCAAGATAGGCATGACCACCCAGAAAGACATAGACAAGCGAATGAAAGAACTATATACTACTGGTGTTCCAGTTCCATTTGAATGCCAATTCGCTTGCCGAGTGAAGAACAGTGATTGTGCCAAAATTGAAAAGGCCCTGCACAAAGCATTTGCTCCTGATAGAGTGAATGCCAACCGCGAGTTTTTCAGAATCAAAGTCGAGCAGGCCAAAGCCATCCTCGAGCTCTTCCATCATGAAGACTTCACTGACGAGTTCAAAGGAGAAATCGAGGAAGACCTCACCCAAGACGACAAGGACGCGGTGAAGAAAGCCAAGACACGCCGCCCGTCCCTTAACTTCCATGAGATGGGGTTGCAAGATGGCGATACATTGGTTTATGTGGAAGATCCTTCTATTACCGCAGAAATTATAAGTGCCAAGAAAGTGCGCTGTGGTGCCGAAGATGAAATATCCCTCACGGCCCTCACGTCCAAACTCCGCAACCTGAGTTACGCCTGCCAGCCCACACCCTGGTGGACATACAACGGCCGTAACCTATCCGAAATCTACGACGAAACTTATCCCTTTGAAGAAGACTAATAGTTTAACAGAATTCGATTACTTAAAAAAGAATATGAAAACTTTTCTTCACATCTTAATCGGTTTTGTGCTGGGTATCGTTTGTACTCTCGGCGTGCTTGCTGTTATAGCTGCAGCTACTTCTGCTAATTCAAGAAGCGAAATCAAAGTGCCCATCAGCTACTTTGATGCTAAAACCAAGAAAGGCAAAGTACGTCTTCATACCGGGATGCCTAAAGACTCGGTCCTCATGCTTTGCGGCGAACCCGATGAATTCAGGTCATCCACAATTCAAGGACACAATATGGAGCATGCAGGTTATATGGTCAAAGACAGGTATGTTTCCGATTTGGAGTTCACTTTTATTGATGGTGTTTTAACTGATTACTCTCAACTATAATCATTAATAATTATGGCAAAGAATAGTAATGATCTAAAGTCGTTATCAGAAATTTTTTCCGATCAAACAAGATTTATCATTCCTGATTATCAAAGGGGTTATTCCTGGGGAGATGAACAATTAATAGCTCTTTGGGAGGATCTTGAGAACATGCCCGATAATCGTGATCATTATACAGGAATGTTTACTTTTAATGAGACGGTAGAGAAAAACGTATATTATGTTGTGGATGGGCAGCAGCGCTTGACAACCTTCATAATTCTTATCAATGAAATCCTGGCTCGTCTGAATGCAGGAATACAAGGAGGTAAAACAGTCGACGAATACAGAAATCAATATCTGTATTTTAAGCGATTTGGAGAAAGCTATAATAAATATCGTTTTCAATACAGTGTTGATGACCCCAGTGATGCGTATTTCAAGACAAAGATACTTGGGCAGACAAACACTGCCGCACCTAATCAGCCGACTCAGACTTTATATACTCAAAATCTAGGAAACGCTAAGTCTTTTTTCGAGAATAAATTAAAGGAATACAATCAAAAAGATTTGGGAGCCCTTTTCTTGAAAGTCACAGAACGCTTAAAATTCAATGAATATTGGATTGACGACTTGAATGATGTCTATGTTACCTTCGAAACGATGAATAACCGTGGGAAAAAGCTATCCACGCTGGAGCTGTTAAAGAATCGTCTGATATATCTTACGACATTGTTTGAATCAGACTCAAATGAAGAAGCCCTACAAAATGATGTAGACAATTTAAGAAGAGACATCAATAACGCGTGGAAGACTATTTATAGTTATTTAGGCAAGAGTATTCAAAAAAAACTAAACGATGACGATTTCTTGCGCGACCATTGGATTATGTATTATCATTATGATCGAGGCCAGTCCAATGTGTTCAAAAACGAACTTCTTTCTGAAATATTCACAGCCAAAGAGGTATTGAATGATAATCTTAGTTTACAAAATATAAAAGATTATGTTGTTAGTTTGCAGAACAGCATAGTGTATTGGTTTAATATCAACTGCCCAGACGAAAGTTCTTTACCAGATGAAGAAAAAATATGGCTGAGACGACTGAACAGAGTTGGAATAGGCAGTTTTCGACCTCTGATCATGGCTGCTTATCTCAAACAAAGTCCTCAAGACGATATTCCTGGATTATTGGGCGCATGTGAAAGGTTTCGGTTTTTGATTGTTAATGTCTATGGCAGACGTTCCAATACATCAGATTATCATTTTTATCGTTGTGCGCATGATTATTACGTGAACGAGCCTAATTTCTCGACCGTTCAACAATTGATTAACGATATTAATAACAATACGGACTATTGGCTTAGTATTGAGAACTTCGTTGTTAATGCTGTTGACAGATATAATAAAAGGGAGGGTTTTTATTCATGGTCGGGCTTAAGGTATTTCCTTTATGAATACGAAAGAGACCTTCAATTGCAAACAAGTGGCGGTGATAAAAAGGTATCATGGGATAACTTTGAGCAAAATCAGAAAAACAAGATTTCGATTGAGCACATTTATCCTCAAACCGCTGATGATAATTATTGGACATCTCGCTTTACCACTGAAGAAGATGAGGAGTTAGTCCATTCCTTAGGCAATCTTCTTCTATTGAGCGTGCCGAAGAATTCGGAAGAGCAAAACTTCGGTTTTGATGTTAAGAAGACCACTACTTATGATAACCAGCGAAAAATTGTTCATAACGGGTATGATAATGGTTCTCATAGTGAAATCAGAGTGGCACAGTATAAAGAATGGACTCCTAAAGAGATTATTGAGCGAGGGAAACATATGTTGGAGTTCCTAAAAAATCATTGGAATATTGATCATGATTTCACAGACGACGAAGTCAGATTGATACTGAATGATAAATCCAATACATCAAAGCAGATCAAACAAAATGCTGCTGTCTCATTTTCTCCTCTTGATGAGGAAATCCCCGAGTGGATGAATGACGGCAGCGAAAGCTAATCGCTATTAGATTATTTGATATAAATATCTGTAAGTTTTTTTTTACATAAGGAATATATTCAAATGAATATTGGATTAATCATTACGATATGTGCTATTGGCGCTCTTTTACTTTTGATGAGAGTAGTGAATAATGCGCCGACCAAAGGAGACGGCAAAGATAAGAACAGTAATGTAAAAAGCCCAAATAAATTTTATGTGCTGTTCTTGGTTATTGTTTTTATCATAGGTTATCTCTTTATGAATTTTCAAATGTGTTCCGATTCAAATTACAGCGGAGACTCTATTGAAGAAACAATCCGTCATGGTGATTGAAATATACATATTTGGCATGATTCTTGCACAACACTTTTTAACAATTAACATAAACTAGTCAAACAAAGATATGGTCCTAACAATCGCCCTGTGCTTAGTAATAGTCATTGTTTTCGCGCTTTTCTGGTACTTGATTAGAAAATGGGAGAACGATCTTAATGAAGTTTTACTTAAACACAAAAGAATAATTGAATATTTCCCGTCTATTATATCAACCCTTGGTGTACTTGGAACATTCATCGGCATCACTATCGGTCTGATCGGATTTGACACTGCTGATCTCAATGCCAGCATTCCCAAACTTCTGGAAGGCTTAAAAACCGCCTTCTTTACATCCCTGTTGGGTATGTTTGGCTCCATCATTCTTTCCTCCAGAGTTAATAGGCTTTTCGATCAAAACGGTGCCTCTGATGCGGAAACAGCTGCTGCTCGTATCGTAAGTGCCGTCGAATTAATGAGCCGTGTCAATAATGAGGGTATAGGGGAAATCAAAGGTCTCTTTGACAGTTATTGTGACTCTTTTGATCAACAGACTGAAAGCCAAAGAGTTTTCCACCGCACTGTCGGCAACAACTTTGATATCATCAAGCAGAATGACACTGCACTCGCTACTGTTATTGAAAAACTGGCCAATGAATTAACCGGTTTCTCGGGTAAAGTCGATTCGCTCAACAATTCTATCGGAACATTGATCGATCTCCAGCGAAGCCAGGAAACTGCTGTTGCCAACATCAAGGGCAGCACAGACAGTATTGTACAGTCCCTCGGTAATGTCGAGGAGCAGAACGATACGCAAAAGGCCGCACTCGTCTCTATCGCGGCTCAGACTGTTGCCATTAGCAAGATCGGCGACAACGTCTCTGAAATGCTCGATATCAGTGAGGCCATGAACAGTTCACAATCTGAAATAGCCTCAGAGGTGAAGACCTTCGGAGAACGGCTACATGCGGAGGTAATTGAGATTGAGGACGGCATGGATAAGACTAACAAGCTGCTTACCGAGAAATTCGATGAATTCTCAGAGCTGCTGAAAAAGAGCAATACCGAGGCTCTTGTAGAAGTGATGAAGAAAGTCACGGAGGAATTCCAGAAACAGATGGACGCTCTCATCAGCAAGCTTATCCAGGAGAATTTCGACCAGCTCAACAAAAGCGTCGAGCGTCTTAACACCTGGCAGCAGGAAAACAAGGAAATGATAGCCTCTCTGACCAGCCAATACAAGCAAATGGCTACGAACTTTGAGGCTACCTCAACTTCGCTCACTAAGGTTAAGGATGACACTCAAATGCTCGTAAGCGACGGCGGAAAGCTGCGCCAACTTATTGACTCGCTTAACCAGGTCATCATTGAGGATGAGAAATTCATCAAACTCACTTCCGATCTTCAATCTACCGCGTCGCTCACCCAACACAACATGGAAGTTTTTGATAAGGCGACTAACGATCTCAACAACTGGGTGCGCAAACAGCGTGACTTTGTCGACGGTGTACAGGTACTTCTTGCCAAGCTGGAGGAAATTAGCAAAATCAAAGACTATAACGAGCAATTCTGGCAAGGCACCAAGAAACAGATGGAAGAGGGCGTCGGTATAATTAAGAGGAGTACGGACACTCTTAACAACCAGCTTACGGAAATCGACCGTAGATTCTATGCCCGATTGAGCACAACGCTTGCAGAGCTGGACGCATGTATTACCTCGCTCGTTCAACAAAAACGATAATTAACCATGGCAAAGCACAATGTCTGGATGTCGGTTTCCGACCTGATGACAGGTCTGATGGTGATTTTTCTTTTCATCGCCGTTGCCTATATGAGCAAGGTCGATGAAAACCAGACTGTCCTCAAAGATTTTGTGGAAACAAAGCACCAGCTCCATGACAAATTGGTCAATGAGTTCAAAGGGGACACTGCCAAATGGAAAATGTCCATCGATGGCGACCTTTCCATGAAGTTCAATAACCCCAGTGTGCTATTCGCTCAAGGATCATACCAGCTCACCGATGAATTCAAACAGATTCTCGACGAGTTCTTGCCGAAGTATTTCAACATCCTGCTAAATGACAGCTTGCGCTCACATATTCAAGAGATACGCATCGAGGGACATACTGATGATTTGGCGGCATACAGTTTTGATCCTGACCCCTATATCAGTAACATCATCCTTTCTCAGCAGCGCTCGCTTAGCGTGATGAGATACTTCTTGGCCTCTGATACTTACCACAGCTATAACCCGCAGCAACAAGCACTTTTGCGCTACTGGTTTACAGTCAATGGACTGTCTTATGGCAAGCCTCTTGACAGCGACGGTAATCTCATTAATCCCATTGAGAACCCTAAAGCCGAAATGGATAGGGACAAATCACGTCGTGTCGAGTTCCGGATTGTCACGACAGATAAGGATGTGCTAGAGAACTTTGTCAACAAAAACCTTTCAAAAGACGATGGCAAAGAAGATTCAAAATAACGACGATCGTCCCGAGCCCATTTATGGTTTCCAACAGTTGAGGGAAGCCCTTACAAAAATGGGATACATCGTTGAGGAAGGTAATCCATACAAGCCGATACAGATCAAGGACGTTGACATCAATGAACTCCAGAAGATGGAGTTCACCGATGAAGGCATTTTTGTCATTGATGAGACGGACGGAAAGAGACATCAGGTGTTCCTCTATAAACGTCGTTATCATCTGGAAAGGTACGGTAAACCCCGCTTCCATATCCGTAAATGCTTAACCATCCGTGAGTTCATGGAATCCGGTAGCTTAAGAACCGAATATCGCCGTGCCAATACCGAACCCGTGAGAGTGATCGATTGGGATAACGGTGACGATGATGTAGATGTGGATGAATTGCCCTTGTGCAAAAACTGTTTAGCTGAAATCGTTGAAACCCTTGGAAATAATCCAGATATTTCCAAAGATACCACATCCGCTGAATTCGTAGAGCTTCTTAAGCAGATGAACACTGTCGATGAGGAAGTCCCTGAAGTGGTCGATGTCGATATCAGGGGATACACAAGGGATTGGGAAGAAATCAGCTACAATTATAGGAAAGAGAAAAACTTTACTTGTGAGAAATGCGGCATCGAGATTCCTCTGGATCTCCAATTCTTGCATACGCATCACAAGAACGGTAACAAAACAGACAACCGCAAGGAAAACCTGCAGTGCCTGTGCATCCGTTGTCATGCTAACATAGACGACAAGCACCGAGAAAACTTTTCTTGGGGTCAGCGAAGGGTTATGCTTGAAGTTTTCAATCGTTTACATCCCGGTGACGATCTGCCATAGTAGATATCGAAACATAATTATTAACATTTTATATTTCATTTAGATATGGGAAATCATGACCTTATAAAAACTGGAGAAGAAATCAAAGTGTTTATTACCATGCTTCCTTCTTACATAAAAGACAAAAGTTTAAATAATTATGATGCAAAAGATCATCTTATAAAATATAATATTTGGAAAGAGCGAGTATTAGAGTTAGTAAGCAGCAAGGCACCATCTAAATTTCGTGTTTTTGAAAGACTTTTCGAAGATGTTGAGAGAGATAATAATACCTCCCCATTTTCGCAAATAATGGGTAAACTGTATGTTATTTTGGACAACACAGAACAATCCTGTGATAATGGCGGCAAGCCAATCACCGATGGTAATAAAGGCAAGCTCAAGATAACGAAAACATCGGATGAAACAGGTGAAGAAATCGATGTTGAAGGTTTAACAGATGGGCATATCCATATCTATAACCAGCAATTTCAACATCAGGCTGTCAATATAGATGTTTTTGTACAATCAATCAAGAGCGAGCTTTCAGATGAACAGATTAAACAACTTACAGAAATAATTAAAAGTAATGCGGATAGTAAATCTAAAAAGAAATCTATCTTTGATAAGCTCTTATCTTTTGGATCAGACGTTGCTGCAAAAATTCTTGCTGAATTGATTACAAAACCGGAGATTTTCGGTGTGCTTTTTCCTGGTTCATAACCATTGATATCACCCGTTTTATATGCTTTTCACTGAAGAAATCATAAGTCGAAGGCTTAACCTTATCGTACAGAACGATTTCGACTGGCTCCAGTTGTTTGATAGCCGCGAACACAGAAACGAGTTACAGATTGTCCTCAATGACGACAATATGGATTTCTTCTATCCGAACTGGAGAATTGAATACGATCCCGATAACCTGCCCGCCACCCTTGACGAAATAGTCGCTGACCGCTTC
Source organism: Paludibacteraceae bacterium (assembly GCA_045113275.1). Taxonomy (GTDB): domain Bacteria; phylum Bacteroidota; class Bacteroidia; order Bacteroidales; family Paludibacteraceae; genus UBA1181. The sequence goes on from JBGUIU010000265.1 coordinate 15,650, forward strand.
AATACCATCAACGTCACTATTTCTGAAGGTGTATCATTCAACGATGGAGAAGGTGAGTACAAAGTCACCGCCTTTGCCATCGCCTTTCCAGTGGATGAGGACAAGTTCGGAATCTCTTCTGAAAGCATAGTCTATGCCCGGTTGTTCTACCAAGTTTCACCTGACCTGCCCGACTGTTGTTTACAGAACAGCTCATCGACTTCTACGCAGGCATGATAACAGCATTCGAACAATAGTTGTACAAAATCTGTTCTAGGACCAACACTAAAAATAGTAATCATATGGAACTGAAATACGACGGGAGAAAGTTTATCGGGGTTGTCAAATTCTTTGATGCGATAAAAGGCTTCGGCTTTATTGCGTCAAATTGTTGTGGAATGCCTGACCAAAAAGTTTACAAACAGGACTTCTACATAGATACGTCCTCTTTCCCAGATGGCAAGCATATTCGGGAGGGTGGAATTGTGGTATTCCAGATCGAGCAGCAAACCCGAAACAGGGTTAAAGCCGTAAATGTTCGCATTGTTTCAAAAACTGATGAAGATAAAGAACTGTTCCTCCAGTACTACGATGACTACGAAGAAGTAGAACTAAAGGAAGGAACCGTCAATGTCTTTAGGCATTTTCGCAGGAACCATTCCACGCAAAGACTATTGGAAATTGTGGCACACCGTGTAGAAAACGAGGACTTGCGAAGTATAGAAAGGACAGCCAAGCTCGTCAGTTCGTTAATTGATCATTTCGAAACAAGAAATGCTAATGGTGCTACACAATTTGTTTTTGACTACGATACGGAGAATTATAAGAAATGGGTAAAGTTCTTTAAATGCTTAAACAAAGAAGAGATATTAGAGTTATTCAAGAAGTATCCTACTGTTGCTAAATTCGTGAAAGACGAAACAATCATTACCGCTTGGATCGCAGGATACAAGGATAAGGAGTTGGATCTCTCAACCTTATTGATGCTAAAATCCTGCATAGAGCATTTGCCAAAGAGAAAGGGTACAACCCTTCAAAAACTCATCAGCAAGAACGTGAATCGGCTGGTTAATGAACTAATCGACAAATACAAAAATCGAGTTAGTTTTTATGAATATGAAATCACGAATACTACAAAGCAATTTCACGCATTGACAGGCGAAGACTACGAATTCGTGCTAATAAAATGCAAAGATACTTGTAAAATAAATGAGTTGCGCAGTGCTTTGAATCAACTAAAGTCCACAAGTCGATGTGGGTCTGAGGAAATCAAAGTGGCCCAGTGTTATCACAATTTATCTAATGAAGGGAAAAAAACGGCCACGCCAGAGATTAAAGATGCTATTAAAGAGAAAATTTCTTCATTAGGGGATAATGGATATGTCTTTGAAATCTTAAAGATACTCAAGGCCTTCAGTTTCTTGGGAGAGGAATTTACGCATCCATACCATGAGGCTTATCAAGAAACAGCCAATGAGTCACTACTTAAAACTATTGAGGGTGATAGGGTTAATGATACCAGACAGATTGAAGGATTCATCAATCTGTATCAAGAGTATTTTGAGGAGAACAGTGATGAACAACTGATAACAGCCGCTAAACAGCGGTTGCTATCAGCCACATCGCTTCAGACCCTCAATATGATGTGTTACAAATATTCCTCGTCCTTTTCTAAGGAAACTAGCATCAGCTTCTTAACCAGAGAAGAAATCTTTGAACGAGTCAAAGAAATTATCAGCAACTGGTCTATTCAAGAAGTCAAGAATTTCATCAATTCTGAAAGAGAGGTGTTTGAAAAAGAGGAGTCTCTTGAAACAAGGGTAATCAACCGCGCTTTTGACCTAATAAGGAAAATCCCGTTATCAGAGCCTTTTGATGCAGATGCTCCAAAAAAACGTACACTTGTTGAGGCTCTGTCTGGCGAAACGGCTCATGATACTTCAAAAATCATAGAGGAGAATTGTTCATTCCTTAAGGCTTTGGGACGTTTGAAAGGTGACCAACAAACCGAGGAACGCTGGTATAATTATACCCAATCATGTAACTATCAAGAAAAGCTGGCTTTGTTCAATAACGGAGTAATTTCTAGTGCGCCTCAAGACGTGACAGAAGAAATTATTAATGGTCTTAATGTTAATGACTTTACTGATGTTGAAAGCAAACTGCCTTCTTGGCTCAATCAATATAGTGTTTATGGTGGTTACAAATGCCCAAAACTCATTGATGAAGAAAAAGAAAAGATGCTCAGATCTTCAAATGGTGTGTTTGAGGTTATCGAGAAACGAGTTCTTGCTATTGAATTGACTCCGGACAATTATTATTTCATCATCTTTTTGCTTGAGTTGGTTCGCCTAAAGCTTCCTGAATACCCTGATTACTATCAGAAACGTGATTGGGAAAAGGAACTAAAGAACTTTATCAATCGATTAATATTCAGGAGCTCAGATAACCCTCGGATGAAAACCATCCTTTGGGCCGTTTTCTTCCAGTCGGCAGCCTCGCTTAAAACGTTGACTGAAATCTTCTCTGACTTACCACCATACATTCAAATCAATGCGGTAAAAAAACTGTTCCAGTTGATTGATCAAGGGAAACTAAACCTGAATGCCGAGAGCCTGTACAAACTGATTGGAGGTGGTGTTCGTCCAATATGCTTGCCGTTGGAAATGACATTTGCATACTTACAGTTGAGATCAAAGAATGCAAATGCCACGTTCAACAATAACATGATGTTGCAGTTGATTGATGGACGTGACGATCACCGGCAGTGGGTGAAAATCAATAAGCTTTTGCATAAATGCATAGGGCGCATGTACTGGAAGGTTGATGAAGGTAGCAGACCTCGAAACAAATTCTATAACGGATTTGTTGAAGTTAAGGATGAAAGAATTGAAGTATTCATTCCTAACAAGATGAGCGATTCTAGTCAAACACCCCAAGTTTACAATAATAAATACTTTAACCAGATTAAAGAATATGTTAGAATAAACTTTGGGGACAACCAACCAATCCTAAGTGACTATGGTGATTCCTACGAAATGCTCTTTAAAAAGGAGCAACTCATGGAGGTGTACAATATGGCACAACACTTCGACTTTAGTTACCGAGAGAGATATTATCCAGACCTTATTCCTGATGCAAATGAAAATGATTCTCAACTGTTTTGTGAAGCTCGCCAGGCATTAAAACTTGATAACGAAAAAGGAATTCCATTCTATTGGTGCAGAGGGTATCCTTGTTATCGTTGGCCTGTCAGATTCATGATGAATAACGAATGGGACAGATATACTATTCTTGACTTTATGAGAATATTGAATATCCCGGTAGATTATGTATCAAGTAAAGGAACAACGAGATTTGGACATTATATAATCTTAAATTCTTTCTTGCTGTCATTTAAAAAGTTCTATGATCACTTATTCTGTAGGGCTTGCAAGAAACTGATGAAGCCCAGCGACATTTCTAACTTCGGCACACGGGCTGTAACTGAATTCTCATGTGCCAACGAGGAGTGTGAGAATTTCGGGCAGGTTGTATATCTCAACCATTGTTTTAACAGAAAAAACTGCAATGCAACCATAGACAGTCGTGACTCAAAGCAATGTCCCAACGGACAGTATATTTGTCCTGAATGTGGTGCTTGTTGCTCAACGCAAAACTTCGCTAACCGATTGTCAAATCTTAGATTTACAGGTGGCGCAATCTCTCCATGGTTAGAGAACTTCGTTAACAGCGACCTTGGCCATTGGGAGAAAAACGAGTTTTACTGCTACAAATGTGGCAAAAAGCTCGTCAATGGTGAATGCCCTGATTGTAATACTACATACAACAAAAAATAAATATATTATAAAACTATGTTATTGACAAGAGCAAATAAGGAGACCATCGTGATTACAGTCGAAAACTTCTGGGACTGGATGGATCTGTTTGATAACGGGGAATTGGACGAGATCGAGTTTGATCTTGATGCAGAAAACCTCGATGCATTCTTCCCTGATTGGGACACCTACGTTGACGAGAACAATCCTTTTGGCTCCCTGAAGATGGAGGACATCAAGGCAATTAAAACCCTCCATATCCTGATTGCCACAGACGTTCAAGAGTTAGAGGATCTTGAAGGTGAGGGATTCTATGATGTCGTTGGTTGTGAATGTGAATTAGCCGACAAGGCCATAAATGAAGTAGGTGATGAACCCACCTTTGAAGACTTCTTGGATTACACCGGCAACGCTACCTTCAAAATCACACCCAACCATCCCGAGCCTTAACGATGGACGAGGCACCGAGCAAGGAACAGCTGAATGAACTTGTAAACTCACTTTGCGAGTTACAAGGCAGGATCCTGTCGGTAGTAGGACCGCCAAAGCATTATCAGCAGTCCCTTGCTGCAAGTGTTGAGCCGCTTAAGACACCAATCTTCTTCCTGCGGCAAATGCTCGGCTACGCCGACTTCCCGCAGAGTAGGGTACAGCATCAATGGCTCGCCTCGTTCAAGACCTCACCGCCCGATTACCTATCAGAGTGCATCGTGCAAATCAAGAACGGTGACATCCCTATCGATGACCTCAACCTGCGCCGCTCTCTCATCGACTTCTACTCAGAACTTCAAGAATTGTACGAAAAATGAATGATCAAAGGAAATACGAGATTAGATGTGTAGAAGCTGATGGCAGCGACTACTGCTGTGCTACATTCGCTTCGCGCGAGATAGCTGAGC
>JBGUIU010000266.1:0-13907 GCA_045113275.1 Paludibacteraceae bacterium
GATTGACACAAGAAAAATGGTTAACGAACAAATCAAACAGATTGCTTTGCGTATGAAAGGTTTACGCGAAGACCTTGAAATAACAACTGAACAAATGGCCAAAATTTGTTCTATTTCTCAAGAAGAATACTCTGCTTACGAAAGTGGAGAAAAAGATATTCCTGTAAGCATCCTTCACTGTATTTCCCAAAAATGCGGTGTGGAAATGACTGCTCTTCTCTTCGGAGAAGATCCTCACATGAGCACATACTACCTTACTCGAAAGGGAATGGGTACCGCTATGGAACGCTCTAAAGCATACAAATATCAATCATTGGCTGCTGGTTTCATCGACAGAAAGGGAGACCCTTTCATTGTAACCGCTGAACCTAATGATGCACCTATCCACCTCAACTCCCACCCGGGACAAGAGTTCAACATGGTGCTCGAAGGAAGTATGCTCATCAGCATCAACGGGAAGGAACTTACATTGAACGAAGGAGATAGCATCTACTTCGATTCTAACAAACTACATGGAATGAAAGCGCTTAATAACAAAGCCGTTAAATTCCTTGCTGTAATCTTATAAAAGAATATCTTTAACAAACCAACAATCATGGTAGAAAAATTTGTAAATAGAGTAAACTTCGATTCTTACGAAGACTTTAAAAATAATTTCAAACTAAATGTGCCCGAGCATTTCAACTTCGGGTATGATGTCGTCGATGAATGGGCTAAAGAAGCTCCTAATAAAGTAGCCATGCAATGGACCAACGATCACGGAGAACATATTGATTTCACATTCGCAGACATCAAAAGAGAATCTGACAAAACAGCTTCTTATCTCCAATCTCTCGGTATAGGGAAAGGTGATATGGTTATGCTGATCTTGAAAAGACGTTATGAGTTCTGGTTTTCAATCATCGCTCTTCATAAGATTGGCGCTGTCGTAATCCCTGCAACTCACCTTCTTACCAACAAAGATATCATCTATCGTTGCAATGCTGCCGATATAAAAGCAATCATCGCATGTGGAGATGAAATCATCACTCAACACATAAACGATTCAGTAAAAGATTCTCCTTCTCTTAAATTTAGAATCTCTATCGGTCCAAATATTCCTGAAGGATGGCTCGATTTTCACAAAGGAATCAATTCAGCAGCTCCATTTGTTGCTCCTGCTCGCAACGACAACGATGACATCATGTTGCTTTACTTCACATCTGGTACAACAGGACATCCTAAAATGGTAGCTCATACATTCACCTATCCATTGGGTCATATCGTAACAGGTAAGTATTGGCACAATCTTAATGATAACTATCTCCACCTAACCGTAGCAGATAGTGGATGGGGTAAATGTGTATGGGGTAAACTTTACGGTCAATGGATATCCGGAGCTACCGTATTCGTTTACGACCACGAGAAGTTCAATCCAGCAGATATGCTCTCTATGATAGAGAAATATCATATCAATTCATTCTGTGCACCTCCTACCATCTTCCGTTTCATGATGAAAGAAGGACTCGAGAAATATGATCTCTCTTCTCTTAAACAATGCTATATCGCAGGAGAGCCATTGAACCCTGTTATCTACGAAGACTTTAGAAAAGAAACAGGTATCAAACTGATGGAAGGATTCGGACAGACTGAGACCACCGTTTCTATTGCCACCTTCCCTTGGATGGAACCAAAACCAGGATCTATGGGAAGACCAAGTCCTATATTTGACATTGACCTAATCGCCCCAGACGGACACTCTGTCGAGGATGGTGAACAAGGAGAGATTGTCATCCGCTTAGGCAAGGAAAGACCTGTCGGACTCTTTAAAGAATATTATCGCGACCCACAGAAAACAGCTGAGTGCTTCCACGGAGGTGTGTATCACACAGGAGATGTAGCATGGCGAGATGAAGATGGTTATCTATGGTTCGTCGGACGAACTGATGATGTCATCAAAAGTTCCGGATACCGCATCGGTCCTTTCGAGGTGGAAAGTGCATTGCTGACACACCCTGCTGTTCTTGAGTGTGCTATCACAGGTGTCCCTGATGAGATCCGTGGACAAGTTGTAAAAGCCACTATTGTGTTAACAAAAGAATTCAAAGACAAAGCAAGCGATGCTTTGATAAAAGATATTCAGGATCATGTGAAACGTACTACGGCTCCTTATAAATATCCTCGTGTCGTTGAATTTGTCGATGAAATGCCTAAAACCATTAGCGGTAAAATTAAACGTGCAGAATTACGAGATGGGAATAAATCAAAATAATTCCCCCATCTGATTGATGTATAAAATATGATAAACGATCAAATCAAACAGATTGCTTTGCGTATGAAAGGATTACGCGAAGATTTAGAATTAACAACGGAACAAATGGCCAACATTTGTTCCGTTTCACAAGACGAATACACCGCTTACGAAAGCGGGGAGAAAGATATTCCTGTAAGTATTCTCCATTGTATTTCTCAGAAATGCGGCGTGGAAATGACTGCGCTTCTTTTCGGTGAAGATCCTCATATGAATACCTACTACCTCACTCGAAAAGGTATGGGTACCGCCATGGAGAGGACCAAAGCATATAAATACCAATCACTGGCAGCTGGTTTCATCGATCGCAAAGGTGACCCTTTCATCGTAACCGCTGAACCTAATGATGCTCCCGTTCACCTTAACTCCCACCCAGGACAAGAGTTCAATATGGTCCTTGAAGGATCTATGCTCATCAGCATCAACGGGAAAGAACTTATATTAAATGAGGGAGACAGTATCTACTTTGACTCAAACAAATTGCATGGAATGAAGGCCCTAAATAATAAACCTGTCAAATTCCTTGCTATTATCCTATAATAAAATATAGACCAGACCTTACTTTATATTATGGTAGAAAGATTTGTAAATAGAGTAAACTTCGATTCATACGAAGATTTTAGAGAGAATTTTAAAATTATTGTTCCAGACCATTTCAACTTCGGTTATGATGTCATCGATGAATGGGCTAAAGAATCACCAGAGAAACTAGCTCTGAAATGGGTCAACGACCAAGGTGAACATATTGACTTTACATTTGCAGACATCAAAAGAGAATCTGATAAAACCGCTTCCTATCTCCAATCTTTAGGAATAGGAAAGGGGGATATGGTCATGCTTATTCTGAAACGTCGTTACGAATTCTGGTACACTATCATAGCTCTACATAAAATTGGTGCCATTGCTATTCCTGCTACATTCCTTTTAACCAATAAGGATATCATATACCGATGCAATGCAGCTGACATCAAAGCTATTATCGCATGTGGAGATGAAGTAATCACCAAGCATATTGATGACTCTGTTAATGAATCACCAACTCTAAAATACAGAATATCTATTGGTCCTAACATCCCTGAAGGATGGCTCGATTTCCACAAAGGAATCGAATCAGCTGCTCCTTTTGTAGCACCTGCTCGTAACGACAACAATGATATGATGTTACTCTATTTCACATCTGGTACAACGGGTCATCCTAAAATGGTTGTACATTCATTCACCTACCCGCTAGGACATATTGTCACAGGTAAGTATTGGCACAACCTCGACGAGAAGTGCCTTCACTTAACTGTTGCGGATACAGGATGGGCTAAGTGTGCATGGGGTAAATTATATGGACAATGGATTTCTGGCGCAACACTATTTGTTTACGACCATGTGAAATTCAATCCTGCCGACATGCTCTCAATGATAGAGAAGTATCACATCACCTCTTTCTGCGCACCGCCAACCGTATTCCGATTCATGATGAAAGAAGGTCTTGAAAAATATGATCTCTCCTCTTTGAAACAATGTTTCATCGCAGGTGAGCCATTGAATCCTGTTATCTATGAAGATTTTAGAAAGGAAACAGGAATTAAGCTAATGGAGGGCTTTGGACAAACTGAGACAACTGTCTCTATTGCCACATTCCCATGGTTGGAACCTAAACCAGGTTCCATGGGAAAACCAAACCCTAATTTCAACATTGACCTAGTAGCACCGGATGGACACTCAGTCGAAGACGGAGAACATGGTGAAATCATCATACGAACAGAGCCCAATCATCCAGTCGGTCTATTCAAAGAATACTACCGAGACCCAGAAAAGAATGCTGAATGCTTTTACGGCGGCGCATATCACACGGGAGATGTGGCTTGGAGAGACGAGGATGGTTACTACTGGTTCGTCGGACGTACAGATGATGTTATCAAAAGCTCCGGCTACCGTATCGGCCCATTTGAAGTGGAAAGTGCACTACTTACCCACCCTGCTGTTCTCGAATGTGCCATCACAGGTGTTCCAGATGAGATCCGTGGTCAAGTAGTAAAAGCTACAATCGTACTAACCAAAGAGTATAAGGGCAAAGCAGATGAAGCCTTGATTAAAGATATACAAGATCATGTGAAACGTACCACTGCTCCTTATAAATACCCTCGCGTGGTTGAATTTGTTGATGAAATGCCAAAAACATTCAGCGGAAAGATCAAACGATCAGAACTCCGTAATGATAAAAATTAACTTCTATAACGTTGCATGGAAAAGCGCATTGCGATAAAAATAGGTAGTAATGTTCTAACTGCCCAAGAAGGCGGACTCGACTTAGTTCGCATCAAGCAGTTAGTCTCACAAGTTTCGTCTCTACACAGACAAGGATTTGAGATAATCATGATTTCATCTGGTGCTGTTGCCGCAGGACGCTCACTTATCTCTGACAGTAAGTTGGATGCAGTATCTGCTCGCCAACTATTTTCAGCAATCGGGCAAGCCAAACTGATCAATCATTATCACGAATTCTTCAAGGAAGAGGGATTGGTATGTGGACAAGTACTGACCACCAAAGAGAGTCTCAGCACACGTTCGCATTACCTGAATCAACGCAATTGTATTGAAGTGATGCTTCAACATGGCGTCATTCCAATCGTGAATGAGAATGATACTATCTCGGTTACAGAATTGATGTTCACCGACAACGACGAACTCTCAGGCATGGTTGCCACAATGATGGATGCAGAGAAACTAATCATCCTCAGCAACATAGATGGTATATACAATGGAAACCCTTCAGACCCTTCCTCGTCTGTCATTCGAGAAGTTTATCCAGGGAAAAGGGATCTCTCCAATTATATTCAGTCCTCTAAATCCTCCTTCGGAAGAGGTGGTATGCATACCAAGACTAACATTGCTAGTAAAGTGGCCGACGAAGGACTAGAAGTTATCATTGCTAACGGAAAAACAAATGATATTCTTCTGAAACTTCTCACCTCAAATGAAGACATTGTCTGTACACGATTCCTTCCATCTGAAGCTCCTGCGACAAGCATAAAGAAATGGATTGCTCATAGCGACGGCTTTGCTCGCGGTATCGTCACAGTCAACGAAGGTGCTAAACAAGCACTTCTGGATGAAGACTCCGCCTCGTCTGTCCTATTTGTTGGGGTGGTAGATGTAGAAGGTGACTTCGAAAAAGATGATATCGTAAAAGTAGTTGATGAGGAAGGAAAACAACTTGGTGTCGGAAAAGTACAATTCAAATACGAAGATGCAAAAAAACTAATAGGGAAAAAAGGTAAAAGGCCGATCATACATCACGACTATCTTTACCTATTCTAACTTTAAAACAGAAAGATATGGCACAATCCTCTATTTTTTCAATTGTCAGTTCAGCGGCAAAAAGCCTCAACAAGATTACCGATCAAAAGATCAATGAGGTATTGTTATGTTTGGCCGATGAAGCAGAAAAACAGACAAACTACATATTGTCTGAGAATCAAAAAGATCTGGACAAGATGGATCAAGAGAATCCTATGTACGACCGTCTTATGCTCACGAAAGAAAGAATCGCAGGCATAGCAGCAGACATTCGTAATGTTGCATCTCTACCCTCTCCATTATACAAAACATTAAAAGAGAGTGAACGTCCAAATGGCTTAAAGCTAAGAAAAATCAGCGTTCCTTTCGGTGTCATAGGTATCATCTACGAGGCTCGTCCCAACGTTAGTTTTGACGTATTTTCCATCTGTTTAAAATCAGGAAACGCCTGTATTTTAAAAGGTGGAACCGATGCATATAATTCCAATGCAGCCATTGTTGAGATCATCCACTCTGTATTACGACAAAAAGGCGTTGATGAAAATATTGTAGCGCTGCTTCCTGCAGGTAGAGAGGCCACTGGAGAACTACTCAACGCAGTAGGATACGTGGATATGATTATACCAAGAGGTAGCGCAGGACTGATTAACTTTGTTCGTGAAAATGCAAAAGTACCTGTCATCGAAACAGGAGCAGGTGTATGCCATACCTACATTGATGAATCATGCAATCTTCAAATCGGAGCTGATGCTATTTTTAATGGTAAGACTCGTCGTCCAAGTGTATGCAACACCCTTGATTGTGTACTGATTCACCAAAATCGTTTAGGTGATCTACCATTCTTATGCGAGAAACTTGCCACCAAAAAGGTCATCATCTACGCAGATGAAAAAGCATACGAAGCCTTGAACGGTAAATATCCATCCGAGCTACTACAACATGCTACGGCTGAACATTTCGGATTGGAGTTCTTATCTCTCCGAATGTCCATCAGGACTGTCTCAGATATCAATGAAGCATTAGATCATATATCTCAATATAGTTCCAAACATAGTGAAGCCATCATCAGTGACAATAAACAAAACATTGATTTATTCTATCAAATGGTCGATGCCGCTTGCGTATATAGCAATACCTCAACAGCATGGACCGACGGAGCTCAGTTTGGATTAGGTGCAGAAATTGGTATCTCCACACAAAAGATGCATGCTCGCGGACCTATGGCATTAGAAGAACTAACCACATACAAATGGATTATTGAAGGAAACGGACAAGTAAGAAGCTAATTTTCTATCTTGCAAAATCACAAGCGGATGTGTCACTTTTTATCCATCTGTGACACATCCGCTTATAAAAAAAATCGTGTTCTTCTAAACACGATTTTCTTCTTTCCTTTCAAATTATTTTGAGCCGATAGCGAGACTCGAACTCGCGACCTACTCATTACGAATGAGTTGCTCTACCAACTGAGCTATAGCGGCAATGCGAGCGCAAAATTAAGCTTTTTTTTAATTACTACAAATTTTTTTTATAGATTTGCACGCTTTAAATTAAATTGCCATGGTTGAAATTAAGGAAGTAAAAAATCGAAAAGATTTGAAGAATTTCATTCGTTTTGCTAACAAACTTTATGAAAATTGCCCTCAATATATTCCACCTTTGGAATTCGATGAACTCAATACACTTTGCAAAGATAAGAATCCAGCATTTGAGCATTGCGAGGCTAAATATTGGTTAGCATATCAGAACGGGGAAATCGTGGGACGAATTGCAGGAATCATCAACAGGGCGGCCAACAAAAAATGGGGAGATAAAGTCCGTTTCGGATGGTTTGACTTCATAGAAGATATATCAGTAGCCAAGGCTTTACTTCAAACGGTAGAAGAGTGGGGAAAAGAAAATGGCATGCAGATCATACAAGGTCCTCTTGGATTCAACGACATGGACCGCGAAGGAATGTTAGTAGAAGGATACGAGAACGAACCTACCATTGCGAATATCTATAATTACCCATATTACATTCAATACATGGAAGAACTTGGGTATATCAAAGCAGAAGATTGGTTACAATATAAAATACAACTTAAGGCCATACCAGAAAAGATCAATCGGGTCAGCAAAATGATCGCAGAGAAATACAACTTGCGAGCCATGACCTTCTCCAAGAAAAGTGAACTAAAGAAATATGCCCGTCCGCTATTTCATACACTCAATGCAGCATTCTCAAACCTATATGGATATTCAGAACTAACTGACAAAGAGATTGATTCTATAGTCTCCAGTTATTTTACGTTCATCGATCCTAAATATGTATGCATCGTATTAGATGAGAAGGATGACGTCGTAGCTTTTGGTATCAGCATGGGTTCTTTATCCGCTGCATACAAGAAAGCGAACGGCAAACTATTCCCATTCGGTTTTATCCATATTTTAAAAGCCATAAAGCACCCTAAGAAGGTAGATTTATATTTGAACGGGGTACATCCCGACTGGCAAAAAAGAGGAATACATGCCTTGTATTACACAGCCATGACCCAAGCATATATTGACAATCATATTCCTATTGCAATTACCAACCCACAATTAGAATCCAACATCAATGCCGTACACATCTGGAGCAACTACGAAAACGAGCTCTACTGTCGCAGAAGATGTTATGAAAAGAATCTTTAATAGAATACAAAAATGGAGAAACAAGAAGCACTTGAAATGCTCAAAAAAGACCAGTTTGTTCAACACAACGATATTGAGTTGGTTGAAATGGGTGACGGAGAAGCAATTGGGAAAATGACTATTACACCCAAACACCTCAACGGAATAGGAAGGGTGCAAGGAGGCGCACTTTTCACCTTGGCAGATTATGTCTGTGCTGCGGCAGCCAATTCAAGAGGTAAAGCTGCTGTATCAATTGACGGACAAATTGATTTTATAAAAGCAGTAGCATCTGGAACATTAACTGCACATGCAAAAGAGGTATCGCTGGGTCGTACCATCGCCTCATACAATGCAACTATCACAAACGAAGAAAACCAACTTATTGCTTTCTTCCACGCAAAATTTTTCAGAAAAGACTAAATACAAATATGTACAAGAAACTATTGATTCTATCCATCATCCTTTTTTCACTTCTTTCATGTGAAAGCAATACTTCGTCATCCCAAAATCATGACGAATCTGAAACCACTGGCAAAACAGAGGAAACCACAAAAGAAGATACTGATGAAACAGATGAGTTTGAAGAATTCGTAGAATATGAAGATGAGCACTGCACACTTTACGACAACCTCCGTCCTTCCAGAAATCTACGCGACCCTAACAAAATGCACATCAAGACAGGAAGAGAAGTAGGGCTAAAAGAACCTTTTAGAAAAAACGCTGACTTCCTTGCTGTACGGGACTCGATCGTAGAATCCGGATTCCTTCAATATGTAGAGAATGATACCTATTACCGGAAAAAAAGGATGAAACACTCCTACCCTTATCTGACACCAGAAGCAATCGCACTACTCAAAGAGATAAGTGTCCGTTTCAACGAAAAGCTAAAAGCCAAGCGAATGCCCGAATATTCGTTGCAACTCACTTCGTGTCTCAGAACATTAGAAAGTCAAACAAAACTACGAAAGAAAAATCGTAATGCCACACGAGACACTTCCAGCCATGTCTTCGGAGCTTCCTTCGACATATCTTATTGGGAGTTCTATCGCAATAAAGATGGACGAGTATGTCAATATAAGATTTTGCAAGATCTTCTTTCAAAAACCATAAGAGAGGTAAGAAACGAAAAAAGATGTTTGGTCATCAAAGAGACAGGACAATTCTGTTTCCATTGTACCGTTATTCGATAAATATCATGCAACAAAAAACTGATGCCATAGTTTTAAAACTGCAAAAATTTAAAGATAATGCCTCCATATTACATCTTTACACGCGTGAACTAGGAAGAACCTCATTGATTCTTTATGGAGCACAAAGCAAAAAGAAAGGTAACGCAATCGCTTATCTGCACCCATTGTCAATTATCTCCATCGACGTCAACATTCGAAACAACAAAGAGCTGAATGTTATCCATGAGGTGAAAGAAGAAGATTCGACAATGGATCTGCTTTTCAATCCCATAAAAAGTGCAATAGCCTTCTTTATCGCAGAAGTTTTATTACAGGTTCTTCGAACCAATGAACGTGACAGTCTTCTGTTTGATTTCATACGAAATTCCATCCTTATATTGAACCATGAGACAAAGAAACTAGGTAATTTTCATATCGCTTTCCTACTTCGATTGTCACGATTCTTAGGATTCCAACCCACAATTGAGAATCCCCTTTCATATTCCTTCTTCGACTTAAAACAAGTAGAATTCACTACTCGGCAACCAACCCATCCACACTACCTTCGATTCGACGATACAAAGAAAATGTTCATCATCCTTCGAATGAACTACCGGAATTTCCATCTTTTTCAATTCACAAAAGCAGAACGATCCGAAGTAATAGATATAATACTCGATTACTATAAGATCCACATTCAAAACTTTGGAACCCTAAAATCTGTATATGTTCTCAAAGAACTTTTCGAGTAATCATTGCAATACATTTTTCAATGTTAATAAATAACCAACTTAAAAATTCATAATGTAAATATAAATACATAATTTCGCACAAAAATCTTATAATTGTAAGATATTCAGTTTTTATTTGTTCTAATAATTTAGATCTATGGCAGAAAAAACACGATACTCCGATGCCGAATTGGAAGAATTCAAAGAATTAATCCTAGAGAAACTTGAGGCAGCCAAACGTGATTACGAATCACTAAAAGCAAGTATGGCTAATCTTGATGGCAATGACACAAGCGACACATCACCTACCTTCAAACAATTGGATGAGAGCGCAACTACAATGACCAAAGAGGAGGCAGGAAGATTAGCACAAAGACAGATGAAATTTATTCAACACCTACAAGCCGCTTTGGTTCGTATAGAAAACAAGACCTATGGCATTTGTAGAGAAACAGGGAAATTGATTCCTAAAGAACGTCTTAGAGCAGTACCACATGCAACATTGTGCATTGATGCTAAAAAAAATGGAGTAAAATAACCCTCTAGTTCATATAAGTTAGGAATTCTGCACAGAGAATTCCTAACTTTTTTATCTATAAATTCGAATGACAAAAAAACAAAAATCCATAGCTGCTGTTGCTTTCATCTTTTTGATCCTGCTAGTGGATCAATTCGTGAAAATTTATGTCAAAACCCATTTCTATTTAGGTGAAGTCGTCGAAGTCTTTAGCTGGTTCAACATACGTTTTGTTGAAAATAACGGAATGGCTTTCGGAATAGAATTATTTGATAAAATATACCTTACGATCTTTCGTATCATCGCAATTGGTTTCATCGGTTACTATCTATTCAAAATAATAAAGAAAGACTACAAACTAAGCTATATATTATGCGTATCTGCCCTGATCGCAGGTGCTTTCGGAAATATTATCGACTGCATATTCTATGGTGTGATTTTTGAACCAAGCTTATTCAATGTTGCCAAAATATTCCCTGAAAACGGAGGATATGCTCCTTTCTTCTATGGAAAAGTTGTCGATATGCTTCAGTTCCCTCTCATAGATACGTATCTCCCCGAAGGATTACCTTGGATTGGAGGGTATCATTTCACCTTCTTCGATCCTGTCTTCAACATAGCTGACTCAGCCATCTGTATCAGCATCTTTTATGCTCTACTTTTTGAATGGAAGGATTACATAAAAAAAGAGTTTTTCACTAACCCCAAAAAGGAAAATAACAATTCATCCAATGAGATATAATCACAACATTCTTCTTTTCCTCATCCTATTTTTAATCCCCTGCTGTCATCCTAACGTCGGGAAACCCATCATCCCCGAAGATAAGATGTCAAACATTGTGGCCGACTTCTATCTAATGCAGTCAACATTGTCCCAATTCGATCTGCCAAGCAACGAGAGAAGGCCCTACTACTATGCTCAAATCCTGGAAAAGTACGGCTACACGGAAGCTGAATTTGATTCCTCTCTTGTATGGTACACTCAACACTTCGATGTGTTCGAAAACGTATATGATAATGCTTATAAAATACTAGAACAAAAAAAGGATTCTTTGGAGAAAACAATCAATGTCCCCCCTACTGATGTTGCAGCCTCTCCTACTCCATCTGCCCAATAATATGAAAAGATACGCAGCCAACAAGATTTATCTTTCGGAAGATAACTATTATACAAATGCAATTATTGAACTGGATGATAACCATACTCTTACCAATGTAATGTTATTATCCGATTCACTCGAACTCCCTTCTACCCCTTTCTTCAATGGAATAATCTTACCCTTTGATGCCTCATACTGTAAAGCACATTTACAAAACTCCTGGCACGAATCCCTTCATGCCATATTTAACCATCATGCCTTTAAACCCGGCGACACCATTCCTCGCCTATCTCTTCTCTCCGGAAAATTACTTTTATCCCAAGAAGATATAGAAACGATTCAAATACAAAATCTGTGATACCGAACTACTCAATCTTGAGCCCTTCTACCTTTTGCAACCTATTTATGATCTTATCATAATCACGAACTCGAATTTGCAACAACATCTTACAATCATTGTCAAAGGTCTGCTCTAAAACAGCAGGATTCTCATCTTTAATTATCTTCATCACATCATTCATGACCAAATACCCAAAATAGATGGTAAAACTCACCTCTACTTTTTTCTCAATAATTTCATTGTGATCTATAGCATCCAACGTGGCCTCACGATAAGCTGTAATCAAACCACTTGTCCCCAACAATGTTCCTCCAAAATAACGCACAACCACCACAAGAACATTCACCAAATCCTTTGATACCAACACACCCAATATCGGCTTCCCTGCCGTACCCGAAGGTTCTCCATCATCATTCGCTCTCGTTTCTATCATGGTTGGATGAATCCTATAGGCATAACATACATGTCGGGCATCATGATATTTTTTTCGAAAATCTTCTACTATAGATTTGATCTGCTCCTTAGTGGATACAGGGAAAGCAAAAGAATAGAATTTACTTCCCTTATCTTTATATAACCCCTCAGACATAGAGGGAAGTGTCAAATAGGTATCTTCCATACTGCAAATCTACAAAAAATAGATAAATAACGAAAAGCTCAATGTCCTTTATCCTATATCGTCGTCCCCATAAAATTTGCATACAATGAAAATTTTATTACTTTTGCATTATTATAAAATAATAATTTGTAGAATATGCAGTCTAATCCATTCATAATCAGCGGTTATGTCTCCCCTGAATATTTCTGTGACAGGGAGACAGAGGCAGAACACCTATTACACGAAGTTGAGAATGGTAATAACGTAGCAATCATTGCTACACGCAGAATGGGGAAAAGTGGTTTGATCAGACATACCTTCCAACGGAAAGAGGTCTCATCGAATTATTATACCTTCTTTGTGGATATCTATTCGACTAGGTCGTTACGAGAGTTCGTTTTCATGCTAAGTCGTGAGATATTAGAAAAGCTGAAACCCTATGGAATGAAGGCGTTACAAGGGTTCTGGAACAGTGTCAAGTCCTTGCAGACAGGCATTTCATTTAGTCCAACAGGTGAACCTTCCGTTAATTTTCAATTAGGTGATTTACGGCAGTCAGAAAACACATTGGATGAGATTTTCAATTATTTGAAAAATGCAGACCGTCCATGTCTGGTGGCCATCGATGAGTTTCAGCAGATAGCTACTTATCCAGAGAAGAATGTGGAGGCTCTCTTACGATCATACGTACAGCAATGTCCGAATGCACGATTTATCTTTTCAGGCAGTCAGCGACATACGATGGGTGTTATGTTTTCCAGTCCCGCGAGACCTTTCTTTCAAAGTGTATCTATGATGCATCTGGAGGCGATAAATGAAGATAAGTACAAAGCGTTTGCCATCCATCATTTTGAAAAAAAAGGTAAGAAGTTGCAACCTGATGTTGTTTCGGAAGTGTTTCGGATTGCACAGGGAATCACATGGTATGTTCAGAAACTCTTCAATACGCTATATGCGAAGACAGCGGAGGGTGAGACTTGTACGAAAGAGATGGTTCAATCATCATTGGATGAGATACTTTCAACAATGGATTACACCTATCGAGAGATCTTATTTCGTATGCCAGAAAAGCAGAAAGAGGTGTTCATTGCCATTGCCAAAGAAGGACGTGCTAAATCAATCACATCAGGAGCCTTTATTCATAAGTATCGTTTACCCTCCTCCAGCACAGTCCAATCGGCTGTAAAAGGATTGCTGGAACGTGATTATCTTACCT
>JBGUIU010000267.1:0-6965 GCA_045113275.1 Paludibacteraceae bacterium
CGATTCACTGTGGACAATGTTATTTCAGGAGGATTTCTTAAAGAGGGTGGATTCCCTTATGCATTTACCGACAGAAACGACAAAACCCAACCTATCGCATATGACGGAGACAACAGTTACAAACGATTCACCATATCCGATGGATTAGTCATTCAATATCGATACGATAAATTTATCTTCAATAGCATAACCGGTTATCAATACCTATCCGATAAGATCAGCATTGACCCTGACTACACAAAACGTTCCCTTATCACCCGAGATGAGGAACAACAAGAACACGCTGTTTCCCATGAGTTCAACTTCCGCTCTGTTGTCTACGAAGAACGGAAATGGAACTGGAAAAATGGACTATGGATTTTCTTCAAGCACAATCATTCAGACTCTCCTATCACATATCACAAAGATGGATTGGAAGAGTTATTTGCATCTAACGTCAATGCAGGTGTTCAATCAAAATACCCAAATTCAATGCTGAAAATCAATGGCGACGAACTGACCGTCTCTAACGATTTTGAGATCCCAACCTTTGGAATCGCTGTTTATCATCAATCAGAATGGAAATTTGGCCAATGGGAAGCAACCGTAGGTCTTCGCTTGGATTACGAGCACTCCCGTTTAGATTATCTAAGTCAAAACGATGTGGAATATATTATTTCAGATGCCATGAAGAAAAGTCAATTCATCAATACACACTTCTATGGTTCTGAAGCAATCTCCGACTTCCAAACACTACCTAAATTTTCTATCCAATACAATTTCAATCCTTACTGCAACCTATATGCCTACGCAGCAAGAGGTCACAAAGCTGGAGGATTCAACACTCTTCTTTTCTCTGATATCATCCAAAACAAACTCATGACCAATATGCTCAATGAGGTAGGCATCGATGTTGCTGAGACTGAACTTCCTATTTACGAATACACAAACAACATTGCTTATGACGCAGAGAAAAGCTGGAGCTTTGAATTAGGAGGTCACTTCCCAACCAAAAGTAAGGAACTGAACATGGACTTCTCCCTCTTCTATATCACTTGTAAGGATCAACAAATTCTGACGTTCCCTTCCGGAAAGAATACAGGATGTTTGATTACCAATGCGAATAAAAGTCGAAGCCTCGGTGGGGAACTCTCAATAAACTATCAACACACGAACAAGAAATCACACAACGTATTCAATTTCGAAGGAACCTACGGCTACACGAACGCACGATTCCTGTCATTTGAACATGATGGTGTTGATTACAAAGGGAAAACCATTCCGCTGGCGCCAGCGAACACAATGGGATTGGACTTCCAATACAAGTTCCGTTGTTATCAAAAATGGGTGGACAACATCATCCTAGGTGCCGATTGGAAGGGCTACGGAAAAGTATATTGGAACGAAGATAATCTTTATAGCCAACAGTTCTACTCTCTCTTCAACGCATCCGTCACATGGGAATGGAAAAAACTAAACGTGAAAGGATGGGCTAAGAACCTTGCAGATAATGAATATAACACTTATTCGTTCACAAATCTTGGCAACCACTATTGCCAAAAAGGAAAGCCAAGACAACTCGGTATTACCATCAGCTATAAATTTGAATAAAAGGGCTATAATCCAAAGCTAAGGATCACGTATTCCTTTTCATATATTGTTATTTTTTCGTAAGGTGATTTTTCTTTACTCACCTTATAATCTTATTGTTTTTTTGTACTTTTGCACTTCAAAATGTTAACCTATTAAAAGACAATCATCAATATGACTATAGATATCCAAAAAATAAGATCCGACTTCCCTATTCTAGAGAGAAAAATATACGACAAACCTCTGGTCTATTTTGATAATGCTGCCACCACTCAAAAACCTCAATGCGTAGTGAACACGATAGTGAATAACTATTATAATTGCAACGCAAACATACATCGTGGTGTACATTTCCTCAGTCAACAAAGTACAGAGGCTCATGAGAATGCTCGTAGAATCGTACAAAACTTTATAGGGGCTAAGAATTCCCATGAGATTATATTTACAAGAGGTACAACAGAAGCAATCAACCTTGTAGCTCACTCTTTTGGTATCAGCCAATGCAATGATGGAGATGAAATCATCGTCACTCAGATGGAGCATCACTCTAATATTGTTCCTTGGCAACTTCTACAACAGATCAAAGATATCAAACTACGCGTCATTCCTTTTGATGAAAAAGGTGTCTTGCAGATAGACCAATTAGAGAAGCTCATCAACAAAAGGACAAAACTGATAGCCGTCACTCATGTGTCTAACGCATTAGGAACCGTCAATCCTATTGAAAAAATAATTAAGATTGCTCACAGCCAAGATATTCCTGTATTGGTAGATGGTGCTCAATCAGCTCCACACACACCTATCAACGTGCAAGAGTTAGATGTTGACTTTTATGCGTTCTCTGGACATAAAGTATATGGTCCTACTGGCATAGGCGTGTTATACGGGAAAGAAAAGTGGTTGGAAAAGATTCCGCCATACCAAGGAGGTGGTGAGATGATACAAAACGTATCTTTTGAAAAGACGACCTTCAACGAACTTCCTTTCAAATTCGAAGCAGGGACACCAGATTATATAGGTTCTACAGCCTTAGCTGCCGCTCTTAATTATGTATCAGAGATCGGCATGCAAAATATCGCAGAATACGAACATGAACTACTTCGATATGCCACTGAGAAATTAACTCAAATAGATGGATTGCGTATCATCGGAGAGTCTCCTCAAAAGAGTGGTCTAATCTCCTTTTTGGTTGGCCACATCCACCCATACGACATGGGAACGATTCTCGATAAACTAGGCATCGCTGTTCGAACAGGTCATCACTGTGCTGAACCCGTTATGAAGGCATTTAACATTGACGGTACCATACGTGCCTCTTTCGCTATTTATAACACAAAAGAAGAAATAGATATTTTAGCCTCTGGTATTGAAAGAGCTGCAAAAATGTTCAGAAAATAATAACACATAAACGATATGACAATTGACGAAAAACAAGAAGAAATCATTTCCGAATTTGAATTCTTAGACGATTGGTTGGACAAATACCAACAGATCATAGACAAAGGCATCTCCAATAAAGGTGTTGAAGAGAAATACAAAACGGACGAACACCTCATCGAAGGTTGTCAAAGTAAGGTGTGGGTTTATGCCGAATACAAAGACGGAAAGATTTATTATCAAGGAGAAAGCAATACAGACATTGCTGGAGGAATTGTTAGTATGTTGGTCGAGATTTTATCCGGACATACACCTGATGAAATTTTAGATGCAGAGTTGTATTTTATCGATCGAATTGGTTTGAAAGAACACTTGTCACCTACGCGTTCTAATGGTATGTTATCCATGGTCAAGCAAATGCGTATGTATGCAGTAGCCTTTAAAACAAAATACGAGGAATAATCTACTCTTCCCTCTCTTATGGTAACATCAAACAAATACCATTTTTTCTTTCAAGGGTTGCATGATGGTCTTCCTATTGGTCTTGGCTACTTCGCTGTCGCATTCTCACTAGGATTCGTGGCCATGAAAGCTGGATTAACGCCTATTCAAGGTTATATTGCCAGTTTCCTGAATCATGCTTCAGCAGGAGAAAATGCACTATACACATCTATCCAATCGGCAGCCACCTATGCTGAGATAGCAATCATCACACTCATTGTCAATGCGCGCTATCTTCTGATGAGCTGCTCACTGAGTCAACGATTCGACCCCAATCAGCCATTCTACAATCGACTTTTTGTAGGATTCGGCATCACTGATGAGATTTTTGGTATTGCCATAGCTCAACAGGGCTATCTTTCACCTCAATATGTATATGGAGCAATGCTCTCCTCTATTCCTCTTTGGAGTCTAGGTACTTATTTAGGCATTCTGGCTGGCAATCTCCTACCAGACAATCTAGTCAGTGCTTTATCTGTAGCCCTATATGGAATGTTTGTTGCCATCATCATTCCTCCCGCTAAAAAGGACAAAGTGATTGCAGGAGCCGTAGTGGCAAGTTTCATTCTAAGTTACGCGTGTTCCTGGATCCCATATATCAAAGATTGGACGACAGGGACTAAAACGATTTTGCTGACGATCCTCATCGCCTCTGTCGCAGCCATCCTGAAACCAATCAAAGAAGAAGTAAAATCAAATGATGCAAACTCATAACCCATATATATATATACTTATTGCATTCGGCGTATCTTTTCTTATCCGTGTTTTACCACTTACACTGATCAGAAAACCTATCCAGAATACATTCATACGGTCATTCTTATACTATGTACCGTATGTAACGCTCTCGGTTATGACATTCCCTGCCATCATCCAAACAACACAATCTCCATTGGCAGGATTAGCTGCTCTACTCATTAGTATAACCATCTCCTTGATGGGCGCTGGGCTATTCCCTGTGGCTTGTGTAAGCTGCATTACCGTATTCCTTTCTGAATTCTTATTAGGATATTAACCCATTAATTATAAAAACAACATGAAAAGGTTCTTTTATTTAGCAACGCTTTTTTTGATGTCTGAAAGCATCACCGCTCAAGACTCAACAAACAGAGGGAATCTATTGTATCATTTTACCAATACAGATATGATTAATCTTCCCGAAAGTGAAATGTTACCCGTTGATTCTCTCTCCAATTCAACAAAGAAGATTGCTGACACAATCTCTTTTGCCATGGTAGGAGATATTATGATGGGAACCACCTATCCTACCAACCGACTACCAGCCGATGATGGAGCTCATATTTTCGAAAAGGTATCTGACATTATCAAGAAAGCTGACATCGGCTTAGGAAATATGGAAGGTGTAATGTGTGAAGGAGGTACATGCACAAAAAAAGGAGGTGCTAATTCATACGCATTCAGAATGCCAACCTCTTATGCTCATCTACTAAACGAAGCAGGATTCGATATCCTTAGCCTTGCTAATAATCACAGCAATGATTTTGGACCTGACGGAATAAAATCAACCATGAAGATGTTGGATGAACAAAACATTGCATATGCAGGTGTAGTTGGATTATGCGAAAAAGCAATCGTTGAAAAAAACGGTGTTCGATATGGATTCTGCGCTTTCGGACATAACAAACATGTTTACAAGCATCAAGACACTGCCATGGTTCGGAAAATCATCACCAGCATGAGAGACTCTGTAGATATTCTTATCGTATCTATGCATGGAGGTGCAGAAGGTAGAAGCAAGAATCATGTACCTTATGGAACAGAATTGTTTTTAGGAGAAGATCGCGGAGACCTCCGAATGTTTACGCATTTCTGTATTGACTTAGGAGCAGACTTCGTTTTCGGACATGGACCTCACGTAGTCAGAGGAATGGAACTTTACAAAGGTCATTTCATTGCATATAGTTTAGGTAATTTCTGTACCCCTTATGGTATTAGTCTTAGCGGAATATCTGGATATGCGCCAGTTGTCACCATCCGAATCAAATCCGACGGAACATTTATCGACGGACAAATTCATTCATTTATTCAGCAATCAGGAATGGGACCTCAACCAGATACTGAAAACAAAGTAGCTAAAGAGATGAAACGCTTAACTGAAGCAGATTTTAAAGACTCCAATATATCTATCTCAAGCGAAGGTAAAATCGGTGTAAAATAAAAATTCATAACCATAATAAAAGGCTGAACCCATACGGATTCAGCCTTTTTTATTGCGCTATGATCAACTTCTATTTATTCACATAGATAACCTCAACAGTACCTGTTTCCACTTTGTTGTTTTTCATAACCACCTTGTAGAAATAGACTCCTGGATCAGCCATTTTATCACGGAATGTACCATCCCATCCTTCATTACCTTCAAATACCTTTTGACCGTAGCGGTCAAAGATCACTACTTCAAATCCCTTCATAAAGGTATCATTCAAACCATCCTTGATGAATGGTGTAAAGGCCGTAGGTAACTTACATTCAAGAATCATGGATGAATTTGTCGATGGACAAACCATATCTGCAGCATACACCATATATTCTGATGTAGATTTAGGCAAATACGTCAATCTGTTATCATGCGTTACATCAATGCTCTCTCCATCGCACAACCACTCATAGACAGTAGGTTCACCTGCTAATATCTCCGCCGTGAAGTCAATTTCTCCACCAATCACAACATACTCTTTATTAGCAACCAATTGTACCTTAGGTATCTCATGAATGTTTATTGAATTATAAACCGTATCTGAATTTGGACAGATATCATCAATAGCATATGCTCTATACTCTATGACGCCAGGGAAGGCAGCATAATCTATAATCGTGTCATTGTAACGAGCAGGGAATTCGAATGACATTCCATTAGAGAATCCTTCCATGTGATACAAAGAAGGGGTACCCTTGAGAATATTCAATATCATCATAGTCGTATCACCTATGCAGACTTCTGGTCTAACAGGTTCCAACGAAATCTCTACCGGTTCATGTACCAACACACTTGTGTAATCTACAATCGATGATTCATCCGAAGTACTGCAGACGCCATCTCTTACCTTAACCATGAACTGATTGAATGTAGTAGTAGGCTGAATACCCTCCCATACACAAGTAGTACGTGTAGAGTTGACAGTTGACAATAATTTACCAGTCGTCAAATCATACAACTCATACGTAACAGGAACACCTGTTTCACACTCTGCTATCAAGTCGATATAACCATCAATAGGATAACAGTAAGTTGCCACACTTGGATGGAAATTCAAACGAATATAATCATGTACAAAAACATCTACCGTATCACTGTTCTGAGCGCGACTTGTATAACAGATACTATCTATTGCTCTTGCAAAGAGATATGACCTACCTGCTGGGAAGCTAGCGGATGAATATACCTTACCTCCTTTTTCCTGTAACAAGCTAGGCATTGTACGGTCAATTTCATACCAATTATAGTATTTAATAAATTGTTCTGCTTCTGGAGGCGTTATGCTCACCACCTTAGCCGT
>JBGUIU010000268.1:0-7150 GCA_045113275.1 Paludibacteraceae bacterium
ATTCATGAACTTCGACCATTTTGGATCCTGCTCTGAAGGACTGTACTTTAGCAGATTGTCTTCACCTATGATCATGGAGGCAGGAGATTTTATACCAAATGCCTTGTAGGTATCACTGGCATTCTTTTGCGGTACTGAAGTTACAAGACTGCGGGAATACACCGTGCATTTCTGGTTTCTCAGACTGCTGAAACGGGCACCCATGAACATATCCGCATCTTTCAGTTTGTTCTGCATCATCTTCACTATGCAGGAGCCTATATACGACAGCAGCAGATGACCGTTGAAAGTTTCCTCGCTCTGAACCCTGAGCGGAAGTAATTTTGTGTAGTTTTTGGCAAAGTCAAAAATCTGCTCGGCGGATTGTCTCTGATAATATGCAGGAAGAAGTTCCTCGATAGTGTATTCCCTGCCGGTAATAAGAGCGAATATCCCCTGATGCTGCATGGCGGCATAGACATCATCCTGTGACAGCCTGTTGTTTTCTGCCCTTTTGAACAGTTTATGCAGTTCATCATTCTTCCGCGGACAGTCCAGTCCCAGATACATCCATGCAGTCTTTTTTTCGTCGCTGCCTGCCTGGATTTTTCTCTTTTTGATAAACAGGTACCTGTTGGCATACTGAACAAAGTTCTCGCCGCTTTCCAAAGTGGCAAGTTCTTCCTCGAGTATTATTTTGAAGGTGGCATCTCCGGCTTTGACTCTGGTCATGTATTCAATTTTGAGTGTGCCGTCATCGTTGTAAAACAAATCCAGATTATCCCCGCTGTTATACCCTGCGTCCATGATGCACGAAGAAATATCTATTCCCAGAGCCTTAAGATGGCACAGGGTTCTCTCAAGAGTTGACACATCAACAATATTACCGGGAACTGCCTGGTAGTAAAGAGGCATTCCCGACGCTCTCTGAACTACAAATATCAGTCTGATTTCATTGCTGATTTTTCCATTGTGATTGCTCACTGCCGTAAGCCAGGTGTGGTTGCCATTCGGAAGTCCGCTGCTGTCGATAAGAATGTTCTGATCAGAACTGTAGTGCTTCAGGACATAGCTGATATAGGTTTTCTGGAATGTCATCTGCTTTTCAGGCGTGCCTATGGCGGCAAGAAAATCGCTTATCCGCTGACTGGTCATGTTGGCTTTAGGATAAAGCATTTTGACAATATTCCCCTGATACCAGTTGATGGCATCGCAGTTGGCATCAGACGACAGAATATAGAAAAGCACCATGGCATGAAGAGTGTCAGAATTGCCATACCCAATACTGTCTATGACTTCCATCATCCCGGATTTGTACAGAACCTCGTTAAGAAAATACGTATCGCCAAAATCCAGCAGGACTCGTTCTGCACGTACTCTTCCATCCTTGAAAACCGGAGGCACAAAATCATCCGGAACAGAGCCATAGGTATTGGTTTCCGGATCATATGTGAAATAACCTCTGGTTTTATTTTGATAGATCCCTTTATCCCTGTCGATGACTCTTCCCAGGTAGGTGTATTGCACAGTGGTCTTGGTTCCATGACGAAATGACTCAGCTGCTGAGGCATACTGCGAATCTGCTCCGGAGTAAGAAATATACATAAATATTAATACCAAATAATCATAAGGATAGATATGTGCATATAATACCACACAATATATGCACGGTAAAGAAAATTTGATTATTTTATTGGAATATTTTTAAGACTGATATGCTGGTAAATGTAGGAAAATACAGGATTGATCAATGATTAGAAGAGGAGTAATTTTTTAGAAAAATTCGGGTGCTTAGAAAATACACCCGGGAAGTTAAGATAAATAGTCTGATACTGAAAAATATATTTTTTAATAAAACAAAATATATAAATACCTTTATGGCAGCATCAGCCGATACAATCAGATGATAATATTTTTGAGAGCACAAAAAAGGGGGCTGTGCGCCCCCTCCGTATTCTTACAAAACAAAATCAGATCAGATTAGTTTCTGCTGGCCTTGGCACGAGCTTCAGTCATCTTCTTGAGAAGTGACTTGATTTCACGGTTTGAGAAAATCTCGCTCAGGTTCTTGCTAATCTTACGTCTCCAGTTAGGATATTCGTTTGAAGTACCTGGAACATTAACTGGCTTATCCATACCTAACCAGTCTTCGATCTGAGTACTGAACAGAGCACAGTTACCGAGACACATGTGAATCTGCATGCCGTCTCTGAGCTCCTTGCTCATCGGACAGTTATGAGCATCTCTTGAAACCTTATCAGAGATAACCTGATGCCAGTGCAGACTGTCAAGAATTCTCTGCTGGTCTTCAGTACGAGCTGCACCGATAGAAGCAACTGCAGCATCATCATATAAACCGAGCTGCTTACCGAGAGTAAGGTCACTGTGACTCCACCAGCCTTCAATAGTAGGCATATCGTGGGTTGACAGTGCACTCATAGCCTGTTCAACGTAATCCTTAGGAGAAATGAAGCCACCGTCGGTTTCACTCTTTTCCCAGAAGAAAATCTTATATGAATGGATACCGGCATCACGGAGAATTGACTTCATTTCTGCAGGTACTGTACCAAGATCTTCACCGATGATGAGACACTTGTTACGCTGAGACTCGAGAGCAAGAATACCAACCAGATCATGAACACGGTAGTAAACATATACACCCTGCTTTGCAGATGCTGCAGGAGGAACCCACCATAAACGCAGAAGTGACATTGCATGGTCGATACGTAATGAGCCGCAGTGCTGCATATTGGATCTGAACAGATCAATAATAGGCTGATACTTGGCACCGATTAACTTCATAGGATCCATTGGAGGTAAACCCCAGTTCTGTCCTAAAGGTCCTAACGGATCTGGTGGAGCACCGACAGATGCCTTCACACAATAGAGACTGCCGTTAGCCCAAATTTCCTCTGAACCTTCAGACACACCTACAGCCAGGTCTCTGTAGATACCTACAGTCATCTTAGCATCCTTTGAAGCCTGATGAGCCTGTTCTAACTGTTCGTCAGCAATGAACTGGAGATACATATAGAACTCAACATCCATTTCATGGAGATTCATCCATTCCTTTGCAACGTAGTCACTGTATTTCTTAAAACCGTCTCTCCATACAGGCCAGCCCCATGCATTATCTCTGTCAATCTGATAGAAATGATTCATAAGAGCATCATAACCTGCCATAGCCTTCAATGATTCGCCACCGCGTTCCTTGAATTCGGCATATGCTTTACCGCGCTTGGTACGGTTATCGAAAAGACTCTTCTGACCTTCAAAAAGCTTACGTAAAACTTCGAGCTTGAGTTCCATTACGCCGGTATAGTCTACGTAATCCTTTTCACGCAATTCCTTTAACTTCTTCTGGAACGGAGCAGAAGCAACATACTTGCGGACTTCATCATTCTTCTTGAATTCATCAGTATTTTCAGGGTTAATGTAGATTACATTAAGCCATCTGCGTGATGAAGGGCTGTACGGACTTGCTGATTCAGGATTTGCAGGATATGCTGCATGGATAGGGTTAACACCTACAAAACCGGCACCGTTTTCAGCCAGATATACAATTAAATCCTTGAGATCACCGAAATCACCGATACCCCAGTTCTTTTCAGATCTTAAAGCATAGAGCTGAACGCTAGGACCCCATACCTTGGCCCCCTGTTCAATGCTTTCAGGCTTGTAGCAGGCACGAGGACAGATGATAAGACGCATCGGATTGAATGTTCTTTCAACTGTCTTAAAGGTAATATCGTGATAGCCGAGAGGCAGTGCAACAATCAGGTTTGTCTTGTATTCGATGTATTCAATACCGTTTACAGTACGTGAATATGCACGAGTATTTTTGTCAACTGAGAATTTACCCTGACATTTAACGCCGTTTTCTTGAACAACGTGATATTCAATTTCATTGTTAGACTCATTTTCTGTAAGTCTTAAGGTAATTTCTATTGCCTTGTTTTCAGTAGTTACAAAAACAGGTTCTGTACCACTTACGAACAACGCATCCTGTTCTGCTCCGAACTGAGCTGCCAATGCTTCCTGATCGTCAACATTATAGCCCAGCGCCTTTAAACACTGGAGCTTGCATTCATCTGAAATAATTACCTGCTGACCACTAGCATCGATGTATTCACTTGCGATACCACGTGCGTAAGCAATCTGTTCAATTAAATTAGCCATATTTATAAAATTCCCAATTAGAATAGGTTGTTTATTTCCTTATATTTTATCAGAATTCAAAAAAAATGTCGGTCAAATTTTAATATTTAATATGAATATTTCATCAAATTTGCATTTTATACAGTAGCATAATATTACCGGTTTATATTTTATTCTATGTATTTAACAATCAGAGGCTACCGAGCACAATTTATTTGTTATATTATTCTATATATAAATAATCTGAATTAATACATACTTAACATTTAATAAAAACTGTTTTCACAAATTCTGATTTTTTCTTTTTAAAAAATTTTTTGTCATTTTCAGAGACTGAAATTTTGAATTATGTGATAAATATCACATAATTAGATATGTCAGCCCCCGAGAAAAACCGATTAAGGCATTCGAATTATTTTCTAAAAATCCAATCCAGTTAACAAAATATCAATTGATTTTGTTTTATTTTTGTGCATTTTTACCACTTAAAATTAACCGATACTGTAAAAATAAAACTCACAAAAGAATACATCACGGGAATCCCCTTTTTCCCTGTAAGTCTGCAGACGTTTTTAGAAAAAACCACCGGATAAGAAAATTTCCTGTAAAATTTCAGATAAAAGCATTTCATGAATAATCAATAAAAAAAACAGACAATAGTTAGTTTACTCTGCCTCACAGTCCTTTACGGATTTCATAAATCACAGCATTCAATTACGTTTCAGTACCAGATATTTAAACAACTCAGCAATATCAGGCCATACTCATATAAAATCACAAAAATGCTAGTCATCAGGCATTACAGTGCTCCTAACATTGATTAATAAGAAGAATTGATAAATGATATACCTAAATGAAATGAAAACTGACCGCAGTATCCCGCTTAAACGTAATGATACAAGAGAACTATCTGCAGTCAGACCGGTAGCTTTTAATTCAACAGAAACGGAGGAACCGTGATGTTCAAACTGCCCACCCATATAAAACCAAAGTATCTGTGCCTCTCTATACTCGCACTGTCTTTATGTGCAGCTGCATCAACTAAAATGGAGGATTACATTAACTTTACACTGAAGATTGAAGATTCAATGGGCAAAGGAAAAATAACCGGGGCTTTTGCCATGAAGGATAATCTGAATCCGGAAAATCACCAGATAGACAGTACCTCAAGAAAAATGTTGATTCAAAGAGTAGATCAGAATAATAAAACAATCTGGAAGGTACAGGACTTTGTTCAGGACTGCGAAGTTGACAATTCATTAGAGCTTGCCGCCCCTGTTACCATAACAGACCTTGACGGCAACGGATACAATGAAATATGGATGGTATACCGACTCGCCTGTCGTGGCGATATCAGTCCATCAGCCATGAAAATCATAATGTATGAAGGTACCACCAAATATGCCATGAGAGGAGAAAGTCTAGTCTATTTTCCTGACGGGGACGGCGGGATGCAGGGTTCCGGAGGAACCTACAAATATGATGAAGCCTTTGCCGACGGCAAATCCGAATTTCTTTCTTATGCAAAATCACTCTGGGAACGGTATAAACGGGAATTTTAACAGCTATCCTCTGTCATTCCCTGAAAAATACAGATGACAGAGGACAATATGAATTATATCCTTTCTGTACATCTCATCTTTTCCACTAAATTTTGTAGAAAAGGAAAGTAGTGTATACATGTCACCAACCTTCCTACGGACGCCAGCATATAAAAAATTGCATTCACCATAACAGAATGACAGACTCGGCAATGAACACATGTTTTGCAGATGAACCAGGTTATGAAAATATTTTATTCATGTAAAGTGCTCGGTCTGAGGATGCATAGCTCTAAATTTCAAACCATGTCATAACAAAATGTTTTAGCTCGCGGGAATGAGCCATCAAAATTTAATGCTGACCGATCCATGAATACAAAACATGATATATATCTGAGTTTTACGGACTTATGCAGTAATACCAGCATATCAGCTGTATCTGGTCTGTATCATTTACCAAGAGTTCATGCAGGCAGCACCGGCCTTTCCTTCATTATAATTGATATTTTTTTACCTAATTAATTGTCTCCCTGCTTTATACCGTCTGATATAATTCAATATAAAATCCACAAACCATCAAAAATGTTTACGAATTCAAGCTTTTTTTTAAACATTTTAGACTTTATTCACAACACAGCCTAGACACTTAAAAATGTTGTCTATTAACAATAAATGTACTATAATACAAGCCAATTCAAGCAATAAGCTTTTTTAAGGCCTTAAACATGTTTCATAACACAGGTTTTAAGGTTGTTTTCACTAACCATAATTTTAGGTATTAAGACATTATGACTACTAAAGTTGGTATTAACGGTTTTGGCCGTATCGGTCGTTTCGTATTCCGTGCTGCTCAGACTCGTCAGGACATCGAAATCGTTGCAATCAATGACCTTTGCCCAGTTGACTACTTAGCTTACATGTTAAAGTATGATACTATGCACGGTGCTTTCGATGGTACTATCGAAGCTGACGTTGCTAACAACACCCTCATCGTTAACGGTAAGAAGATTCGCGTTACCGCTGAAAAGGATCCTAACAACCTTAAGTGGGGTGAAGTTGGTGCTGAATACGTTGTTGAATCAACTGGTATTTTCTTAACTAAGGAAAAGGCTCAGGCTCACATCAATGCTGGTGCTAAGTACGTAGTTATGTCTGCTCCTTCAAAGGACGACACTCCAATGTTCGTATGTGGCGTTAACTTCGACAAGTACGTTAAGGGTACTCAGTTCGTATCTAACGCTTCATGCACCACTAACTGTTTAGCTCCTATCGCTAAGGTATTAAACGATAACTGGGGTATTGCTGACGGTTTAATGACTACTGTTCACTCAACTACTGCTACTCAGAAGACTGTAGACGGTCCATCATTAAAGGACTGGAGAGGTGGTCGTGCTGCTGCTGGTAACATCATCCCTTCATCTACCGGTGCTGCTAAGGCTGTAGGTAAGGTTATCCCTGAACTCAACGGTAAG
>JBGUIU010000269.1:0-28740 GCA_045113275.1 Paludibacteraceae bacterium
AACCATGCAACTTGGGGAATACATTCGTCAATCCATGGCAAAAGCAATAGATGGCGGAGAGTTCGTGTTCAGCATTGATTCCAAACCCGTTAAAGTCTGCCAAAACGCCCGCGCTGGCAGATGCCAGATCGGGAAAGATGATATCGAACATGCTCCTTCGTGGGGCTATTGCGCCTCTCAAAACATGTACTATTACGGCTACAAGCTCCATGCTCTGTGTGGCATCAGCGGTGGCATCCATTCTTATGATATGACTGCGGCCAATGTGCATGACCTTCAATATCTTAAAGACGTAATGCGAATTTCTGATACAATAGATTAATATACTGACTATTACAGAAATACTCATCCACTGCAAAATATTGTTTGGAACGTTCTGCCGAAACTTGTTCCGGCAGGAAGTCGATCACCCAAAAAGGCTTTTCCAAAAGAGATTCGATTTGATCTTCTGTAGTGTGTGATGTCATGTTTTATTAGGTTTACCAATTCTTCCACACATGGAGTTTAGAACAAAAAGAGCATATCAAAATTCATTTTTGATACACTCTCTTTTTATATTATGGAAATACAAATTACTTAATCATATCACAACCCATGTAAGGAACAAGAGCTTTAGGAATCTTGATTCCCTCTGGTGTTTGATTATTCTCCAACAAAGCTGCCACGATACGAGGCAAAGCCAAAGCACTACCATTTAATGTATGACACAATTGTGCTTTTTTATCTGCACCCTTATATCTACACTTCAAACGATTTGCTTGGTATGTATCGAAATTAGAGACAGAAGAGACCTCCAACCAACGTTTTTGAGCTTCTGAATAAACTTCAAAATCATAACATGTAGCAGCGGTGAAACTCATATCACCACCACACAAGTGAAGGATACGGTATGGAAGTTCCAACTTCTTCAACAATCCCTCTACATGATCCAACATCTCTTGATGAGATTGTTTTGAGTGTTCAGGAGTATCAATACGTACGATTTCTATTTTAGAGAACTCATGTAAACGGTTCAAACCACGAACATCCTTACCATACGAACCAGCCTCACGACGGAAACATTGTGTATAAGCACAGTTCTTAATAGGAAGGTCTTTCTCATCCAATATCACATCGCGATAAATATTCGTTACAGGCACCTCTGCCGTTGGAATCAAATATAGATCATCCACCTCGCAGTGATACATCTGGCCCTCTTTATCAGGCAACTGACCTGTACCATATCCAGATGCTTGATTTACAACAGTAGGCGGCATGATTTCAGTATAGCCTGCCTCACGAGCATTATCAAGGAAGAAGTTGATCAAAGCACGTTGCAAACGAGCTCCCCATCCTTTATAAACAGGGAATCCAGCACCCGTAATTTTAACGCCAAGTTCAAAATCTATCAAATCATATTTTTTTGCAAGTTCCCAGTGAGGAAGTGCATCTGCAGGCAATGAAGGAATGTTATCCACAATTTTAACCACTTCATTATCTTCAGCGCTCTTTCCATCAGGCACATCATCATAAGGGATATTAGGAATTGTAAGCAATATAGAAGTAATATCATTTTGAGAACGATCCATATCCTCTTGCAAGTTCTTTGTCTGCTCTTTCAATGAAGCTACTTTATCTTTTGCCTGTTGTGCTTCATCTTTCTTACCCTCTTTCATCAACTGGCCCACACTTTTTGACAAAGTATTTATCTCAGCCAAAATTGCATCTAATGACGATTGCGACGCTCTTCTCACTTTATCTAATTCCAACACTTTTGCAATCGGTTCTTTGGCATCAAAGTGCTTTCTTGCCAATTTACGGATAACTTCATCCGGATTTTCTGTAATAACCTTAAGCGTTAACATACTTTTAACGATTTATATTGTTTTTTATGATCATTCAAAATTACTCTACAAAGATAATACTATCCAACGTTATATCATAGATGAGCGCTGAATATTCTTTAAGTTTATATTCTTTCTTATCATACACAGCTTTCATCGAGCGAGTGCCGTATGCTAAGTAATATGGAATATAAAATCTATATGTAGAACCTTCGTTCATGTGACGCAAACCGATATGGAACCCTTCCATCATATCTTCCATAGCCTTTTTTTCTGTATACGCAACAAATTGTCTATTATCGATGAAATAGCCATTATACGTTATTACAACCGTATCCTTTGCGCCCGGCTTTGCACCTGTTCCTTGTATAAATATCTCATATAATAATCCAGAAGGATCTTCATACACACCTGCTTGCGTTTTTTTCTCCTGTAGGAATGACTCACCCCACTCTTTATTCTTTTGAGCCTCAAGAATCGTATCTACCGGTTCTTCTTCTTTTTTACATGATCCAAAAAATAAAGATAAGACACCTACAGTCCACAAGATTTTCTTAAACAAATTCATATCTCAACAAATTAATTTTTTATTTTCTTTATCAATGTCATTCCATCACGAACAGGAATAATCACCTTTTCAACTCTATCGTCAGTCATGATTAAATCATTAAACTTCTGTATTCCTACCGTCTGAGCATCCTTAGTCTCTTCGAGCACATGTCCATCCCACAAGGTATTATCTGCAATGATCAATCCACCAACACGGAGCTTGGGCAGCACAGTTTCATAATACTCAACATAATGACGTTTATTGCCATCCATAAAGACTACATCAAACAAGCCTTCTATCGTCGGAATAATCTGTACGGCATCTCCTATATGTAGTTTAATTTTAGCCGATGGATCTCTCTTCTCGAACAACTGAAGCAAGAAATCCTCCATCTCATCATTAATCTCTATGGTATGTAATTCTCCAGTCTCTGGCAATGCCTCTGCCATACAAAGGGCGGAATATCCAGTAAAGGTTCCTATCTCTAATATTCGTTCGACCGACATCATAGAACAAAACATCTTCAGTATTCTACCCTGAAGATGTCCTGATAACATACGAGGTTTCAATGTGTACAAATTTGTATCACGAACCAATTCCTTTAAATATTCCGGCTCATTGTCTATATGCTCCAAAATATATTTTTCTAAATTTTCATCTCTCAAATCCATAATAGATGCAAAGATACAGAAAATCCGCCAAATAATTTTTTACCAATAAACAACCGGACATGGATACTTCTCATGTTTACGAATAATGTAAATCAAATTGATTTCATGAGACCATGAACCATTTTTCTTTGTTCGTGCCGTAAACAGGTCATATACATAACTGAACTGGAAACTACCAAATTGCAAACCTGCCATAAAGGAAGGTGTGTAAACATCAGTGAAATCAGACTTAAATGCTACACCGACCAACAATGGACTATATAACAGACCTACACCTGCGTAGAAATTTTGGAATTCACCCTGCATCTGATAGTAAACATTTGTAAACAAATAGTTACTAGACAAGTCTGAACGTCCGAACAAACCATTCTGAGATTGTAGATCGTGGAAATAACTAGCATGAACAGTAAACTTACGTTCCAAAACATTATCTTGTTTATCCAAGAAACCATTTTTAGGTTCCCCGATATGATAAATTGAAACACCAAATGTCAACATGTTCTCTATCACAAAAGCTCCTCCCGCTGAGAAATCTGCAAACACACGTGAATCATTTCCAATGTTTTCCAAGGTAGGTGTCATCACCTTTCTGTAATATGTATCATACTGGTCTTCAAACTCAAATTTATCGCCCAAGAAATTAGCAAAGAGCGCAGCCTGAACACCCAAGCGAATAAAATAGTGCTCCTTCAAACGTATCGTATGTGCATACACTAAATTGAACTCATTGATCTGATACGTTCCTGCCGCCATATTATCGTATGTATAAGCAAAACCTGCCGAACACATCTGCTTATAAAAGTTCTGGTCATATGATGCACGAACTGTATGGAATTTATTACCTAATGCAGGCCAATGTTGTCTATAGTTCAAACCAAAACGAATAGAATTCGCTGCTCCAGCCAACGCTGGATTCAGAGCAAACGGAGTCGTATTATGACTCGTTAATGAATAATCCTGTGCGAATGTACTTAGCGGGAGTGTACAAATCACCATTAGTAATCCTATAAAATATTTCCTCATCACATTCTATTTTATATTTGACACATATCCTTTTTCTTCTCTCTAAACCTTTCGGATATAAATAGATAGCTCCTTTTATAACACACCTACTACAATTATGGATGCGAATAGATAGCCACTTTTCATATCTTCCTCCAAAGATACATCTAAATCTGAATAAAGTTCAACTTAAACGCTTTTTTTGCTTTTCATCTATGAATTTGAATTATACAGACAATTCAAATATACAAAAATAAATATTAATTAACAATAAAAAGAAATAAAAGAGACAGAATTTATTTATTCTTCTTCTCTTTTTTTATTGAACCACTTAACAATCGTCTAATTTAGGCTTTACATGCATAGACCAAAGAGGATATACATTTTTCATCAAACACTTCTCTCGACACATCTTGTAAGATTTGCGGCGTAAGGGCATCCAACTGCTTGGAGACACTCTCTAACGTCTCGAACTTATTGAAATACAAGAAACTTTTTGCCAATGAAAGAACTAGATTTTCCCGATTCTCCTGCATAATAGCCATTTGTCCCATCAACTGTTTTTTATATCGATCTAGTTGCAAGGTGGTCATTTGCTGCTCTCGCATCTTTTTCAATTCCGACATCACCAGCTGTGTACATTTCTCTCGATTCTTTTCATCTGTTCCAAAATAGACAACCCACAATCCTGCATCTGAATATGAGGTATAAGTTGATTCTACATTATAAGCCATACCATTTTTTTCTCGCAACAACATGTTGAGACGACTATTCATCGATGGTCCTCCAATGATGTTATTTAACAAACACAAAGGCAAGCGCTTATCATCATACAAATCATATCCATGTGCACCAATCATGACATGTGATTGTGAGGTGTGTTTATTAATGATCTTGGAAAATGGTGTAACAGAAGATGACACTGGATTATTTATATTGCTTTTCTTGGCAGGGATGTCTGAGACATACTTCAACACGATTCTTTTCACCCTGGAGAAAGGAATCTTACCTAACGAAAAGAATAAGATTTTATCTGTATTATATGTTCGCTGCACAAACTCAATAGCATCCTGCGTCTTATATTTTTTCAGTCGTCGTGCCTCCCCTAAAATATTCCGTCCTAATGGCGAACCTTCAAACAACAACTCTTCAAAATCATCATATATTTGTTCTGATGGTGTATCCTTATAGGATTGTATTTCATCAATAATCACATCCACTTCCTTTTCTAATTCTTTTTGAGGGAAAGTAGCATGAAAAACAATGTCAGAACAGAGATCAACGGCACGCTCAAAATCTTCACACAGGAAATTTGCATATACGAAGGTCTCCTCTTTGGTTGTATAGGCATTCAATTCGCCGCCCACCGATTCTAATCGATTCAAGATATGCCAAGATTTTCTTTTCTTTGTTCCCTTAAACAACGTATGTTCAATAAAATGGGCCATGCCCGACTCTTTTTCTAATTCATCACGTGTGCCAACATTAATTGCATACCCACAATATGCAACAGGCGAATCATCATAAAGATGCAAGATACGAACACCATTAGGCAACTCATCATAAAATATATCTTTCTGTAAATCCATTCAGCTAATAGGTTTGAGGTGGGTTCTATAAATTCATTTCTTTATTATTTATTCATCTTTTTGATTTCCTCAGCTGCAATACAGACCTTCTCATACCACTCGGCACCAAATCTTCTGATAAGTGGTTCTTTAAGGAATTGATAAACGGGAAGTCCACATTTACGTCCTAGTTCAAATGCTGCCTTGCATACCTTCCAACGATGTATATTTATGCCTACGGTTCCATTTCTAAGATTCTCCAATCTGACTGGATACAGATGACAGGAGATGGGCTTATAGAAATCAATCTTACCTTCTCTATAGGCTTTTTCTATGGCACATTTACAGACACCATTCTCATCCATATATGTAAAGACACATTCACATCCATCTACTATCGATGTGACACGATCGCCTTCTATATCTACATACGAAACACCTTGTTTCTCAATAATTTCCTTAGATTTCTCGGACAAATCATCCCATACGACAGGAAGGATTTTTTCCAATATAGGTACTTCTGATTCTTCCAAAGGTGCACCCGAATCTCCTTCTATACAACATATTCCTTTACATTCCGACAGATCGCAACAAAATTGCTTTTCAAACAAATCCATCGAAATGATTGTATCGTCAATCTGAATCATCATATACTACAAAATTTTTCGTGCAAAATTACCAATTTTCTGACAATAAACACGAAAATATAGCTTCATTCTTTATCGGTCTCCCCCATTAATACTTTCCAAAAACTAACAGGCAAATATACATTTGTAAGTTTCTCAGCACCTTTAAACATGGGTGCGATCTCCTCTGGCGTATAACCTGCGATGCCACATCCTACAGGTGTTACCCAAAACTTCAGTTCCGGATGGTTCTTTGCACACTCTACGAAGCGTATCACCGCCGCTTGTGTATTCTTTTCGCCTTCCATCGTAGGCAACGCATAAGAGTGTCCTTGAAGTCCTTCTCCATTCCCCCACTCTGCACCGAACTTATTATAAGCTACCCGTGCGGCTCCTCCGAGGTGCATTCCCTGTTCGTTACTTCCAAAAACAAAAATCTCGTTTTCTTCTAGCTCATTCACCACCGACGGTGTGATTCTAGTTGGTAGCGTCCCTGCTTCACCGCCCGTCATCCAATAGTTTTCTTCGTCTGTATAAATATTCTTACCCATTCTCTTAAATTTTAACTTTTGAGGGAAAACTGAATCCCCCCACAACTCTTAATCTTTAATTGTTTTGTTTTCAAATATTACACTATCATCTTTCGAATTGATAGTAAGACAGTTATCCATAAAAGCGATTCAATCCATGTAAGCGGTATAAACAGCATACTTTTGGGTCATTCTCTTTTTGAATTCAGCAATGCAAAATTATAATCTTCCGTATGATTGACAACTATTTCATAAAAAAATGAAGGGATAAACCCTGGTTATCCCTTCATCTATTCTAGTATCTAACATTTTTTTACCATTGGAAGCCACCTCCTCCGCCACCACCGAAGGCACTACCATTACCTGTTTGCGTGCTAACCTGATAGCTGGTGAAGCCATTGATGCTGAAGTTTTGTGCTGGTGTGTATAAGCCGAAACGACCATCAAAATAGTCCATAGGACCGTTGAAATTATTTCCTACATAGAACTTATAATTCTTCACATCAGCGTTATAAGCACATACTGCACCACTCTTCTTATTACTTGTGGTTGATTCCAACGGCATCTTAATAGCCGCCAATACTTGTCCTGCATCATTAGCCACCAGAATATATTGTTCCTTAGCCAATGAGATATCACTGCTATAGATATGTCCCTGAGACTCTACCGGAATAGATTCATTGAACATTCCGTTACCACCCACAGCAAAGACAAATCCTCCTTTATGTCTCCATCCTGTATCTGTATCCAATGGCGAGTTAAGTGAATGGCTCTGTGCTACCACTGTAATACCACCCGAGATGGTCATATCACCATTAGAATCCAATCCATCACCCATACATTGTGCATAGTGAAGACCGCCTTCCACATAGATATGAACGCTCTTAGAACTTTCATTACCATCAGTTGCATTCCATGCATCATCATCTGCTATCACATAGGTTTTACTGTCACCGCCCAATCGAATGATGGCGCCAGACAATGCTTCGTATGATGAAAGCACTCTTACATCACCACCCATGATCTCCAGATTCTGTTTTCCAAATATACCCTGATCGTATGGTGCATCCACTTCGACATCGCCACCATTAATCTTTACCTCTGGTGCCAAGATTCCTGTATCGAAGGCATAGATATCAACTGAACCACTGTTGATCACAATAGATTTACCTGCTTTGATTCCCTTTGGATAGCCATGGTACTTCGTACGTTCCATCTCAATTGAGTTACCTGGAATAACATAAGTCTCACCACTACGATTACCTGCACTGATAGAGAGAACATAATCATTTATGCTACCTCCTTCGGTTCCCAATGTAACCGTTCCATCACAGATCAAGCCTTTACCCAACGAAGCTGAGAGTTTATTGTCGCCGCCTGTAATTGTAACGTTTCCTTCTACCTTTATTGCTTTCGCTGAAGCATATTCATAATCTGGCTTGGAGCCTCCCGTATTCCAGCCTGGGTTCCAACTCCAGCCTCCTCCGCCACCGCCTCCACCTTGTGAGGAAGTATTGGATTCCTTCGTGATAAAATATCCACCATCAACCGAAATTGATAATTCACCTTCTGTAATGGTCAAATCTCCTTTCGCCTTGATTCCTTTTGCCACTTTAGCATTAGAGCCAATCTTGATTGTGTTCTTACCTCCTGAAATTGTCACATTACCATCACACTTGATACCCATACAGGATACGGTATCACGATTAGCTTTCTCATCATAATAATTACCGGTAAGGTCAATCGTGCATGTACCACCGCTGATGGCTACATTGGCATCCGTATTGATTCCTTTGGCTGCCACACCGTTTCCTTTGATCTCAATAGTACCCTCAGAGATCTCTACATCTCCATCGCATGAGATACCTGCGTTATAGCCAAAATCATTATTTTCCCCAGCAAATGGTTCTTTTGCCTCTAATGAGATCTGTACCGAACCACCAGACACAAGGGCTTTCAGCTTTCCTCTGATTGCTTTGGATCCTTTTCCTGTCACACTGGCACTCAAAGTACCACCTTTGATTTCCACAACGCTGTCACACTTCAATCCCTTTGAATCATCCGAAGCGATAGATAATGACACCTTTCCATCTTCAATATAAATCAACTCACTACAATCCACACCATCACTCTTCGTGCCTTTGATAGAGAGTTCTCCGCCATACATCTCCAAACCATCAGCATTGATACCATCTCCTTCTGCTTGATCGATAGATACTTTACCGCTGTATATCTCAATTCGTTTCGAAGAGTTAATTGCATGCTGTTTCTTACCTTGTACCGTCAACTCACCATCACTTGCCAAACTATCTTGACTGATCTTCAGTTTTGATTTTGAATAAAGTGCTGATTTAAAACTGTTTCCACTACCATCAGACAACACTGATTTACCAATCAAATGAACAGTAGCTGCATACGATTCATCATCCAATCCTTTATTTAGCACAACAGGTGAATTATCGCCTGAAAGTGAGAGGTTATCAAACACCAAAGTATAGCCTCTATCGGGTGTGAAATCAAAAGATCCATCAGAAGAAGATCCTGAAAGATAATAGACAACACCTTTTTTTCCGACATGTGAAACAAGAGTTACATGAGCTGCATCTGTATAGGTCTCAATACCCTCTTCGCCATACGGGTTATCAATAATCACAGAACTATTCTGATACGTAATAAACACAGTATCTCTAGCACCCAAATCGAATGTGGCGCTATCAACATCTGCAATATTATAAGCTTTATCTTCTTTACCTTCTATTAAAATCTTGCCATCTTTAAAACGTACTGTATCAACCTCTGAAATTTTAATACTCTCCTTCCCTACATTACCTAAGTAAATAATAATAGATCGTTGAGCCCATAGCAACAGACCCAAGAATAGTGTGAATAAGAGAACAGAAATCCTTTTCATATCTTGTTAAATTTAATGTACATATTACCAATATTCATTAGATATACCCCAGCAGGAAGCGAACTAACATCGATTTTACCTCCGTTAGCAATTTTCCCCGACATTTTCACTTCACCCTTCATGTCATAAACTGAATAATTGCACTCCTCTTCAAATGGAATACGAACCACAACAGACTCCTTCGCAGGATTAGGTGAGAGATCAAATGATGATACATACGTAGCATCATCTACTTTTAACAATTCTCCTGAAGTGAATAAAAGTTTCTTTATCTCCTTCAAATCAATTTTGACAGGATTTTGTTTTGACTCTGCTTTAGCATCAGACTCAATAATCAAAAAATCATCAGCGAAATACATTTTCCCTGACTCATACATGTCAAACGTTTGTGTTTGTTCTGACAACTCTACAGTGATTTTAGCTGCGACACTTTCTCCCCAAGCCGTCATACAGCTCACCAAAAGTCCGAACACTAAAGAAATACTAAAGTGTATGTTTTTCATGCCTTTAAAATTTAAATTAAATTACAAGTTGCAATATTACTTATTTTTTTGATTATTACCATATTGTTTAAACCAAAGGACATTTTTATTCAGTTAACTATCATTACATTTCCATTAATATTTTAAGTCTATTTATGATAAGAACACAAAATGTTTCAATAACTTTGCAGTGTTTTTAATTTGAGAATTTATATGAAAACAAAGAAGTTTCTATTGCTCGTTTTATTGGTGACTCTTGCCTTTAATGTGCAGGCCAAAAGAACCGTTGAAGAAATTATAATCGAAGATACTGATCTAACTAATCAATTTCCGGATTCCTTATCTTCAGACACTGTTGTCTATGAAGAACGTCCGGATGAAGCTTACGAAGAAGTTATTTATACACCCAAGCCATCTATTCTCCACATTCCTATCAATATCAATGTGTCATTGTTAGAGAAAAAGCTGAATGACAACTTCAACGGACTATTATATGAGGATGATGTCATCGAAGATGATAGCCTCATGGCTCGTGCGTGGAAAGAGAATGATTTCAAAATCTCTTTCGATGAAAACGTGCTAAGCTATAAAGTTCCTATAAAGATTTGGATTAAGAAAAGATTCGGATTAGGATTCACCTATACGGACCAGGAGATAGAAGGAACCATCAACTTAGAGTTGAAGACCTCCATTAGCTTATCCAGAGACTGGGGACTCATCACCAAAACAGAGATCATACAATACAACTGGATAAAGAAACCTGTCCTGAAATTCGGTATCATAGAGATTCCAATCACCCCATTGGTCAACAAGATACTCAATGACAATAAAGCATTAATGAACACCACTATTGACGAAACGGTCAAAAAATATGTACCTCTACAAAACTATATTCAGGAGATTTGGGAGTCTGTACAAGACCCTATAGACATCTCTGAAAGTGGCTATAAAGCATGGATAAAGATCACGCCTAAGAGCTTATATTCCACACCAATCAAAGGGTATCAAGGACATATCACCACCACAATAGGTATCAAATGTCTGTCTGAGATTTATATGGACATTCCGCCTAAAATCACACAGAAGGAGAAAAACATGCCTCGGTTCCAAATGTACACAAACACAGACGAACGGGTACAAGTAAATCTATTAGCCGATATACCTTACACCACCATTGATTCTATCGCCAAAGACATCATGATCGGTGAGACATTCGGAGAAGGTCGTCACACCATCTATGTCGATAGCATGGAGATCTTCGGTCAAAATGACAAACTTGTCATTGGTGTCTATGCCAAAGGATTCATCAACGGAACCATCTATTTAACGGGTGTTCCATACTTTGAGAAATCAACGTCTTCCATCCGAATCAAAGATGTTGACTACCAAATAAAGACTAAAAATGTATTGGCAAAAATCGTCAACCTATTCTATAAGAAAGGCTTGAAAAAGATTATCGAGGCAAAACTTATCATCTCACTGAAGGATGAATTTGCACTTATAAAAGAGAGTAGCCGAGATGAACTTTTCAACAAGGAATTAATTGAAAACGTCTATATGGATGGCATGCTTAATCAGTTGGATGTAAACGATATATTCCTCACACCCAAAGGGTTAAAAGTAGGTATTCTGTTATCAGGGAAATTAAATGTGAGAATAGAATAAGT
This sequence comes from Paludibacteraceae bacterium, assembly GCA_045113275.1. GTDB lineage: Bacteria > Bacteroidota > Bacteroidia > Bacteroidales > Paludibacteraceae > UBA1181. Next base: position 11,831 of record JBGUIU010000269.1, read on the forward strand.
CAGTTCGGTTTGATTGATTCCACCTATTATTATATAACATCAGTCCTTTTCTGTCATCTTGTCATTCATAGATTAAGCTGAACACTTAATCTATGTTAAAAGTGTCTCAGGTTGGTTAATCTTCTTTAATAAAGCCACGACATACACAATAAGAGTATAATATTTGTATGTTATTTAATAAAAAGATAATACTAACAACTTAAATTTGAAAGACATGAAACATTTGAAAGAATTAGGAATCTTAGCGGTTGTTGCTGCAGTCAGTGCAGGTGTTTCCTGCTTTTACGTTAAAAATTTTGGAAAGACCGAGAATGTAATCATACAAGAAACAAAAGCTCCCGTTCAATATTCGGCCTTTACGCATGGTGGCGAACCTGTTGATTTCACATACGCTGCCGACCAATCCGTCAACGCAGTTGTCCATGTCATGACCACCTACGAAGTTCAGCAATCACGCATGAACGATCCATTCCTTGAATACTTTTTCGGGGAACGTAATTTCCAGCAAGCTCCACAGAAAAGACAAGCTTCTGGTTCGGGTGTCATCTTAACAAAAGATGGATATATCGTCACAAACAATCATGTGGTAGAAGGGGCCTCTCAGGTGAGCGTTGTTTTAAATGACAAGAGACAATTCAAAGCTGATATTGTAGGTACAGACCCTACGACTGATTTGGCACTATTAAAAGTTGATGCCAAAGATCTTCCCACACTACCGATTGGAAACTCAGACGATTTGAAAGTAGGTGAATGGGTTCTAGCTGTTGGTAACCCATTTAATCTAACCTCAACCGTCACAGCAGGTATTGTCAGTGCAAAAGCCAGAAACATCAACATCTTATCTGGTGACATGAAGATTGAGTCCTTCATTCAGACCGATGCAGCTGTCAATCCAGGCAATAGTGGAGGAGCATTGGTCAACACCAGAGGCGAGCTAGTTGGTATCAATGCAGCCATCGCCTCACAAACAGGTTCATACACAGGTTATGCATTTGCTATCCCTACCACAATCATGAGCAAAGTGGTAGCCGATCTTAAGGAATATGGCACAGTACAGAGAGCATTATTGGGTGTTCAGATACAGGACATCAATGCTGACTTTGCAAAAGAGAAGAACCTTGAGACAATGGAAGGTGCATACGTGGCAGCCGTTGGTGAGAACAGTGCCGCAAAAGATGCAGGCATCAAAGAAGGAGATATCATCACGCACATCGAAGGACAAAAAGTTAAATCCGTTTCTGAGCTACAAGAGAAGATCAGTCGATTCCGTCCGGGTGACAAAGTGAAGGTAACGCTTATCCGTAACGGAAAGTTGGAGAACGTCACTGTCACACTGAAGAACATGATGGGCAATACGAATGTTGTCAAGAACTACGATGCAAGTCAATTGGGTGCAACATTAACACCTCTTACCGACAAGCAAAAAAGCAATCTAGGCATCAATTACGGATTACAAGTGACTAACATTGAGAAAGGAGGCAAATTCCATCAAGCAGGTATTCCTAAAGGATACATTGTATTACGAATCAACAATCAAAAAGTATCCTCAACCACCGAGTTGGAGAGTATCATCGCACAAATAAAGAACAATAACGAGCAAGAGAAAGCGCTCTTCATCTCTGGTATTCTGCCAAACGGAAAAGTTGTTTACTACGCAGTAGATTTAAATGAACCTTAATACCAATCATATCAAGCAACAAAAGGTGAGTTCCTAGAGGGCTCACCTTTGTTGTTTAAAGTTAAATATGTTTTGTATCGTATCGTATTATATTAGGATTATTTATTTTTCTCAAAATAAATAATTGGAAGGATGATTAAATATTCTTTATCATCGTCCTTACAATACCACCAAAGTACAAATCGTATTTTAGCAGAACATGGGGTATAACCCATGTTCTGATATTCCTGTAATTTCTCCGAAAAAGCCTTAGAAAACTTTACAAGTTTACAATCACCAACCGACAAACAATCTAAAGACAGATCCAGATTGGTTCCACTATAAAGACAAGAAATTTTATCTTTTTTATCTTTAAAAAAGGATAGGACAACATCTTTATGTGTTAAAACTACTGCTAAATGTTCAGGACTCTCATAAACAGTTTCATCCATATGAAATTCTGTTGCAGCAGGTTTCAAATTATCCAATATGGAAGTATTATAATGAATATTCAAATATGATTTTGCCCTTGTGAAGCCAACATATAGTTTACGTTTTTCTTCATCGGTACTAATACTAGGACAGTTAAGGTACATATATACTTGATCAAACTCACGTCCCTTAGCTTTATGTATAGTTGAAACCATGACCGTAGATTTTTCTGTCTTTATGAAATCATCTATTGAAGATTCATTTAGAAACAGAGTAAAATCCGAAAAATATTTCTCATCACAATTAGAATCGAATGTATCGACGATATCATTAATTAAACGTAAACAAGCGCTCTGTGAATATTGTTCATTCATAGCTCGCTTTGCGTTTTCCCATATTTCTTTACTAATTTTAGGAGAACTGATATTTTGCTGAATCATTTCCGTAAAGAATCTCAGTTCAGCTATATCAAACAAGTTGAAACCATCATTACTTTGAATCAACTTACATTTTATACCATTACGTTTTAGAATGCCTAAAATAATAAGTGCCTCATGATTGGTACTCGTTAACACTGCACAAGTATCATCCTTATAGTTCGTTTTTAAATCATTAATCACTGCAGTTTCAAATCCACCTCTACAAGAATGTTTAGTCAACACCACCTTTCCATTCGTCTGTTGCTTAGAAACAATTGGCTCTGACTTCATTCTGTTTTGAATCGAAGTGACAAATTTATTGGCAAATGTAACAATCTGTTCTGATGAACGATAGTTCTCCAACAACTTATATGCCTTAGCATTATACTTAGTAATCAACTGCTGAAAATAATACGAAGAAGAACCTCTGAACTGATAAATATTTTGATCATCATCTCCGACTGCAATCACCCGCAGATTATCATTACTCTCCATCAACGCTTCCACCAAATGGAACTCTTCCGCAGTCATATCTTGTGCCTCATCTATAACAAGCACCTTTTTAATAATTCTATTAGGTTCTACATCTTTGTCAAGAATCATTTTTGTTGCCTGCGGTATCACATCTTTCACATCCTCTATTTTCCCCATTCTGCCAATCAAATCAAAACAATAAGAATGAAATGTTTTAATTTCCAAAAAGCTAATATCATTTTCCAACAAACTCCTCAATCTGACTTTAAACTCTATAGCGGCAGCACGCGAAAAGGTAAGCATTAGTAACTGTTCGCACTTGATATCCTCCAATAACAACAAAGATGCTAATTTATGAACCAGCACACGAGTTTTTCCACTACCAGGACCTGCAGAAATAACAATGTGAGGAGACAAATCATCGTCAATTATCTCTTTCTGTAAAGGAGAAAGGGATTTAAACAATTTATCGTATTTTTTAGGCGTAATATTTCTTCCTATTTGAACAAGCCGTTCCTGAGTGAAATATTTTGAAAGAAACCGTTTGTAATCCATGAAGAAATAATCATTTACAAAGGTTATTGCCGCATTATAATCCCGCACCATCATATTGGCAAATTCACCTACAATATGTATTTGTTCTATTTTATGACGATAAAATTCATCTAGTTTACGATAATCTTCTTTAGTATATTGCAAACGTCCATTCTCTTTTATTCGATTAATATTCAGTCCCATATATAACACAAGAAAACCACCTTCCAACTTCACCGAGTTAATTTTAGCAAGGAAAAGCAGAGCTTCCTCTATATCATATACTTCAGCATGATACTCCACAAACAAATCATTATTGTAACCTTCCAAAAGTTCAATAATCGAAAACAGAATCAAAGGTTCCTTTTTCTGTGAACTTTCAAATCGTTGAGATAGAAACTTCACAATAAAATTAGAAACAGAGAGAATTTTTATCTGCTTATTTTTCAATTCATCAATAGTCATTTGAGGAATAACTTCAACCAAATCCTGATTCTCTTGATTAAGTCTTACATATGACTTTGATTTCCAAAACAGCAAAATGGTTTTAATGTTTTTTACATTCGTTTTTATCGATAATTTTTCGGCTTCCTCATTTAACAATTTCAAATTCAACAAAATGCCATTGTCCGTCAACTTATCCAAAATAAACATAATAAGTTTTTGAAACGCAACTAAAACTTCGAGTGATTTCTTCGTGGATTCAATAAAAGCAGAGATATCTCTATCGTCTTTCAAAATTTTCTCCTGCCTCATGATTTGCACTACGTCAACCACTTCTTCTTTAGTCATACCAAGTATATCTGCCAAATAATCCACCCTAGACTCAGCAGCCTCTGTATCCTCACGTGTGATATGTTTGCACGATATAAGTGATTTAATGACTCGTTTCGCCCTTGTTTTTGCTTCTATGCTTAGAAACAATTTTGACGCATCTATTTTCGTCGCTGCCTCTTCATAGTTTTTTGCCAAAATACTTGTAGCATAGACATGTGGAGAGTTCTTACCTCTTTGAATAAATCCAGCATTTTCTAAAGCTTGTAAAGCCGTTTTAACGCGAGTTTCAACATCGATTACCTCATAATTCCATCCAGCAGTTCTCGCTATTTCCAAGGCAGAAGAGCAAACTGACTTGCGATTCTTAGTCATGTTTTTTATCGCACGCCATATTTGATTAATCTCCGCACATGATATACGGGTTGAATTATTAAGAATAAAGTGTTTATCTAAATCATTATCAGAATATAACACATAACATTCCGCTTCTAGATTCGGATCACGACCCGCTCGTCCCGCCTCTTGTACGTAGTTCTCTAACGAGTCTGAAATATCATAATGAACCACCAAACTTAACATTAGCTTTGTCCACTCCCATACCAAAAGCTGATGTAGCCACCATTACTTGTACTGTGTCATTGATAAAATCGTCTTGATGACTTTGCTTTGCTTTCGGATCCATTTTTCCATTAAATGGTAATGCTAATATACCATCATTCTTCAACTGATCCGACAACTTTACGGTTTGTTTCGTCCTTGAAACATAGACAATTGTCGGACAATCTTTCGTCTTAATTAATTCACGAAGTTCTAAATATTTTCTTGTTTCAGGTTCAACTAAACGTACTTGATAACGAAGGTTTGTGCGAGAAGCATTAGAAGCATACAACTCCAGTTCCACTCCCAAATTATCCTTGAAATAATCTTTTATATCAGAAATGACTTTCTGCTTAGCTGTTGCAGTAAAACATGAGACAGGTATGTTTTTTATACCTGTCTTCTCTGCCAATTCCCGGATGTACTTGCCTATGTATAAGTAATCAACCCTAAAATCTTGTCCCCATGCACTAAAACAATGTGCTTCGTCAATCACAAACCGAGCTATCTGACGAGATAATAAAAGTTTCTCTATTGTTTTACTTCTTAATGATTCAGGAGATATATAGAGAATGGAAGCCACACCAGAATCTACTTTTTCTATTGCATTCTGGCGTTCGAGAGGGCTTAATAGTCCATTGATTGTAACCGCATCTACAATCCCTTTTTTCTCTAAATTGTCCACCTGATCTTTCATAAGAGATTGTAAAGGTGATATAACAACAGTCAAGGCTCGTTCTGTAATCCCCGAAATTAGCGCAGGAAGTTGGAAAGTTAGACTTTTACCTCCACCTGTGGGGAATATGGCTAGCAATGATTTATTATTAACAGCTGCATTTACAGCATTTTCTTGCAAAGGTTCTCCATCATATCTTCTAAAACTCTCAAAACCAAAAATACGCTTAAGATAAATTTGAGGATTCAAAAACTCTTTGCAGTACAAACATCTATCACCACATGGCGTTCCTCGCAATCTTTTCAATACACGCTCTATCAATGGGAATTGTCGGTGGACCCAATGAGGAATAATAGAGGTTTTATCATTGGTTGAAATAATCGCAAGAGCGTAAGCTACCTCAATCGGAGCATATCCTACCATTTTTTCTAGTGGTGCATTACTACATATCTTCTTTTCAAAAAAAGTGGAAATAAGACGAACCGTATCCCCACAAGGTTTCAATTGTATATAATTGAAAAAACCATTGAATTCTGGTTTGTCATAAAGAAGATTAACTAATATCTGCAAGTATGTCTTATCTAGCTGTTGCAACGCATTTATTTCATCATAAAAGAGTTCCTTTGTTTTAATTGCATCATTAAGTGGATTAGACAAGTCATCTGATTGTATTTTATCATCTTTCAAAAGACTATGATAAGGTCTTTCTGGAAATAGCAACGGAGAAACATACAATGTATCAATGTAACGGACATTTGTCGATACATCAAAATAATTTGCATCGTGATGACAAATATTATGTCCACAAATATATTCGAATCCTTCAATAAATTTTTCAAATTCAGTCTTTTGAGATGTATGTAATTTAACACCATTGGATTTTATTGCACCAAAATCCAACACTTTTTTTTCTTGAGGATTTACCTCCAGATCTATAAAAACCAAGTCTGACATACTTTTCTTAACTAATCGACAAAAAGAAAAATGTTCAATCTACACTATTCAACTATTTTCTCTCTTTTCGTTTCACAAAGCTCATATCGTGAACCGTTATTAAAACCATCTAAATAACAATCTACTCACCAGAACACATACAATAGCAAATGTAAGAAATATTCAGAAATCAGAAGGATAATATAATTATATTCCTCAAAATAACATTAAAAACACAGTCAACCCATACCTCCTCTAAAAATTTATCCCATGCGCAAGGTTGCTTAATAAAAAAAATATAATTTTGGAGTATTAACGTTGATTGAAAATTGACTTCAACGGAAAAATAACCAATTGTTATACAATAGGGAGTACTATACTTTTATTTCTCTTTTTAAATTAAAACACATGAAAAAACTTAATTTAGATTTCATAAAAAAAGCCGATTATATATTGGTTTTCTTATGTGCCGCCGTAGGTCTTATATTTCTGCTCATCTTAATCATCTACACTGCTGCCAATACGTTATTCTCCTCATCATCTTCCGATGTGTCTGTTAGTGTAATAGAAACGAATAATCAAAATAAAGAACTACCGGATAACAACAATAATGAGAAATCCACAGATGAAGAACTCATCGAATTTACTTCTATGATGAATGATGTATATGTTTTCAAAGTGAAAAATCCAAAAATGCGTGAGGAAAAAGTTTCTATATCAATGTACAAAGGCAGCTCAAGATCCGATGACGACGGACTGACTAATTTCTTATTTATAAACAGTCAAAAGGAAGAATACAAATTATTCCCTTCAAATTCACAATATATTTACAGTTATTCCAACGGTTATGATTTCTACGATTCCGATTCAAATGATTATAAAGGCAAAAATGACACCTTGAGATTTTATGCTGTCATAAAAGCAGACACGAACAATGACAAATATCTTAACAGTGATGACGACATCTCACTTTACGTTTCAGACTATAATGGGAAAAACCTGACGGAAATATCCTCCTCCATAATGAGTTGTAAAGAAATTGGCAAGCATAAAATTCTTTTCACAGAGTTTCATGACGGAGAACTAAAATACTATGTATTTGATTACAAGAAAAAAGAGAAAGATTTAATCAAATCTGTCAAACAAGAGGTCAAAGAAAAATCTATTGATATCTATTAATTTATATCTTCACAAAACCCACCATATTTATTTTTATGAAAAGAATCATTATTTGCTTATTAGCCGGTTTAGGACTGACAACTGCCTGCAGTCAACAGATGCCTGAAAATGTGGATGTTTTCCAAACAAAGAGTGGCAAAACCATCTCTTTTCACGCACTCGTACATGCCAGTATCCGAATTCAATATGATGGGAAAGAGATTGAAATCGACCCTGTCACAAAACTGGGCGACAAGACAATCGACTATGCTGCTATGCCAAAAGCGGATTATATCTTCGTGACCCATGAGCACTTTGATCATTTTGACAAGGAGGCTATTGCTCTACTTTCCGGAGACAAGACTCAACTCATCACCAACCAACGATGCGCAGATATGATTGGAAAGGGAATTGTGCTGAACAACAGAGACTCTTCTCAAATCTCAGTTGACATCAAGGTCGAAGCTGTACCTGCCTACAACATCACAGAAGGGCATCAGCAATTCCACCCCAAAGGTAGGGACAACGGCTACATTCTGACGATCGACGGACTAAGAATCTACATCGCAGGAGACACGGAAGATATACCTGAAATGTCCGAAATAAAAGATATCGACATTGCATTCCTTCCCTGCAATCAACCCTATACAATGACAGTTGATCAATTGGTACGAGTTGCAAAGATCATCCGTCCCAAGGTGCTCTTCCCTTACCACTATAGCAACACAGACGTCAGCGACCTACCCAACCGTCTGAAGAAGGAAGGCATAGAGGTTAGAATAAGACATTATGAATAAACTAAATGCAAAGCATAACCCAACATTAAAAATATATACAACATGAAGAAGACAAGTTTACTCTTATTATTAGCAATCGTATGCTACATTAGTGGTTTTGCCAATGACAGATACTATCTAATCAAAGATGGACGACTCCAAAATGGAGCCACAATCGAACCTTCTGAGATTTTCCAAGAATTTGCAGAAGGAGATGGTTACGCCACAGTCAAACACACAATCCTTTTTTCAACCGCAAAACTCACAGGTATGCAAGGACTGCATGTCGGCACTAAAAATCTAATTATAGAGTATGCTGTTGATCCTATAAATCTCTATGGAGAAGAAGAATCCGTTAACAGATTTGATCCTGCTATTATGATAAACTGTGTTTCAGACGAGAACTCTAAATTCAACTTAGACGCATATAAGATCATCAATCCTGATGATGCCTCCCAACCAACCACCGTCGAACCATACATGATAAGCATTAATTACATAGATGCCAAAGGAGAAGGGTGCGACAAAGAATGGAACAAATACGAGGGATTCACATACGCACGAAACAACGAAGAGGTGAAGGCTGTCTTTGTTTCTTACATGCACGAATACGAGCACTACCCAACAGATGGAGTCCTTAAAATAAAAAATCTGTACTTTGAAACCAATACAGAGGAACATCCTATTTATGGTTGTCAATTCGATTCTTATGACACATGGACCGAAAAAATGAGCATGAATAGTTATATTTCACGAGTACAAAGAAGAATAGATCCATCTGATTCAACTGGGAAAACTTACGTAAAAGATGAAAATGGGAAAATTATCTATGACACATTAGACATGAGAAAACAATATTTCCAGGATGGTCTTGCTCTCACTTGCGACAGCTGCCAAATATACTATGAAACATGTTACGTATATGATGAAAAAGTTCTGGAATATGAGAAAAAATATCCCGTGTCTGAATTACGTTCTTCTTTATCTGTAATGGAAGATTCTAAAACATTATATTTCAAGGATATACCATTGTCTGAAGATGTTATAAAGGCAGGTAAGATAAAAGTATCATGTATCGCAAAAATCAATCCTCGATTATTTAACGGTGAACCAGAAAAGGAGAAAGCTAACATCAAGCCAATACCCATCTATCTGAAGTTCGACAACTCGGAAGATGCCGTCGCAGCATTTATAGATACAGCTTTTCAATATGTCTGGTCAAAAACATCTGGAGAATTTGAAATTCCTGCAGGAGCAAAGAGCGTAACAGTCGAATTCAGATCAAGACCAAATCTCAACTACTTGGTTGACTATTTCTTGATCTCTTATAATGGTTCAGCAAACAATGCTCTTATGACCATCAACAGCGATGGAAAAACAATTTCCATCTACCCTAATCCAGTAGATAACGAGATACTTTTCAATAGCAATGAAAAAATTGAAAGCGTAGAAATCGTCTCTCTGAACGGCAAAGTTATGACGTGCAAAGCAGAGAACAACCGTGTGAACGTTTCTTCATTGGCTTCAGGTGAATATATCATCATCGTCAACAAAAACATCACCAGCAAATTTGTCAAAAAATAGTAGAGACGCACGGCCGTGCGTCTCCACATGGCCGTGCATTTCTATATATCCGTGCGTCTCCACAAAATGGAACCGAGCCAAATTCAAATATATTTTTTATTACCCCAATAAATAATTGATTATTCTACGATCGTAGCCACTAGTTTTCTTCGACCTCCATAATTGCGAAATTCACACAAATAGATACCTTGCCACGTACCTAAATTCAGTCTGCCATTTGTAATCGGAATCGAAAGACTCACCCCCACCACCGTTGATTTGGCATGTGCAGGCATATCATCCAAGCCTTCCAACGTATGATCATAATAGCTCTCACCCTCTTTTATCATGCGATCAAAGATCTTTGCCATATCCGACCGCACATCTGGGTCTGCATTCTCATTGATAGACAAACCACAACTGGTATGCTTCACAAACAAATGTAATAGTCCCACCTGCGGCAACGGACTAGGCAAATGCGAGAGGATCTCATTGGTAATCAAATGAAATCCTCTCGATTTTTCTGACAAAACAAATTCTACTTGTCTCATCTATTCTGATACTATTATTCAACATCATTCAAAGCCTTCACCGACTCTGATTTAACCAACCATGCAACAGAAAAAGCTGTCAACATAATGAATTCACAGAACCATGTGTAAGGAAACCATGCAGGTACCCACGCAAAGAGCGGCGTCTTATGCAAGGCCAAGAACACGGCAAAGACAAATATCACGATGCCACATACCTTATATACAATGTTTCTTTGTCTTTTCTTCTCATTATTCACATTACCAATGGTGAACAAAAACAAAATATTCACAGCAAAAGCAAAGAATAACACCGAAGCTGAAATCATGTGAATCGTATGACTAACATTGATTGGCAAATCAAACATTCCAACCGTCTCAGGAGCCCCTGGCACTCTACAAGGGAAGACAACCACAAAGAGACAACACAACGACTGAATAATGGCCATCACTCGATCTCGCCAATCATACCCTGTATAACACATAAAGAATACAGAAGCTGTAAACAGCAATCCAATCATCCATACTTTTGATGATGCATAATACGTGGCACTGACACTCATATACCAACCGTCCATATTATGTTCCGCACCAATCAATCCGAACAAAAGACATGCAGGTGCCAATAATCCACATAGTATTCCTAACATCTTACGTAGGAACAAATAATTTTTCACTTCTTCTTTCATTATCGTTACATTATTTATGGTGAGTTTAACAAATTCTACTTTTCAAACATATTTAATAAGACGCAGGTTGATAAACCGTACCAACTGTGTTCGTTTTTGGGGGACACCTCTGCCCAAGAGTAACAGTCACCAAGCTCAGAAATTTTTGTAGCTCCAACATTACAAGCCGCCCATAGTCTTCCGCTTGGCAATCCTAAATCTATATAATCATAACCTTCTATCGTTCCCGAAATTACAATTTCAATCGTTTGATCTTTAGTTAATTATATAAATTCACCCCATCAATTACAGAGTCCCTTTAGTCGAAGGCAACTCATATTTATAGATATCTCGTTTCACTGCCATCTTAATGGAACGAGCCAATGCTTTGAATATACCTTCTATCTTATGATGTTCGTTAGTTCCTTCTGCTTTTATGTTCAAATTCATCTTAGCCGAATCGCTCAATGATTTAAAGAAATGCAAGAACATCTCTGTCGGCATATCTCCCACATATTCACGTTGGAAATCAGCCTCCCATACCAACCATGGACGACCACCAAAATCCAATGCCACAGAGCATAAACAATCATCCATCGGCAAGCAATAGCCATAGCGTTCAATACCTCGTTTATTACCAAGAGCTGACAGTAACGCCTCACCCAATGCAATGGCCGTATCCTCAATCGTATGATGTTCATCCACATTCAAATCACCCTTCACATGAATCGTCAAATCACAACCAGAGTGTTTACCAATCTGTTCCAGCATATGATCAAAGAAACCAAGACCAGATGAGATGTCACACTTACCTGTTCCATCTAAATTCAGTTGAACGAAGATATCTGTTTCCTTCGTTGTTCGTTGTACGGTTGCCACACGTTCTCCCGCAAAAAGGAACTCAGCAATCTGATTCCAAGAAGTGACGATCTTAGCACAAGACTCCTTCAAACCAGCTTCTTTCAACTCTTTTTCGGCCGTCTCAACCGACGAAGCAATCAAAAGAGCTTTGCAGCCTAGATTCTTTGCCAACATCACATCCGTCAAACGGTCACCTATCACATACGAGTGAGCCATATCATACGAACCATCCATATAAGAGGTCAGCATAGCAGTACCAGGCTTACGGGTTGGAAGATTATCCTCAGGGAAAGACTTATCGATGAATATCTGGTCAAACTGGATCTCTTCCCCCTTTAAAATCTCAAGCATCTTACCTTGAACTGTATCGAAGTTTTTTTGAGGATAGACATCGGTACCCAAACCATCTTGGTTGGTCACCATCACCAATTCAAACGAACAATTTTTTCGGATAAAATATAAATTACGTAACACACCAGGCAAGAAAGTCATCTGGTCCAATGTATCTACCTGATACGTAACAGGAGGCTCCACGATCAACGTGCCATCCCGATCTATAAAAAGAGCTGTCTTCATTAACTGTTGATAAAAAATATTTTAATACTCTGTCTTAAGCCGATTATAAAATCAAAACGGCAAGACAACTAACCGAAGTTCAAAATTACAAAATTTCATCGTTATATCAAGAATGGTGAAAGAAAAGTAGGATGAAAGAGGTTTTTATATCTTTTAGAAAAGAAAATCGAATGAAATAGCAACATCTCATTTTCAAGTAATAATTTTTTTGTTTATATTTGGAAATTAAATTAAAACAGAAAAAACAAAACTTCTATGAACGCAGAAAATTTAGCGCAGTCCCTACAATTATTGGGCATTGGGTTAACAACGGTATTCTCCGTGTTATTACTCATTATATTTTTTGGAAACATGTTAATCAGGTTGGTTAACAAGTACGCGCCGGAAGAAGAGGCGCCAAAATCCAAGGCTGTTTCATCAACACCTAATCCAGTAGATGCGAATGTAGCACAGGCCATCAACATGGCCATCAGCCAAATCACAAAAGGAAAATCGAAGGCTGATAAGATCGAAAGAATTTAAAAGAAAAAAAATAATCATAAAAAAAATGGCTAAAGAAGTAAAATTCAGTCTTGTCTTTAGAGACATGTGGCAAGCCGCAGGTAAGTATGTACCGCGTGTTGACCAATTGATGAAAGTAGCACCTGCAATCGTAAAGATGGGTTGCTTCGACAGAGTAGAAACAAATGGTGGAGGTTTTGAGCAAGTGAACCTTCTCTATGGAGAAAATCCAAACAAAGCAGTCCGTCAATGGACAAAGCCTTTCCACGAGGCTGGTATTCAAACACACATGTTGGATCGTGCCTTGAACGGTCTCCGTATGAGTCCTGTTCCTGCCGATGTTCGTAAACTCTTCTATGTAGTTAAGAAGAAACAAGGTACAGATATCGCACGTACATTCTGTGGATTGAATGACACACGAAATATTATTCCTTCAATTAAATATGCACACGATGGTGGTATGATTTCTCAATGCTGCCTTTGTATCACTTACTCTCCTATCCATACTGTAGAATATTACACGAAGATGGCAAAGGAACTGATCGAGGCTGGTTGTGATGAGATCTGTTTGAAGGATATGGCAGGTATCGGTCGTCCTGCATTCTTGGGTGAATTAACCAAGAACATCAAAGCAATCAAAGACATCACTATTCAATATCATAGTCATGCAGGACCTGGTTTCAACATGGCTTCTATCTTGGAAGTATGTAAGGCTGGTTGTGATTATGTAGATGTTGGTATGGAACCGCTCTCTTGGGGTACAGGTCATGCTGATGTCATTGCAGTACAAGCTATGTTGAAAGATGCCGGTTTCAAGGTAAAGGAAATCAACATGGAGGCATACATGGAAGCTCGTACCTTGATCAAAGAGATGATGGATGATTTCTTGGGTTACTATATCCCTCCTCGTAACCGTATGATGAACTCCTTGTTGATCGGCCCAGGTCTTCCTGGTGGTATGATGGGTTCATTGATGACAGACTTGGAGACTAACCTTGAGTCTATCAACAAATGGAAAGAGAAGAACGGTAAACCAAAGATGAGCCAAGACGAATTGTTAATCAAGCTATTCGATGAGGTTAAATATGTATGGCCTATGATGGGTTACCCTTGCTTGGTAACACCATTCTCTCAATATGTTAAGAACATGGCGTTGATGAACGTTATGCAGATGGAGAAAGGCAAAGATCGTTGGTCAATGATCGCTGATGATATCTGGGATATGATGTTAGGTAAATCAGGTAATCTACCTGGTCCTTTGTCACCAGAGTTAATCGCAAAAGCAAAAGAGCAAGGACGTGAGTTCCACACAGAAGACCCACAAAGCAACTACCCTGACGCACTTGACACGTTCCGTGAGGAGATGAAGAAAGAGGGTTGGGACTTCGGTCAAGACGACGAAGAGTTGTTCGAGTTGGCTATGCACCCACAACAATACCGTGCTTACAAATCAGGCAAAGCAAAAGCAGACTTCTTAGCTGATCTTGAAGATCGCAAAGCGAAGAGAGCAGCATGCAAAGGTGGTGTGGAATTGCCACAAACGGTAACTGTAGAAGTTAACGGTGTCAAATACAATGTTACCATCGGTGCAAATGATGGTTCAGCAGCACCAAGTGCAGCGGCAGCAGCAGCCAGTGCAGCACCAGGTGAAGGCAACGATTTGACTTCTCCATTGGAAGGTAAATTCTACTTAGTCAAGAACTCTGGCGACACACCAGTCAAGGTGGGTGACACAGTGAAGAAAGGTCAAGTAGTATGTTATGTAGAGGCAATGAAGACATTCAACGCTATCGCAGCAGAGAATGATGGTGTCATCACACAGATTTGCTTGACAAGCGGTTCTTCCGTTTCCGAAGATGATGTATTGATGAGAATTAAATAATTGGAATCATGGTAGAGATATTAGAAAAAATATATGGCATGACGGCGATTGGCGAATTAATTGCCAATCCCTCATATATCGTAATGATTCTTTTGGCATTCTTCTTGCTCTACTTAGGTATCAAGAAGGAGTATGAGCCATTGCTTTTGATCCCCATTGCTTTTGGTGTATTGATTGCCAACTTCCCTGGTGGAGGTATGGGCGTTATTGCAACCGATGGCGAAGGTATGGTTCATTTTATCAAAAACGGTCAGGAGGTAGCAAAGAACATCTATGAGATGTCATTACCTGAGATTGCGCATGACCTCGGTATCATGAACTTCCTTTACTACGCTTTGATTAAGTCAGGTTTGTTGCCACCAATCATCTTTATGGGTGTAGGTGCGTTGACAGACTTCGGACCAATGTTGCGTAACTTGAAGTTAGCTATCTTTGGTGCAGGTGCACAGTTTGGTATCTTCGCTGTATTGATCGTAGCAAGTCAATGTGGATTTGACATGAAGGAGGCTGGATCATTGGCTATCATCGGTGGTGCCGACGGTCCGACTGCAATCTTCACCACGTTGAAATTGGCGCCAGACATGTTGGGTCCAATCGCTATTGCAGCTTATTCTTATATGGCATTGGTACCAGTAATCGTTCCATTGGTAGTCAAATTGACATGTTCAGAAAAAGAGTTGAAGATCAACATGAAGGAGCAAGACAAGTTGTATCCTAACAAGCAAGAGTTTAAGAACATGCGTGTTTTGAAGATCATCTTCCCTATTGCTGTTACTGTTATCGTAGGTATTATCGTTCGTGATGCAGTAGCTTTGGTAGGTATGTTGATGTTCGGTAATTTGATCAAGGAGATTGGTAGCAACACCTCTCGTTTGTTCAATGCAGCTTCCAACGGTATCATGAATGCAGCAACCATCTTCTTAGGACTTTGCGTTGGTGCTACAATGACTGTAGAAGCTTTCTTGAACTTAAAAACAATCGGTATCGTAGCAGGAGGTTTCTGTGCATTTGGATTCTCCATCTTCGGAGGTATCCTATTAGTGAAGATCATGAATATCTTCTCAAAGAAGAAGATCAATCCATTGGTTGGAGCAACAGGTTTGAGTGCTGTTCCGATGGCTTCACGTGTAGCTAACGACATCGCTTTGAAGTATGATCCTCGCAATCATGTGTTGAACTATTGTATGTCATCAAATGTGGCAGGTGTGATTGGTTCAGCTGTGGCTGCAGGTATCTTGATTAAATTCTTAGGATAATCATTCAAGAGAATAGAAGTAAGATCCCCTGGTCTTTAGGACTGGGGGATTTTTCATAAAACAAAAGAAGAATTAAAGTATAAATGATAAAGAATCTAATTTTCGACTGGGGCGGTGTCTTAAGCGTCAGTCAACATCAAGAAGCCGTAAATCGTTTTTCAGCCTTGGGAGTACCCCATGCAGAGACATATTTCATAGAAGGGCAAAACTGGGGAGACATCTTTGGTCAGGTAGAAGAAGGGACAATCACAACAGCCGATTTTCTGAAGCAAGTCTCTACCCTATGTCAGAAAGAGATCACCTTTGAACAAATCGCTTACGCATGGTGGGGATTTTTCTCACATCTACCACAAGGTCTGTTGAAGCAGTTGGAGGCATGGAAGGAAGAAGGCTATCGCATCTACATGCTGACCAACAACAATCCGTTTATGATGAGTTACATTCGAAGCGAAGGATTTGCGCCAGAGGGGAAACCTTTTTATACCTATTTTGATAAATTATACGTCAGCTGTGAAATAGGATTATCTAAGCCAAGCAAGGAGATTTATCAATACGTGCTGAACGATGAGGGATTAGACCCATCCGAAACCATTTTTGTTGATGACCGTAAGCAGAATCTAATTGGCGCCAAAGCAGTTGG